>CAZMAI010000606.1:0-1013 GCA_964564195.1 uncultured Anaerolineales bacterium | reverse complement strand
CCGGCGCTGCGCACCATCACGCACATCGACGAGGCCGAGTATGGTGACGCCATCGATGTGCTGCCCACGCTGACCCCGGCACCGCCTGTGGTGTTCTGGGGTGCCATCAGCCTCGAGACCTCGAGGGCCATGCTGGCCCCGCTCGATCTGGCCTGCGATCTGGCCCAGGCAGGCGCCATCCAGGGGATCGTTTCGGGCCCGCTCAACAAGGAGGCCTTTCACCTCTGCGGCCACGCGCACCGCGACGAGGTCGAGTACATGGCCGAGCGCACCGGCAGCCCCGACGCCTACATCCTGGGGCTGATGAGCGATGTCTGGGTGACCGCCGTGGCGGAGCATGTGCCTTTCCGCGAGATCGCGGACCTGATCACGCGCGAGAACGTGCTGCGTTTTGTGGCCAACCTCGACAGCGTCATGCGGCGGGCGGGCGTTACGGCGCCCGACGGCGGGGCGCCGCGCATCGCCGTGGCGGCGCTCAACGCCCACGCCGGCGAGGGCGGCGCCCTGGGCACCGAGGAGCTCACCGACATCGGCCCCGCGGTGGAGGATGCCCGCGCACGGGGGATCGCGGCCACGGGGCCGATTCCTGCCGACACGGTATTTGGCCGGGCGCTGGCGGGCGAGTTCGAGGGCGTGGTGGCCATGTTCCACGACCAGGCCAATATCGCGCGCAAGCTGCAGCCCATGTCGCAGCGCGTGACGCTATTTGAGGGGTTGCCCGTTCCGGGCGGCACCACGGCGCACGGGGTGGCTTACGACATCGCCGGAAAGGGCATCGCCGACCCCGGCAGCCTCATCGCCGCGCTGGACGGCGTGATCCGGCTGGCCGGAGCCCGCCAGGATCGACAGCGACAGCACCGCTGATTCCCTTTCGCGCATTGAGTATTTGCGCGTTGCTGCTCCCTGCATACACTCTGCGCGGCGAGCGGCCGCCGGCAGCGGTCTGCCCGACAGACGGATCACCGAGGAGCCACAATGGCACAGACTGCTCAGGAACGTTCAGTTATCATCAT
>CAZMAI010000605.1:0-1014 GCA_964564195.1 uncultured Anaerolineales bacterium | reverse complement strand
CTGCAGTCGGCTGCGGGCCTCGTCGCGCAAGCCGGGGAGCCCCATGCGGAGGAGCATCTCGTGTCCGGGGGGATAGTGCGGGTTGTAGTAGCCGAGATCCACGCCGCTGCCTGGTTCCGGAAGGGCCAGGTGGCAGCCCACGACGAGCTCGTGCGGTTGGATCCAGGGATCGGAGGCCTCCAGCAGGGCGGCAAAGTCGCGCGCGTGCCCGGTGAGCGAGGTATCCCCACTGGCGTGTACGGCCCTGCGAACTTGCGCAGCGGTGTGCGTGCGCTGCCAGTACATCTCGCGCAGTTGGTGGCTGCGGCTGCCCGGGGCAAGCGGCTCCCAGGGAGCGGCGATCAGTTCCTGGCGCAAGTCCTCTGCCATAGGGTTTGACTCCTGTGTGTCCGGCTGCGGAGCATTGTTGAGGGCGATTGTACGAGATCAGACGGTGGCCCGCAATCTCTCCGCGTGGACCTGGCTTGGAGGCGTACGGGGCCACCTGAGATGACCGTTCGCTCACCGGCAGTCATTCCGCAGGGATCTGCGTCCGCACCCAGTGCATGCCCGCGCCATGCCGCCCGGCCGGGCGCGCCTGAAAGCCGTAGGAGGCATAAAAGGACTCGAGGCCGGCCGATGCCATCAGGCCCACCACGGCGTTGGGCGCCATATTGGCGCGCACCCAGCCCATCACGGCGTCCATCATCAGGCGCGCGATGCCCTGACGGCGCCACTCGGGTAGCACCAGGACGTCCTGGATATAGCACACCAGGCCACCGTCGCCGACGATGCGAGCCATCCCCACAGTCTGTGGTCTCAGTTGCGCGCAGATGCCATACAGCGAGCGGGGCAGACATCTTCGGGCGGTCTCGAGGTCGTACGTTTCCCAGCCGGCCGAGGCACGCAGGGCATTATACTCTTCGGGTGAAGGCAGGCGTTCAGTGATCGTGATGGCCATACGCGCACTCCCGTACGAGTCTGTTCTCAGTCTAGCGCCGGAGCAAAGGGGGCGCAAGGCGAGCGCAGGTGGTT
>CAZMAI010000604.1:0-1017 GCA_964564195.1 uncultured Anaerolineales bacterium | reverse complement strand
CAACCACCTTCCGCGCGGAGCGGGGCACTGCGGTAGAGCAGGCCACGCGGCTGATACATGTCGCGGTGGAACTGGGCTCGCCTGTGGTTCGCTGTTTTCTCGGGTCGTCGGCGGACAGGCGGACCGAGCTCCCGCTGGAGGCGCACATTCAATCTACGGTGGAGACGTGCCACGCCGTGCGGGACCTGTCCCGCGAGACGGGCGTCAAGCTCGCGATTGAGAACCACGCGGGTGACCTGCAGGGTCGCGAGATGAAGGAACTGATCGAGCGCGCGGGTCCCGAGACGGTGGGCGTGTGCCTCGATAATGGAAACCCGCTATGGACGCTCGAGGACCCGATGGTAACGCTGGAGCGCCTGGCGCCTTATGCGATCACCAGCCACGTGCGCGATACCAGCGTCTGGCCGCACCCGCGCGGCGCTGCGGTGCAGTGGGTGGCGATGGGCGACGGCAACACCGGCCTGGACGCGTGGATGGCCGAGTTCAAGGTGCGCTGTCCCAACACGCCGGTCACGCTGGAGATCATCACGGGCGGCGCTCCCCGGGTCATGCCCTATTTGGAGCAGGATTTCTGGGGGCCGTACAAGGGGGTTCTGGCGCACGAGTTCGCCCGCTTTGAGAAGCTGGTGCGCGAGGGACAGCCTTTTATAGGCACGATGCTGACGGCGTCCTTTGGCCAGGGCGTGCCAGATGAGTATCGCGCGGCGCTGGTGGTGCAGCAGCGCGTCGATCTCGAGCGGAGCGTACGCTACTGCAAGGAAGTGCTGGGCCTGGGCGAGTCCTGACAAGCTCGGAAACATCATAGAGGGGGGGGGCTACCATGTAGCGTGCCCCCCTTTTTCGTGCGCGCGCGCTGCGGCTAGAGGCCCAGCGCGCGATCCTTGGCGATGATCGCGTCCGCCAGAGCGTCCACCTCGGCGAGTGTGGCTTCCGTGGGATGCCCCTTGACCAGCACCGGCGGGATGATCTCGACCTTTAGGTCCGGGATCAGCTCGGAAAGCTCCTCGACCGCGCGGG
>CAZMAI010000603.1:0-1019 GCA_964564195.1 uncultured Anaerolineales bacterium | reverse complement strand
GCCCTCGGCTTCGAGACCCTCGGCCTCAAGGCCCTGAGCCTCTGGCTCTTGCGGCGGTGCGGGCTCCATCAGTTCGTCCATACGGATGACCAGATAGCGAAGTACATCCTCCGAGAGCTTGAAACGACGCTCAAGCTCGACCAGTGCCGGAGTCTCGAGATTCAGGTGGAGCAGCACATAGTGCCCCTCGGTGATCTTTTTGATCGGGTAAGCGAGGCGCCGACGCCCCATGTGCTCGACGTCGACGATCTGTCCGCCTTGATCGGTGACCATCCCCGTGATGCCGCTGACAAAGGCGTCAAAGCCTTCCTCATCCATCTCGGGTCGCACGACCAGAACCAATTCATAGGTACGCAAAGTCTGTCTCCTTCCCACGGAGTTGCCCCGGTGTAAGTATCGCCGGAGCAGAAAGGTAAGGTACCGCCCCACCGGGGGCGTCCAAAACGGACTATAGTGTAGCACGGATGCCGTGCGCTGCCAAAACGCCCGAGCCCTGGCCGTGCGCTTTCGCTCCTGGGGCAGGATGAGTAGAATGAGCCACAGGCATATGCGAACCAGAAAGGCAGTGCAGCATGACATTGGAGCATTTGGAGCGCGCGCTGCGTGGCAGCCGCGCCGATTATTGTGAGATTCGTCTAGAGACACGGCTCACCACCCGCATCGTCTACCATGGCCGCCTGCTGGAGACGGTGAGCACGGTGCTGAACGAGGGAGGCATCGTGCGGGCCCTGACGCGCGACGGCGGCTGGGGGATGAGTACCTTTAACAGCCTGGACGACCTCCCCAACCGCGTGGAGCAGGCATGGCATAACGCCCGCCTGGTGCCCAGGCGCGAGATTGTCCTGGCGGAGCGGCCCGCCGTTGTGGACACGATCCGTGTTCCCCGTGCCCCGGGTGCAGAGAGCGTCACGCTGGACGAGCAACACGCTCTCGTGAGCCGCTACAACGCCATCCTGCTGGGCCACCCTCAGATCGTGGACACGCAGGCCGCCTATGTGGACCAGATGATCACCGTCACC
>CAZMAI010000602.1:0-1026 GCA_964564195.1 uncultured Anaerolineales bacterium | reverse complement strand
GGAGCCCAGCGGCCGGCGAGGTAAGAAAAGGCGGCGTAGGGCTCGCCGATCAGGCCGTCATCGATGGCCTTGCGGGCGGTCTGCCAGGCGGCGCCGAAGAAGGTATCGGGCGCGCCGCCGGTGCGCAGGCCCTTGGCCTCGGCCAGGGCGACGTTCTCGAGCGCCTCTTCGCGGTACACGGCAAAGGGCTTTTCGCTGTAGAGGCTCTTGCCAGCCTCAATGACCTGCTTGCCGATCTGGCCGTGCAGGCGGTTGGGTGTGAGGCTGATCACGATCTCTATGTCGGGGTCTGCAAGCAGTTCCTCAGGGGTGAGGACGCGCTCAATGCCGTACTGCCCGGCGCGGAACTTGGCTGCTTCGGGATTCACGTCGGCGATGGCGGCGAGTTCGATGGCGTCCACTTTCTGAGCGGTCTCGATATAGATACCGCTGATGACGCCGCAGCCCAGAATGCCAATCTTGGTGGGTTCAGTGGCCATGGTCTGGTGTCCTTTCTGTTGACGGGCGGAGCCGGGCACCTGTCGGCGCGGCCGGCTCCGCTGTGATCTCCGATTATTCCCAGGGACAGTCTTGCCCGTTCGATCAGTCGTCGATGGTCCAGTTGGGCAGATCCACGGGCAGCGCCTTGGGCTGGTCGCAGGTCGTGACCAGGTCGATGCGCTTGCCCTGATCGCTGGACTCGTGCAGGGCATTCATGATGTCCACGACATGCGACGTCATGCGGCCGTTGGCACGATGCGGGCGATTGTTCTTGATGCCCACAGCCATGTCCGCCACGCCGATGCCACGCGTGTCCTGGACGATGGCGTGCTTGTTCTCGAGCTCGATCAGTTCCTGGCTCTCAGGCTTGCGCAGGTACACGGGGCCAGGGAAATAGTTCGGATCGGGGCAACGGAGGGTGCCCTCGGTGCCATAGATCTCGATGTGGGGCATCTCGGTGCTGTAGACGTCCGAGGTCGTGAGCCACTGGCAGAGCACTCCCGACTGGAACTGGATGATGCCCGTGACGTGCGTCGGGGACTCGAT
>CAZMAI010000601.1:0-1045 GCA_964564195.1 uncultured Anaerolineales bacterium | reverse complement strand
CGTCCGCCGGCCAGGCGGAACGTCAACAAGGTCATAACGTCCGGGCGCATTTGGGGGCGTCCCCGCTCCCGGCGGACGAGGGCGTCCGCCGGCCAGGCGGAACGTCAACAAGGTCATAACGTCCGGGCGCATTTGGGCGTATCCCCGCTCTCGGCGGACGAGGGCGTCCGCCGGCCAGGCTGGATGTGTAGCTCGCATCCGGCGGACGAGGGCGTCCGCCGGCCAGGCCAAGGCTGACCTTCCGGGAGGTGCGCGGCGCGTGCGCGTCACGGTCTGGACGAGGATTGGTGATGGGTGCACGTTTGTGAGCGCCGCCAGGCTATCTACAAGCCTGTTGAGTTTTTTCCAGTGAGATGTCCATTCACTGCCTTTTCCTTGCGTCTCGCCCTGCCGCCCTGTACACTATGGTTGTGGATTGACACGCCAGGTGGGTGGCGTTGGGTCGCTGTGGTTTCCTCGCCCCATTCGGTCAAGAACGTCTGAATAGGACTGCAGGCGATACGCCAGCAGTATCTGGCGCGTCGGCCTCAGAGTGGAGTCTCGAGCGATGATGCGACGAGCACTGTTTGGCTTTCGGAAGGACTGTTCCCCGGGCCATCTGCGCGATTTCAACGAGGCGGAGCGCTACCTGCCTGACGGCATCCGGCGCAAAGCGGGGACTATCCTTGCCCCTCTGGTTGCACTGTCTTTCTTGCTTCTGCTCACGGGTTGTCGCTCAAACGGCGATGCCGCACCACCTGTGATCACCGTCGTCGTGGAACGTGTGGTCGTCATCACGAGCGAACCCACGCCGGTGCCCCCGACGGCGACCGCCCAAGCCCTGGCTGCGACGCGCACACCGCGACCACGTCAGACCAGGACCCCCACTCCGATCTCCGGCCCTACGCGCACGCCGAGGCCTTCTCAGACGCCTGCGCCCACAAAGATGCCCACGACTGACCTCCCAGCGATCGTCGCGGCCGTCGCGGTCGTTGCCGGCGGGGAGGGCGCTCCGGAGGCTGCGATCTATGACCCTGGCGCTCCTGGACCTCACCGGATGGTGATC
>CAZMAI010000600.1:0-1051 GCA_964564195.1 uncultured Anaerolineales bacterium | reverse complement strand
CCTTGCGTGTTCAGCCGATGCAATTCCATGTGATCTCCATAGGACCACGGCACCGGCGGCATGCGATAGGGTTGGGCGCTCGGCGAATACCGCGAGGCCGGGACCTCCATCCCCAGGCTTTCGTGCGGCCGCACCTCATTATAGATCTGGCGGAAACGATCAAATAGCTGCTGGCACTCTTCCAGACTCTGTGGCCTGCCGCGGAAGCAGATTTCCTCCTGGATGGCGCGGTTCAACCGCTCCAGCTTCCCCTGCGTCTGCAGGTGTCTGATGGCACCATGTACGAGCTCGATTCCCTGTTTCATTAGGTCCACACTGACAAACGTGAGCCCATGTACGTTCGTAATGCCGTAGAACGGCGTCCCATGGTCTGTCAGCAGCTGACGTGGAAGACCGTACTTGGCCAGAATTTGGCGTATCGCCGCCCTTGTAGGCTCGCCTCGGATGGAAGATAGTGCAAATAACCCTAAAAGAAAGCGACTATGGTCGTCCTCGATGACTAGCGGATAGCAGTACCCGTCGCTATCGCCAAGGCGAATCGGCCCCTTAAAGTCCATCTGCCACAGATCGTTGGGCCTTTCGCGCTCAAACCGCGTTGTGGCCTATCCCTTCACATCCTGCCGCTTCGTCAGCCCGTGACGCGCGATGATCCGATTGATCGTCGCCTCCGCTGCACTAATCCCTTCCCTCAATAACAGCACCCGCAGCCTGCGCCCCCCGAAGCCATACTCCTGGCGCAGAGCCACTACCCGCGCCTCTATCGCTGGGTCTATCCGGTCTGGCGCCTTGTGTGGCGCCCGAGACTGGTCCACCAATATGTTCACAGTCCCTGAATCGCGGTATCGGGTCCATCACTTGTAACCTGTCTTGCGCGAGATCCCGAACGCTCTGCAACTTGCTGCAAAGGGGCGCTCACGCCTGTCCACTTCTAGCACGAAGTCATATCTTTCATCCACCATGGTACACTCCCGCCAGGGCATTGATCACCCCCCCTTTCGGAGAGGAGTCTACATCGGAGTGTTACCTATGTCTTGATAGAAGTGTTACCTAT
>CAZMAI010000599.1:0-1056 GCA_964564195.1 uncultured Anaerolineales bacterium | reverse complement strand
AGCGGCCAACTCCAACGCCACCCTGCTCCGAACGGCCATGCGCGCCAGCGAAAGCGAGATGGCGTTGAGATCAACCAGTCCGGCAGCCGCGCTGGAGAGGTAGACGCCGGCGTCACCCAGATATTCCTGCGCCGCACGGGCCACCACGAGGACAACCGCATAGATCAACCCGAACTTGAGAGCCGGCATGAGCTGGAAGGGGTTATCGTAGGCGATCTCCTGCGTCATCACGCGCGAGGCCCGGCGCAGCGCCAGCGCCGCATAGCCCAGCCCCACCAGCGTCGATGCCAGGAATGGCGGCCAGAGGAGCCTCAGCAACGGCCAGTGCAGAATCCCCACCACCACCAGCACCCGCAGAAACATGGTCGTCCAGGAGACGGCGATGGCCATCGCCATGGGGACGGCGAGCTCAGGTTCGTCTCGACTGCGCTGCGAAAAGCTGGCGGTAACGGCGGTACTGGAGACCAGGCCACCCAGCAGCCCGCTGATGATCAGCCCCTGCCGTGGGCCAAGAGCCTTGATCATCACATATCCGAGAAAGCCAATCCCCGAGACGAGCACCACCATCAGCCAGATGCTGTAGGGGTTCAGAACGTTGAGCGGCTCAGGTCCAAAGTCCTGGTTGGGGAGCACCGGCAGGATAATGGCGGTGATCAGAGCAAACTTGAGCACGGCAAATAGGTCGTCACGATCCAGGCGCCGCACAAATCCGTGCATCTCCACCTTGAGGGTGAGCAGACCCGTCATCGCCACGGCCAGGGCAGCGGCCAGGCGATAGTAGCCAAAGTAGCACAAGGCGCCGGCGATGACGATCAACATCGCCGCCACCTCTGTAGTGGCCCCCGGGCTGCCTGCGCGCGTGTGTGCAGCATAGGCCTGCACGATCAGCGCGCCCATCCCGATGATCACCGCCACCAGCGGCCAGGGGCTCTCGGTCAGATCCGCGAGCAGCCCGCCGCCGGCGCCAGCCAGCGACAGGAGCGGGAAGGTACGCACGCCAGCGAACAGGCGCTGCTTGCGCCCGCCCTGCGAGTACTCGCGTTGCATGCCCACCAG
>CAZMAI010000598.1:0-1062 GCA_964564195.1 uncultured Anaerolineales bacterium | reverse complement strand
CCAGTTTGACCGGGTGGTCGGAGTAGCAGACATCGTTCTTGATCTGCTCAAAGGACCGCGCGGTGAGAAAACAGGCGGGCGAGACCGCAAACACCTTCTTGCCGGCCGAGGCCAGCCCAACCGCGATCCCCACCACGTTCTGCTCGGCGATGCCGACCTCGACGATCTGCGCCGGCAGCGCCTGCGCATAGCCCGTCAGCCGGCCGGAGCCGCGCGAGTCGCTGGTCACGGCCAGCACATCGCGATCCTGCTGCGCCAGCGCCAGCAGGGTCTCGGCGAACACATCCAGATTGGGTTTGCCCATGGCCATCATGCCACCTCCAGCGCCGCGCGCTGCGCCGCCAACTCGCGCCGGGCGATCGCCAATTCTTCCGGGGTGGGGACATGGTGGTGCCACCCCGCCTGGTTCTCGATGAAACTGACCCCCTTGCCCTTGACGGTGTTGGCCAGCAGCAGGCTGGGTTTCCCCGCCTCAAAAGGCACCGCCGTAAACGCCGCGCTCAAGGCCGGGATGTCGTTGCCGTCCACCTCACGTACCGCATAGCCAAAGGCCCGGAATTTGTCCGCCAGGGGCTCCAAAGCGTTGACCACCTCGGTGGAGCCGGTGATCTGCAGCCTGTTGCGGTCCACGATCACCACCAGGTTGTCCAAATCATAGTGCGCTGCCGCCAGGGAGGCCTCCCAGTTGCTCCCCTCATCCAACTCACCATCGCCCAGCAATGTGTAGACCCGGTAGGCTTTGCCGTCGAGTTTGGCGGCCAGTGCCATCCCCACCGCCACCGCCAGGCCATGGCCCAGCGCGCCGGTGTTGTGCTCGATCCCTGGCACCGCGCGGGTAGGGTGCCCGATCAGGTGAGAGTCAAAGCGGCAGAGGGTGTCCAGTTCCCCGGCGGGGAAAAAGCCACGATCGGCCAGCACAGTGTAGAGCGCCTCGACACAGTGCCCCTTGGACTGGACATAACGGTCGCGATCGGGATCGGAGAAGGTCGCGGGCGAGACGTTGAGCACGCGGTTATAGAGCACGTTGAGGATATCGATCGCGGAGAGGTCGCCGCCCGTGTG
>CAZMAI010000597.1:0-1062 GCA_964564195.1 uncultured Anaerolineales bacterium | reverse complement strand
CCGACGCGCTCGACGCCCTGGGCAACACGACGGCCGCGACCGGCAAAGGCTTCGCTATCGGCTCCGCGGCGCTGACCGCCCTGGCCCTGTTGGCAGCCTATGTCGAGGAAGTCCGCTACGGCCAGATCTACCAGGCGCGTGACCAGGTGCCCGCCATCTATGAGGCACCGACGCCCGACGAGGCGGTCTATCTGGGCCACGGCAAGTTCGGGTCGCGCGTCCGCCTGGGCGGGGAAACCAGCGCCTTCGAGGCCTACATGGTTCTGGACATGACGGACAAGGCGGAGGATTTCCTCCACCAGAGTTGGCGGGAACGGGCCACCGTCAAGATCGCGCTGGGACCCGCCACGGACAAGGACACTCACTTCGTCCGCTCCGCCCACATAATCGCCGACGATCTAGCCGCAGCACTGCAAGTGGTCCCCACGCGCCGCGCCTCGCTGGCCCAGTTCATGGAGTTCTACAACGTCACGCTGATGAATCCCAAGGTGCTGTGCGGGCTGTTCTCCGGCGTGCTACTGGCCTTCCTGTTCTGCTCGTTGACCATGAAAGCCGTCGGCCGGGCCGCCAACCGCATGATGATTGAGTGCCGGCGCCAGTTCGAGAAGATCCGCCAATCCCTCCGGAACCAGGGCCAGGATGAGGCGTATGTGCAGAATCCGGACAACTGGCCCAAACGCGTCGAGGTCGATGGCCAGCAGTATCCCGACTACGCCAACTGCGTGAAGATCTCGACGGCGGGGGCGCAGCGGGAAATGATCTTCCCCTCCCTGCTGGCGATCATCGTTCCCGTCACGGTCGGGCTGCTGTTCGGCGTGCCGGGCGTGATGGGGCTGCTGGCCGGCGGTCTGAGCAGCGGCTTCGCTCTGGCCATCTTCATGGCCAACGCCGGCGGGGCCTGGGACAACGCCAAGAAGCTCATCGAGACGTTTGGCAAGCTCACCGCCAAGCAGGTCGCCGAGGATCGCAACGTGCAGGAGAAGCTGCCGGCCAGCATCCGCGGCGAGCTGATTGCCCGGGCCGAGCTGGCCCTCAAGACCGGCCAGCCCAACATGATCATCT
>CAZMAI010000596.1:0-1064 GCA_964564195.1 uncultured Anaerolineales bacterium | reverse complement strand
GCCTCTTCGAGCCAGCCCGTGTGTGGCGCCAGTTCACCGGCGGACCACATATCCCGCCAGGCATCCAGCACGGTGTGCGCGTCGCCCAGGATGCAGACGTCAGGCGTGATCCCCTGGTACATCTGGCGCGCATCGGCGGTGACCCGGACCACCTTAACGCCCGGCTTGAGGGGCGGCGCGTCCAGGTACCGCACGCGATAGTCCACCGAGGCGCCGAGCAGCAGGATGAGATCGGCCTGCGTGAGGATGTCAGGCTCCCCGCTCGCGGCGCCGATCACACCCATGTAAGTGTCCCAGTTGGTGTCGATGACGCTGCGATCCCAGATGGGCACCACCACAGGCGTGGCGGTCTGGCGTGCGAATTGCCGGAGCGCCTCGCCGGCGCCAGAGTAAAAGACACAGCTGCCGGCGACGATCACCGGCTTGCGCGCATTGGCCAGCAAAGCGAGCGCGTGGGCGAGTTCGTCCGGATCCGCGGCGGCCCGGGTGGCCGCCACCTTCGGCAGCGGATCGATCCGGTCAACGGCATCGGGCGGCAGGCTGCCCTGAAGAGCGTCCACGGTGATCGTCAGGTGCGCGGGTCCTGGTCGTCCCCCGCAGGCGGCGCCCACGGCCTCGCGGAACGCCAGTGGAATGCGGCTGGCCTGCGTAACGCGCTCCGTGTACTTTGTGACTGGCGCGGCCATGCCGACCTGGTCCATGTCCTGAAAAGCGCCCCGGCCCAGGCCGGGCGCGGCGCTGGCGCCCGAAATCAACAGCACCGGCGCGCCATCATACCAGGCGTTGGTGACCCCGGCGAGGGCGTTCACGTGGGCGACGCCGCTGCTCACCGCGCAGACCCCCAATTTTCCCGTGAGGCGGGCATAGGCGTCGGCGATATAGGCGGCCGCCTGTTCGTTCCGCGTGTCGATCACGCGCAGGCCGGCGGCGTCGGCTGCAACCAGCAGCGGATCCAGGCCGTTTCCGCAAAGTGCAGAGATAAAGGGCACGCCCATGCGCTGAAGCAGGGCGACCATAGCCTGAGCACCGTTCATGACTCTCCTCCCCGATGCTCTATCATGCGG
>CAZMAI010000595.1:0-1069 GCA_964564195.1 uncultured Anaerolineales bacterium | reverse complement strand
AGCAACCATCCCCCTCCGGTAAAGAGTGGTACCATGATCGCGGTCGCGAACAGCAGCGGCATGAATCCGGGGTCCTGGCGGGGCGCGCTGTCGCCCGTCTCTGTGAGCGCCGCGGCCTCCAGCCCTCCGGGACCGATGGGCATGGCCAATCGTGCAGCCGTCTCGGGCACCTGATCCCGCAGCATAGCCGTGACCAGCACGGACTGAACGAGGCCGGTCTGTGGCTCAGAATCGGGCAGCCCCAGACTCACCCTGCGTAGCGTGCCGGTGTCGCGGTAGTCTGCCGCCACAACGGTGTAGGCGCCGATCATCCCCTGACGGAGCGCCTCGGTCGCCTGCGATTCACCGGCATAGAAGCGCAGCTCCGGTGGTAATGTAATCTCGTCAAGCAGGCCGGCCTCATCGACGATCCCATCGGGCAGCGGCGCTGCCGTCTCAACGACCGGCGACGCGGGACTCTCTTCCGTTTCGCGGGGTTCGCCGAAGGAGATCACACCAGAAGCCAGCCACAGCACCACCAGCAAGAGCGGTGTCCCCAGGGCCGTAAAGAGAAACCCGCGTGACCGTACGTGAGTCAGGAACTCGCGGCGCGCGACGTACAACGTGTTGCTCATGAGGAACGCCTCCCTGAAGCTGTAAAGACCGCTCGCCAGATGTGGCGGGGATCCATCCGCTGTCCGTAGAGCAGGGAAGCCATCCTGAATACGCGCGCCGTCACCCACAGTGCGGCCGCCACCGCGATCCACAGCAGTGCAAAGGCTGTCCACAATTGCCACAAGGGTACTTCAGTAAGCATCATACGGAAGAACGCCACCGTGGGCGCAAACAGTGGTATCAATGTGAGGGCGACGGCGGACGTGCTGTCGGGCGCACCGAGTACACCGGTCAGCATAAAGAGTGGCGCCACAGCCAGCATCGACAGCAGCCCCGAGGTCTGGCGCGCCTGCTCGCGCGTACCGGCCATGATGCCCAGGGCAGCGGCGAGCGCCGCGTACAGCAGGTAGCCCGGCACGCCCAGCAGCAGGCCCCAGCCCAGCACCGGCCAGCGCAGTGTGGGCAAGCCGCCGCT
>CAZMAI010000594.1:0-1092 GCA_964564195.1 uncultured Anaerolineales bacterium | reverse complement strand
CAACTGCACTTGAGGACCACTTCGGTGGCTCACAGAGGGCAACAGTGCTCTCCGCTGCAGCAGGTGCCGCAACAGCTATCGCAACTGGTAACGGGAACGCTGGTCTTTCCGGATGGTACCTCTGTATGTACCTGCACAAGGAAGGACACGGACGTCTCGGATTCTTCGGTTTCGACCTGCAGGACCAGTGCGGTGCAACCAACGTGTTGTCCTACCAGTCCGACGAGGGTCTGCCTGTTGAGCTGCGTGGACCTAACTACCCCAACTACGCCATGAACGTAGGTCACCAGGGTGGATATGCTGCAATAGCATCTGCAGCACACGCAGGCCGCGGCGACGCATATGCAGTGAACCCACTCGTAAAGGTCTGTTTCGCAGACAGCCTCCTGCCCTTTGACTTTACCGCACCAAGGAAGGAATTCGGTAGGGGCGCACTGCGCGAGTTCATGCCTGCTGGTGAGAGATCACTCATCATCCCGGCAAAGTAAATCAAAAGGTAAAATACAGGTAGGCTTCGTGCCTACTTTTTTCTCTTTTTTTCATTACGATAGTCCCGTATTCCAGTGGCTTATCCTGCTGCCTTTCCTAACTGTTATATATGATGGAATTCCTTTCCCTATAGTATATTTAAGGCAGACAGTGCCTGCTTTCATGGAGTGTCACCTATGCAATATAGTCTGGGAATAGATGCCGGCGGAACTTTTACAGATGCTGTCCTCATTCGTGATGCGGATGGGGTAATTGTGCAGAAAACAAAGGTACTAACCACATATCCTGATCCATTGGGCGGGATAAGCAGGGCTATCGATGAACTGGATAAGGAACACATCCGGAATGTCAAACTCGTGTCTGTTTCCACAACTCTTTCGACCAATACGATTCTTGAGGATACTGGATTTCCTGTGGCTGCTATCCTCGTTGGGGATTATGCAATACCACAGGAGGGTTTTCCCACATCTAACTACATCATGGTTAACGGCGGACATACAAGCAATGGTGAAGAGGCTGCTCCCCTGGATGAAGAAAAAGTAAGGAAGTTCGCTCTGGAGGTAAAGGACAAGGTAGCTGCCTTTGCGGTTTCTGCCTTCTTCA
>CAZMAI010000593.1:0-1096 GCA_964564195.1 uncultured Anaerolineales bacterium | reverse complement strand
AGTAGGCCGCCGCGGTCAGGCCGACGTAATAGTACATCTCCGGGTGGCCCGCCAGAAAGGCCATCCCTACCGCCAACGTCCCGATCGCCAGATCGGGGATCGAGGCCAGCAGCATGCCACGGGTGGCCTCGCCGGGCTCGCGCGCCCGCAGGAAGCGCTGCGCCAGGCGCTCGATCATCGCCAGCAGCAGCGGCAGCCAAACCGCGGCGCCCGCGATCATGGGGAACACCACATGGCTGGTGATGAACCCGCCCAGCATGAACGCCACGCCCGCGATCACGCCCGCGAGCCGAGAGAGGGGCTCGCCGTCGGACCCGCGCAGCGTCCGTACCAGCAGGTAGGTGAATATCCCCGCCAGCCAGAGGTGCAGCGCGGCGAACCAGCCATAGGCCAGGGGCAGCGGGAGCAGGTAATAGATCAGGCTCAGGGGATAGAGTGCCGAGTGCTGCCCCGCCGCCAGAAAGGGCACCCCCGAGAGGATGTAGGGGTTCCAGAGGGGGATCTCGCGAGCGCGGATCGACTCGACGATCAGCGTCTTCCAGGGCAGGTTCTGGACGTACAGGTCGCCCAGCAGGCTGTTGCCGGGGACCTCGCCGGAGCGCTGCAGCGCGCTGGCCCAGGGCTCCCAGTGCAGCGCAATGTCCGCGGGCAGCAGCGTGCGCCCGCCCAGCGTCACCGGCAGGTAAAAGAGGATCGCCAGGGCCAGAAACCCCAGCACGATCGCGGTATCGACTGTGTATCGGCTGCGCACATCCCCTCCCTGCCCGCCGGCCACGTGCGGCCATTATAGGTGCGGAGCCCCGCCGGTCAAAGCACCGGACGGTCAAGGCACCGGACGGTCAAGGCACCGGACGGTCAAGGCACCGGCCGCCCGGGCGCCGAATGGCCACGGGTTTTTCACTGCAGTGAAAAAACGTGCGAGATTTCCGATTTTCGCTGCTTTTACCTTATGAAGGGTTGTTGCATTTTCTGACAGCATCCGGCGTTGCTGGCGCCGGGATGGCAGCGCCAGGAGGTCACGATGAGCGTAGCGTACCAGACAGAGACCAGCACCCCTTGTTTCGACCGGGTCATCGCGGCCACCGGCTGCGGCGGA
>CAZMAI010000592.1:0-1101 GCA_964564195.1 uncultured Anaerolineales bacterium | reverse complement strand
AGGGAACTTGTAAGAAGACTTGAAATAGGATTAGGAAGTGCAAGTAGATATTTGAGAATATTAGAAAAGGAAGAACTGGTAATTAAAGAGGAAAAAGGAAAGTTAAACATATACAGAGCAAATATGGAGAATCCTTTGCTCAAAGAACTTAAAGTGGTATTCACACTAATGGAAATCGATGAAATGGTCAAAGACCTCAAGAAAGTTTCATCACAAATTATCCTCTTTGGAAGCTGTTCAGAAGGAGAAGACTCCGAAGAAAGCGATATAGATTTATTCATACTTTCAGATGAAGTAAAACATGTGAACAAAAAAATCGACCAGTACCAGAATAAAATCCAAAGAAAAATTTCGCCAGTGATTGTTAACGATACAGAATTAAGAACGTTAAAAAAGAAGGATAAACCATTTTATACCAGAATAAAAAAGGGAAGAACTCTGCATGAAATATCAATTTGAAAAGTGTAAAAAACGAGGAAAAATAATACGAATTGGTATAGATGCTGGATTGGTAGAAAAGAACTTGAAGAAGCCCTTTATGATCTAAAATCTGCTGAAAATCTGTAAAAGAGGAAAATTATAAATGGGCCATCGTCCAAAGTTACTATTCCATTTTTCATGCCTTTAGAGGACTTCTTTTCAGTAGAGGGTATAGAGAAAAAAGCCATATATGTCTTAAATTTGCAATTGAAATTTTATTTGTTGAAAACAGTCTTATCAGTGAAGAACTTCTTGATGATTTTGATTTTGCTATGAAGACAAGAGAAAGAGCTGATTATAGCTATATTTATGACGAGAGTCTCGCACATGACATGGTTGAATCTAATAAAAAATTAATTGATGAGGTAGAAAACCTGCTTTATCAAACTTAAAAATTGGGGGGGTTATTTATGAAAAAGAATTACTACCTTATGTCCGATGGAATTTTAAAAAGAAAGGAGAACACTCTTTATTTTCATAATAAGGATGGTAAAAGACCCATACCCATCAGCAAGATCTACTCTATCTATGCTTATGGTTCGCTGAGCTTCTCTTCCCAGGCAGTACACCTTTTAGCCAAGGAAGGAGTGCCCATACACTTTTTTAACTACTACGGTTTTT
>CAZMAI010000591.1:0-1110 GCA_964564195.1 uncultured Anaerolineales bacterium | reverse complement strand
GGGACATGCCTGGGCGACTGCCGCGCCCTACAAAGCCGTGCAAGAGTGGTTTGTGCACGGGCTTGAGCCTGATGTAACCCTGTATGGCGAGTACCACGCCTTGATCGTCCAGCACGGCAAAGCCTGTTGCCGCGCGAGTCCATCCTGCCCCGGGTGCCCGCTGGAAGGACGCTGCCAGCAAGCCCGGCGCGAGAGGACGGCCGGCAACGCCACGCAACCTCCCGATCCTCCACACGTATAGTGAACAGGAAACCGATAGCACGAGCGGAGGCACTATGGACGATCAGACGTTGACAATGGAGGCCGGTGGCCTGAACGATCCTCAGCGCGTGGTCGAGTTCGAACTGCGACGACCGCACAAGGAGGACATCAAGGTGCCAGAGTTCGATCTGGAACCGGTGCGCAAGGCCATCGAAGAGGTAGCTCTCACCAGCATCGGTCTGGCTATCATCACGGCCCGATCGGTGACCAGGACGCTGGAGGCCGCGCATCGCGCTGGGATGGAAGCCGCAGATAGGCCAGGCCCGTTCACCCGTGCCGTGTTGGAAATTCTGGGCCACAAGGCACCCGAGGCCGCGCCGCTGACGCGGCAAAGCATCTCTGTACTGCCTATCTCAGACTATGACGGGCTCGGCAGCGATGAGGTCATTGCGTGTCTGGCGACCCTCGGGAAGGACGAACTGGCGGCTATTCGCGCCTATGAGCTGGAACACGAGCGACGGACCGCCGTGCTCAAGGCCATCGACGGCCTGGAAATGACGGCCAGCTGAGTGCGCACGATTCTCTTTACCGGCAAGGGCGGTGTGGGCAAGACAACGCTGAGCGCCGCCACAGCGCTGCGTTGTGCCGAACTCGGCCACCGCACCCTGGTCATCAGTACGGACACCGCGCATAGCCTCGCGGATGCTCTGGACGTGCCCCTCTCCAACGAGCCGCAGCCCGTGGGCAGCACGCAGCTTTGCGCCGTCGAACTGGACACTGGGCAGGAGTTGGAGCGTTATTGGGGCAACGTCAAGCGCAGAATTGCCGACACGCTGCGAAACCAGGGCGTCGACGCCCCTGTGGCGGGCGAACTGGCCATCCTGCCTGGTCTGGACGAGTTGTTGGCGC
>CAZMAI010000590.1:0-1130 GCA_964564195.1 uncultured Anaerolineales bacterium | reverse complement strand
CCCGGGGCGCAGTATCCGGAGCACGCCGGACGGTTTACCGGCGAGCCGGCATACTTTAGGCATGTAGAGGCCTCGACCCGCGCACTGCTCGACTCGCTTGGATACGTTGCGTCGGATTTCGCCCATGCGGTTTTCCATCAGCCGAACTCGCGATTCCCCGCCCGTGCGGCGCGGGAACTGGGCTTTGGCAGCGAGCAGATACGCGCCGGGATGCTGGTTGACCGCATCGGCAACGCCTATGCAGGATCCTCCATGCTGGGGCTAAGCGCCGTCTTGGATGTTGCCACAACCGGCGAGCGGATCCTGCAGGTGTCCTTCGGATCCGGAGCGGGCAGTGACGCCTTTGTATGGCGAGTCACGCACAGGATCAATGAGCGCAGGCGCCAGGCACCTACCACTGCAGAGTACATACAGCGGCGCAAAGAGATCGACTATGCCACTTACGCCCGCTACCGCGGCGCACTGAGTAAATAGGGGAAGGCATCTGTGAGAGAAGTGGCGATCCTGGGCATCGGGCAGACTCCGGTCAATGAGCACTGGGAGTCCAGCCTGCGCGATCTCGGGTACCAGGCTTTGCAGGCAGCGTTGGACGATGCCCGCGTAGCCGCGCCACAGATACTCTTCGTCGGAAACATGCTCTCCGGCGCGCTGGCAGGGCAGGAGAATCTCGGCGCCTTGATCGCGGATTATGCAGGCCACCGCGGTATCGAGGCCCTCAAGGTTGAGGCTGCCTGCGCCAGCGGAGCGGCGGCCGCGCGCCTGGCCTCCATGGCAGTGGCAGCTGGGATGTTTGACGTGGCGGTGGCCCTGGGCGTCGAGAAGATGACCGATGGCCGCTCTGAGCAGGCGACAGCGGCCCTGGCCTATGCCGCCGATGCCGAGTACGAAGCTGAGCAGGGGCTTTCTTTTGTTGCGCTCAACGCCCTGATGATGCGCCGCTACATGCACGAGTACGGCTACCAGCACGCCGATTTTGCGGGGTTCGCCATCAATTCGCACCACAACGCGAGCACCAACCCGTACGCCATGTATCCGCAAGAGATCACCCCGCGGCAGTATGAGAACGCACGGTCTGTGGCGGAGCCGATCACACTGCTGGATTCGGCCGGCATCGGCGACGGCGCCGCCGC
>CAZMAI010000589.1:0-1133 GCA_964564195.1 uncultured Anaerolineales bacterium | reverse complement strand
GGCACCCTGCCCCACGCCTGGACCTACATCGGTTATGACGAGTGCAACTATACCACCACGCCCGAGGGCGAGGCGCTCCTGCACGAGATCGGTCGCTTTCAGGAGCAGCCCTATTACGTGCGCTGCCACCACCTGCTCTGCACCGGCAACGGCCTCGGCTCGTTCAAGTGGGGCTCGACCAATGTCTACCTGGAGGACGAGGACGGCAACCCGCGCTATGACTGGACCGGCATCGACGGCATCCTGGATGCGATCCTGCGGGCGGGATGCAAGCCCTTTGTCGAGCTAGGGTTCATGCCGCGCGATCTGGCCGATCCGCGGCTGTACGACAAAGCGCACGACGGCCACCGGATGGAGCAGTACCAGCGCACAGGCTGGGCCTGCCCGCCGAAGGACTATACGCGGTGGCACGACCTGATTCACGCGCTGGTGGCGCACTGCGTGGAGCGCCACGGCGCCGCCGAGGTGGCCACCTGGTACTGGGAGCTCTGGAACGAGCCCGACCTGGACTATTACTGGAAGGGCACGACCGAGGAGTTCTGCACGCTGTACGACTATACCGCAGCTGCGGTCAAGGCGGTGCTGCCCGAGGCGCGCGTGGGCGGTCCCGCGACCACCAACCCGGTGGCCGGGGGGCGCGCCGCAGCCTTTCTGGACGCGTTCCTGGCGCACGTGACCGGCGGCGTCAACGCGGTCACCCGCGAGCGCGGCACGGCCCTGGATTTTGTGTCCTTTCACGTCAAGGGCGGCGGCTACCGCGCCGACCCGCTGCACCGCCCGCAAAAGCCGCCCTCGGTCCGGCGCGTCCTTGAGCTCGCGGCACACGGCTACGAGATCCTCTCACGCTATGAGGGACTGACGGCGCTCGAGTGCGTGCTCTCCGAGGCGGATCCCGACGGCTGGGCCGGCGGCGGCGCCTGGGACAACGCCAACCTGAACTTTCGCAACACCGAGTACTATCCCAGCTATGTGGCCTGCGCATTCGACAAGCTGCTGGCCTACGCCCGGGAGCGGGACTGGGACCTGAAGCTGCTCACCTGGGCCTTTCTGTTCGTGGGCGAGCGCTGCTTTGAGGGTACCCGGGCCCTGGCGACGCAGGGGATCGACAAGCCGATCCTGAACCTGTTCCGCGC
>CAZMAI010000588.1:0-1139 GCA_964564195.1 uncultured Anaerolineales bacterium | reverse complement strand
GCTGGCGATACGGTGGAACTCGACCGCGTTCTCATGATTGGTGGGGACGATGGCGTAGAGATCGGGACCCCCGTGATCGAGTCGGCGCGCGTCAGGGCTACCGTCGTCGATCAGATTCGCGGCCCCAAGCTCTTGATCTTCAAGTACCGGCCCAAGGAACGCATCCGCGTGAAAAAGGGCCACCGGCAGGATCTTACGCGCCTGCATATTGAGGCCATCACGGCCTAGCGTTGCGGCGACGCTATATTCGGAGAGGAGCGGCAGATGGCACATAAAAAAGGTAGCGGAAGCACCTCCAATAAGCAGGACAGCGCCGGCAAGAGGCGCGGCATCAAGCGTTACGACGGCGAGGAGATCTCCGCTGGGACGATCATCGTTCGTCAGGTGGGTACCCGCATTCATCCCGGTGAGAATGTTGGTTGCGGGCGTGATTTCACGCTGTTCGCCACCATCGACGGCTATGTGAAATTTGAGCCGTATACCAGGGGACGTAAGCAGGTCTCTGTGTACGCGGAGAGGCAGCAATAAATGAAGGCAGACATTCATCCCAAGTACTACCCGGAGGCCAAGGTCATGTGCTCCTGTGGCAACACCTGGGTGACCGGTTCGACGGTGCCCGAGTTGCACACAGATGTATGCAGCGCCTGCCACCCATTCTTCACGGGTCAGACGCAGCGACTGGTGGACCGCGGAGGCCAGGTGGAGCGCTTTAACCGGCGCGTTGAGCAGGCATCGGGTCTGCGGCAGGAAGTCGCCAGCCGGGCACAGGACAAGGCGCGGCGCCAGCGCGAGCGCCAGTTGGTCGAGATCGTCGACGAGGAGAACGTCGAGGCTATCGATCTGGCAGCGGACGGCGAGCAGGAGTAGAGCTTTTTTGGGCGTGCGTCCAGTGCGCTGCGTGCTAACCGGACAAGAAGGCACAGAGGCAGAGTCACATCTCTGCCTCTTTTTTGTATCTATGGCGGGCGGGGTACAATCGTCGAGTGGCCAACACACCTCAAGGGGGAGTCGTTGATGGCGGAGCAGGCTGGTCGCGGTGGCTGGGTGGAGGTGATCTGTGGCGGGATGTTCAGCGGTAAGAGCGAGGAGCTGATCCGCCGGGTGAAGCGGGCGCAAATCGCCAGGCAGAGGGTCCAGGT
>CAZMAI010000587.1:0-1157 GCA_964564195.1 uncultured Anaerolineales bacterium | reverse complement strand
GGCAGTCGCTCGGAGGAGGAACTGCCGCCCGAGGTGTTCCCGGATCGTTTGGAGCCTGGCACGCCTAATGGCGTCGGTATCGCGGGTCTGGGGGCCTCGGTGCGTTTCTTGCTGGAACGCGGCATCGATGAGGTGCGCCGTCACGAAGTTGCCCTCACCGAGCGTTTGGTGTCAGGGCTAGAGGCAATCCACGGTGTCACGGTCTTTGGACCCAGAGATGCTCGCGATCGCACGGCGACAGTATCGATCCGTATCTCGGGGCTCAGAGTCAACGAGGTGGGGTGGCGTCTCGACGAGGAATTCGAGATCATGACGAGGGTGGGATTGCACTGTTCCCCCGCCGCGCACCGAACGTTGGGCACCTTTCCTGAGGGCACGGTGCGTCTGTCCGCCGGGCTGTTCACCACCGAGGCAGAGATCGATGCGACCCTGGCTGCCGTGAGGTCTATCGCCGCGAGCAGCGTCCGCTAGCCTGGCTACGGGTAGACACGGTTGACGGTGCAGGCCTCGCCTGATATCCTCCGTCGTACTGCATGCTGCACGCATCGGACTGGGGGATGGCCCAACCTTATCTGGTGCGGGCAGGATGCCCGGACAAAGCGCCTCCCAGCCAAATCGGCAGAAAGGACCGCGATGAGTACGTCTTCCCTCGCAATTCACGGCGGAACTCCCGCCATCGGACCAGATATCCATTTTCGCATGTGGCCCGAGACTACGGCAGAAGACGAGGCGCTGGTTGTGGCGTCCCTGCGCCAGGATCACCACGCCTATGGGCCCCACGTGCAGGCTTTGGAGCGTGAGTTCGCCGCCTGGAACGGCAACGCGTACTGCATGGCCACCAACAGCGGCACCTCCGCTCTACACATGTGCGTGGCGGCCTGCGGCGTCGAGGCGGGTGATGAGGTGATCACGACGGCGCTCTCCTGGACCAGCAGCGCCACGGCGATCCTGCACCACAGCGCAGTCCCGGTGTTTGTGGACGTGGATTGGGAGTCGATGCACCTGGACCCGGCACAGATAGAGGCTCTGATCTGCGACCGCACGCGGGCGATTCTGGTGGTGCACTACTGGGGCGTCTCGGTCGATATGGATCCCATTCTCGAGATCGCCCGTCGGCACGGCCTGGCCGTGATCGAGGACGCCTGCCAGGCGCACGG
>CAZMAI010000586.1:0-1157 GCA_964564195.1 uncultured Anaerolineales bacterium | reverse complement strand
GATCCGGAACAGGTTCACCACACCATGACAGTTGCAGGCAGTAGCTATAAAAAAGATATCTTTTGTTGCGATCATATCCTCAGTTTTATCTTCATATGCATCTGGAGAATGTGTATATTCAAACATTTCCAGTAGATTCTGTTTCATATCGGAACCTCTCATTGCACCGATACCCGGTTTCATCTGGTAGCTTTCAAAAACCCAACCTTTGATCCAGGGAAACAGATCCCGTAAATAGTTTGTTATTGTCTTTGGCTTCTCTCTTCTGAAATTCGGACAAAACTTCTCAGGGCCAGGGCATCCATCCGGGCATATCTCTCCAGGTCTGGCGTATGATAGCATAGCTATTCCCTGTGCAGGATAAAGGCCAGCTCTAATGCTTTCCGGAAATTTTGATGTGAATTGTTCAAAGAATCTCATCATATCTTCATCTTCAGGTGAAATGCAGATCTCTGTGACAGTCTGATCATCTCTGTTCAGGCAATTGAGATATTCCTTCATCAGATATGCGGCCATATGGCAGGGAATGGCAGGTATGATATATTCAGGTATTCCAAAGGACAGGATAAAAGGGACTGCATCGAGTCCTGAACAATAAAAATATATCTCTGAGCTTTCTTTCTCAAGCGGGGATGCTAATTTGCCTTCCAGGAGCTTACGCAGAGCACTTGCATCTTTTATGAGCTCTGTGCCAGAAGAGGCCGGAGCATTTCTATCTTTATCCAGCACAAGTACAAGTGGAAGGCTATGCTTACGTGCATGTTCCAAGAAGCTTGCACCTATTTTACCACCACCCACTACCAGATAATATCCCCTGATAACAGGCAGGGACCTAAGATCTTCTATTAGATCTTCTATTCTGTCATTTGAACTCATTGGCATATTAGCTCCCATTTTAAAGGTTTCTTTTTTCCTACAGATAAATGTATCATTCTCTTGTTTCACAAGGATATTTTATATGAAAATAATTGCAGACTGCCATCTTTGTAAATTGGCTGAGTAACATTTTTTAAACAATGGCAAATTGTTTAAATATGAGAATAAACACAATACTTATTGAGGGGGTTTAGATAGACTGATTGGTGAGAGCATATCTATCTTCGCCCACTGTTATATTATTTGGAGAGTGGTATAAATGGCATCAACACCAATACTTG
>CAZMAI010000585.1:0-1162 GCA_964564195.1 uncultured Anaerolineales bacterium | reverse complement strand
TCGACGCCCATCCGTGCTCGACGGCCCATGGTCTGTCGTCTATGGTCCGTGGTCGAACACGCCCCGGGGCTCGCGCGAGATGCCACTCGCGCTACAGATTGGCAAAGATCCCCAGCATGATCGGGATGTCGAACCCTGCATGGAACAGGATCGACGCCCAGGCAGCATCGGTCTTTTGCATCAGGTATCCCCAGGCCAGCGCCAGCGGGAAAGTGAGCGCGAGGAATACGTACTGATCCGTGGTGTATGTAACGCCGTTGTGCAGCAGCGTGAACACAACGGCGATCAGCAGGTTCGCGCCCAGAGCTCCAAAGAACGGCTGGAGTTTCCGCAGGAACAGCCCGCGGAACATCAGTTCCTCCAGCACGCCATTGGCCAGGACATAGATTATCAGCCAGGGGAGCCAGGGAACGACACGGGCCAGCGTCAGACCGGGGGCGTTGAACAGCAGCCCCGCGGTGGGAATACCGCCCGACGCGCCGACCGCAAAGGCGATCAGCCCGACGATCAGCCCCAACCGCAATCGGCCGCGGTGGAGGTAGATCGCGCCCAGAGGCTCCCCCGAAAGGTGCGTGCACAGGATAATGACGGCAACGACTACCAGCGTCTCGTGCAGCTTCAGGACGGCCCATCCTGCAGGCGCCTTGTCCGTTACGCCCAGGTACTCTATCAGATAGATGCTGAGGATGCGGTCAGCCGTCACCGCAAGGGCCAGAACGAAGAGCCCGTAGACGACGGCGCCGTAGCGGCGATACTGCTCGGTCCGGCGTACCGCCCATGCCGCAGATCCCAGCGCAGCACAGAGCAGCGCCCGCCCAAAGTAGTCGGGCACCCGGGCCATCAGGGGGCGCCAGGGGCTAAAGACGACGATGATCAGCAGCCCGATGCCGGTGAACGCCAAGCCCAGCAGAATCCGCTCAAGCCACCCGCCCGTAGAAACGTCCGTCTGCTGCATTGCGCCAACCCTCCTGCGGTGCATAACGGGTCAACATTATGCAGTATAGCATATCCACAGGGCGAGAGATGGGTCGATCGCGGAATTCGGCCGAGGGGGACAGACCACGGACCATAGACGATGGACGAGGAGCGGAACTGCACGCCGTGAGGGAATAGGACCGCCGGCTTCCAGCCGGTTCCGGATCGACGCCCATCCGTGCTCGAC
>CAZMAI010000584.1:0-1163 GCA_964564195.1 uncultured Anaerolineales bacterium | reverse complement strand
ATTAAATTTCGATGATGGAAAAATATTTTGAAAATTCTTAATCATTTTGGGACATAAAAAAATTTAGAAATAAGATTGAATAAGTTAGTTTGATTAATTTACCCTGCAAGTTCTATGATAATAATGATGAGAGGAATTTCTTCTTTTATTATTCCCTCTTTTTTCCTCTCATTATTTCTATCAGAAATATCACGCCCGTTCCAAGGTATTTTTACCAGTGTTTCTTGAAGTTCTGCTCGTGATTCGTATACGGTTGTTTTTATTGCATCTGACTCCCGATCGATGTTTGCCAGAAGTTCTTTTGTCCTTTCATGGTTGTTGTCCATCATATCCTTTAACCTCAAAAAGTTCTTCTTAATTCTTCTCTCCACTCGAGTGGAAAACCAGACGGGCAAAAATTACCAGTACAATTGAAGTAATGCTGGATATGATGGACGTTGTAGCAACTATATCCGTTATTTTTTCACTGATTAACCTAGGATAGCTTTAAAAATGATATAATTATCGCTCTAATATAGTAAGGTTTAATTGGGTAAGTAATATGCAATTTATTATTCTTAATATATCCAATATTTGTATGATTAATTCGTTTTTGAATAAAATTGAACAGATTTTGAATGAGACCTAAAATTCCAAGGAATAAGGATAAAAAGAGGAAGAAGCTCTTAGAAGAAAACACGAGGAAGAAGCTTTAGACAGGAAAGCAAAAGCAGGAATCCGAGCCAATAATTACAACTGTTCAGTTAAAGCAGCAAAATTTCAATTAAAAAAAGAAACCATTAGTCCGGCAAGTAACCTGTGAAAGATGCTGGAAACCTATAAAACGAACAGCAACACCAAAATCTGCTTCGATTGTAAAAGGAAAAATTAGAGCGATATTCAATGAATTTGTATGTTTCAAGTTTATCAAAGCTTTTTGAGCCAAAATAAGTCCCGATTGGTAAGTGTATTTGTGATTTTCTTATGGTTAATCTTTACCGCCTAAAAACCATAATTTAGTATAGGTGAAAAAAATGTTGTTTGTTGCAGAGCATACCCACCCTGCTTCTGAGTGTCCAATGAATACTCCAAGTGGAAAAGAGATGATTAAAGAGCTTTTTTCAGAGGAACATATAAAAAGTGCAGGTATTGAAATGGTTGGAGCGTATATGAGCTGTCCTGCT
>CAZMAI010000583.1:0-1164 GCA_964564195.1 uncultured Anaerolineales bacterium | reverse complement strand
CCCGATAATCGAATTCATCATCTCTGCACATCGAATTATTTGTTAGTTGTTTAGTGCTATATAATATTTTCTATTTTTACAAAAAAATTGATAACCACACAAAAGTAATACTAATAGAATTAATAAAATCAGGGGCCCTAAATAAAAGCTAAATTACTGAATATTATTATAATATGTAGCTGTTACAATAATTATGTCTTCAATATTTATTTCCACTAGTTTTAGTCCAATATAAATGGTTTAATACAGAAGTTGCTTATGAAGAATCATAGGAATTCTAGTTAACTTCTCACGATATGTATACTGGCATTGTTAGATTTTTTTCCAGCTTTTGTTGCTTCTACAATTATATTAGATTGTGTAACATTATTAGCAATGCTAAATTTATATTCAAAATTGTTGTTAGCATCTAGGGGTATGGTCTGATTGTGTATTCCTAACTCATCTATTGTGATTTTAACAGTTGCGCCTGATTCTGTTGAACCTTTTAAAGCATATGTTGTAGTGTCGTTAGATGTGTCATTGCTTGTGTTTCCAGCATTTTGAGTTGCTGGTGGTATTTCATTTAGAACCGGTTTTTCAAGTTGGAGTTTAACCTGTTCATCATAATAAGGATAAGATAGGTTGATAACCATAATTACTCCCACTATACAAATTCCCATTACTAGTATTGCTCTGACTCTTGGATTTTGTTTGTTCCACCACTTACCAGGAAATTTAGACCATGTTTCTGGATATTTACTGTCTTCTTTGTTACTTTTTGAAATCAATTTTTTAAGTCCAATAGCAAAAAAACCTCCAAGAAGTACTAAAATAATAAAAACTAAATCCAAAATTATGTATTTAACCAAATCAGTATTGATATTAATTATCAAGCCGATAACTATACCAATAACAACACTTACCTTTAAAGTGCCTTTATATTCCGTATTGCGTATTAAATGATATACAAATCCCAGCAATACCGTAAAAATCAAATAAAAAATTGGTGAGATAGAAATGGCTTGATTAACTGTAATGAATGTATCCATATTTTTATCTCCATATAATTTTACTATTTGAATCAAGGATAAAATCCCATTGTTAAGTATTGAATGTTTTCGGCATCAGTTAGTTGTTTAGTACTATATAATAGTTTCTATATGGGAAATTATTAAATCATAA
>CAZMAI010000582.1:0-1165 GCA_964564195.1 uncultured Anaerolineales bacterium | reverse complement strand
CACGTGTTGGCCGAAGAACTGCGTCGGGAGATGGTGCACGAGATCAGCTATGTCCCGACTGGCGAGGCCTGGGACCGGGGCAAGCTGGAGGAGAGCTTTGAGAAGTTGCGCAGTGCGCTGGAACCGAGCGCGGGCAAGGCCCTGTATGACCACGTCGACGTCGACTCGCAGATCGAGCGCGAGGTCGCGCGCACGCTGGAGGCCCGTGAGCACGTCAGGCTTTACCTCAAGTTGCCGCGCTGGTTCACCGTGGACACCCCCTACGGTGGCTATGCCCCGGACTGGGCGATCCTGGTGGAGCGCGACGGCGAGCCCGATTGCGTCAAGCTGATCCGCGAGACCAAGGCCAGCGCCAGCTCCGAGGACCTGCGCGGGCGCGAGGCGGCGGTCATCGCCTGCGGACGCGAGCACTTTCGGGCGCTGGGCGTCGAATATGCGGTGGCGACAGGGGCGGAGGACCTGGGGCTGTAGGGGGTACGGTGCACGAGTAGCCGCCGCAACAGGGGAGGTAAGCGGACTCGATGGGCAGAATCACCTGCAAGGTATGGGTCACCCGATCAGAAGATATCTATGGCAAGGCTCGTGGAGATGACGGCGAATGGATTGGCGGCGTCGCCGGGACGCGGGAGTACGACACTACCGAAGACACCCAAGTCCACTACTGCGACCGCTGTGGCGCGTGGGAGCCTGAGTACATCTTTCCGAGAAATCCGTACCGGCACTCCGATGGACTTCCACGGGGCTGCGTTGCCCTCCTTGGCTTTGGCCTCTCCTACCCAGTCGTGTACCTGCTTCTGCGGTTCGCGGTTACGCCGCTCATGGTCGTTATAGACAATGCCCTCGGAGGAACCGCGTGGCAGACGATGAGATTCTGTTTTACCAGCGCCGGCCTGGTGCTGCCCTTTGCCGTCGCATACGCGTCGCTTCGCTGGTTCGACAGCGGGAAGAACGATCAGGCCAACGCGGCCAGCGTCTGGGATAATGCGCATCCGGCCGTCTTCCGCTGCAACCGCTGCGGTCACCGGTGGCCGATGAGCGATGAGTATGGCTTCGCCGATCGAAATCCGCGCGGGTACACGTGCGATGACGCGCTGCGAGCGGGCGTGATTTCGCGTCTGGCGCGCTGAGGTCTTCTCGCCTCAGCTCACGCCTCCGGTAATGCCCA
>CAZMAI010000581.1:0-1182 GCA_964564195.1 uncultured Anaerolineales bacterium | reverse complement strand
CCCACTCCTCCATCGACAAGCCTGTGATTCGGTTCAATTCTGCGAGAGACTCCTCTATCTTGGGGTGGACCCTTTCGTAGATGGCGTCGATCTCCTCGTTATGGGCGATCGACTTTAGGGTGATGTGGGGGACGGTCTTATACTTCAAGCCAGAACTCACGCCCTGATCAGGGTAAGCCAGCTCGTAATAATCGAAGACCGGAGTCATAAGCCTCTGCTTTGCGAGGGTGATCGCAACCCTGGAGGTGTCACAGGTGATCCAGCGGCGGCCCCATTGCTCGGCCACAAAGGCGGTAGTTCCTGAGCCGCAAGTGGGGTCGAAAACCAGGTCGCCGGGGTCGGTGGTCATGAGGAGGCAACGTTGGATAACCTTGGTGGCTGTTTGAACCACATAATCCATTTGCGTTTCTCCTCTTGTATCATCCCAAAGAGAATTAAATGGTATGTAAGGGAAATCGTTAAAGAATCTCTTGTATATCCTCAGACTTTCCTTTCTAAGCAGTCTGTTGGCATCCCATAGCAATTGCATACCTTTTGGGGTGGTTTTCCAATGTCTCTTTGGGCCACAATCAATCTTGTATGTCTTGCCGTTCTCCTTGAAAACTAGGACTCTTTCTTCTTGTTTACCTCCACCATCACTCACTACTGGATCGGCAACAAAAACCCGCGAGCCTTCTGGAAGCAGATTAGGATTCAATTGCTCTTCGCGCTTTATCTTACGGATTTTTTGGTTTTCCAACTCAACATTAAAATACTCTTGCGAACCTTCCATCCCGAGTACTTTGGCTTTGTAAAGTTGCCTGTACTTGACTCGTTGTCTATCTTTTGAGTACCAAATCAAGAAATCGTTTATGGTTCCAATTAGTGTTGTAGAAGCACCACTTGTTTTACGAAAAATAATTTCTCCACAAAAATTCTTCGCCCCGAAAACTTCATCCATTAACTCCCGGACGTGATGCACATTCTCATCGCTGATCTGCACAAATACGCTCCCGCTCTCGCTCAACAACTCTCTGGCCAGAAGTAGCCGGTCCCGAAGATAGGTCAGATATGAGTGAATCCCCAGCTCCCAGGTGTCTCGGAAGGCCTTGATCATCTCGGGCTCCTGAGTGAGGTCCTCGTCTTTCCCGTCCTTCACGTCCCTCTTGTTGACGAAGGGTTGAAAATTCGAACCGTACCTGA
>CAZMAI010000580.1:0-1189 GCA_964564195.1 uncultured Anaerolineales bacterium | reverse complement strand
CGCGGCCCCTTCAACACTTTTCGACATTCTTAGACCTCGATTTTTACGCCGTCCCGCTCCAGCCCTTCTAAAATATATTTCCGGGCCAATGCACTTGCGGAGAGGTCGCGGGAATCTGATAGTTCATGTAGAGCCGCCCTCTCTTCTGCCTTACACCTGACACCAACCATAGCCGGATACCTTAGGCGATGTACCATTTTCAGATCACCGTTCCTTATAAGCGCGTATAATCTATATAAGTATATCGATGATATCCGACATTTTCATTAAACAAGATCGAATTTTCCTTATACGATTCGTTTAAGATACCTGTTAACACCCGATAACCTTATATGCTTTACATAAGGATATAGTACCTATGATACCACCGAAGCAAAAAGAACGGCTCTTGAATCGCGAAGCTTTCAAAGGTTCCCGCGATCTCCACCAGAACGACCATATAATGAGAACGAAATTAAAGAAGTTCTTCGACGGCATAGAAGACGTTTTGATGATCCTGGAACACCTCCCCCCTCAGCAAATCCAAAGCGTGATATCTTCGGATGAACTCCGGGCCGCCTTCGACCTCACCGAAGCCACGATCAAAGCCTTTGATCTCCCAGAGATCCGCCCCCCGAAGACCGACGACGGAAAGCCCGAAGCTATCCGCCGGTTTATAATAAAAAACCCCGGTCTATATATCGGACCGGATAAATTGACGGATGCCAACTTTAGCCTTCGGAGAGAGGCGAAAAATGAGGAGATCGCCGCTCACAGCGTCGCCACTGTCTCTATTGACATGCTAAACCACGCCCTCCGGCCACCCGCCAAAATACTCGATATGGAAGCCACCGACTTCATCCTTTGGGCAAAAGAGACGTTCCCGGATTACCAAACAAGATTCGACCCCACCGCGTACTGGCCCTCGTCCTCACCACGAGAGGAGGAAGAGGAGACCGCCCCCCTTACCGAAGCCGAAGCCGCCGAGATCGAAGCCGAAGCCGCCGATATGGAGGAGGGACCGGCCCCCACGCTCCACCCCGACATGAAGAACTTCAAGGGAACCCTCGCCCCCATGGAGCCCCTGATGGAGTGACGCCTCCCCTCCATCCGGGGAATCCCTCAGCATGTAAAGCCCCGGCCCCCTTCTTTTCCATCCACCACGCCGCTATATATCGATTTTTATCATATCCGCCCCATCTCCACCGCC
>CAZMAI010000579.1:0-1193 GCA_964564195.1 uncultured Anaerolineales bacterium | reverse complement strand
CAATCGCAGGTAACCCGCGGGGCATTGGCAGGTTACATGGTAGACACCTCGCACATGCGGCTGACCCTGCCAGCGGCGCTCCCTCTGGTCATCACGGAAGCAGAGCGGATCGACGACGACCTCGCCGCCAAGATCCAATGGTTGGCTGCGGATATGGGAGCAGTCTCGCCTTTTACGCTGGTGGTGCTCCCAAAGGCTCCTGACGCGCCAGAGGGATCCCGGCCACTGCGTGCCGGCGACAGCGGCAAGGCTTCCGGCGGGCTCATCGTGATCGACACGGACGATCTAACTAGAGTTCTCGACGCGGAAGATGCCGTGTCCGCCCTGGGACGACTCATCCAGCGCGACGTGCCGCTGGGACAGATCTCGCCCTTTGTCGCTTCAGGGCCCGTGCCGCTGACCATGTTCTATGGCCGCGAGTACGAGATCAAGGCGCTGATGCGCGCGCTGTACGACAAGAGCCTTGCCATCGTAGGCGGGCGTAGAATCGGCAAGACATCCTTTCTGAGCAGGGTACACCAGGAACTCTTGCAGAGCCAGGACTTTGTGCCGGTCTATGTGGATTGTCATCACGTCAGTGACGACACAGGCTTTCTCCATACCCTCTCGCTGATGGGAGGAGTGCCGGTCGAAAGCGCCTCTGTCGAGGTCCTGCGCCGCGTCGTGATGCGCCTGAGAGCACAGCAGGAGTTGCCCGGTCAGATCGTCGTGCTGGAACTGGACGAAGTCGACAATCTGCTGCGGTACGACATGGCTGTCGAGATGCGTCTGTTCCGCGTGCTGCGCGCTCTCTCCGACGAGGGCCTCTGCCGGTTTGTGCTGTGCGGCGAGCGCGTGTTGGCCGGCGCGTTGCAGGATCCCAACCTGCCACTGCAGGCCTCCTTCCGCAGCCTGAAGCTGGGCTATCTCACGCAAGAGGACGCCACAAGGCTCGTGCGCGAACCTCTGGCCGGTCTCGGCATCGCCATGCAGGATCCCGAACAAACCGTCGCCGAGATCGTCGCCCTCTCCGGGCGCCACCCCAATATCCTGCAGGCCATCTGCCAGATGTTGGTGGAGCGTGTAGCCAGCCGCGAGGAACGGATTATCCTGGCACAGGACCTGTCGGCTGTCAGCCAATCTGCTGCTTTTCGGGACCTGTTCTTTGAAGCGAGCTGGGGAAACGCCACAACGCTGGAGCGCCTGATTTCGGT
>CAZMAI010000578.1:0-1201 GCA_964564195.1 uncultured Anaerolineales bacterium | reverse complement strand
CCGGTGCTGGCGCTGGACGGCCTCGACCTGGCCGTGCCGCCCCACAGCGTCTTTGGCTTTCTGGGGCCCAACGGCGCCGGCAAGACCACCACCATCAAAATCCTGGCGGGGCTGATCCGCGCCACCGCCGGCGAGGCCTTTGTGGCGGGGCAGCGCGTCTCCCCCGACGACCTGGCCTCCCGCCGCGCCGTGGGCTACCTCCCCGAGGAGCCCGCCTTTTACGGCTGGATGACGGGGGTCGAGTACCTGGTGTACGTTGGGCGTCTGCTGGGCCTGGCTGACGAGGCGCCCGCCCGCGCGGAGGAACTGCTGGGGCTGGTGGACCTGGCCGAGGCGGGACGCCGTCGCGTGGGCGGCTACTCCCGCGGGATGCGCCAGCGCCTGGGGATCGCCGGCGCGCTGGTGGGCCGGCCCGCCGTGCTGCTGCTGGACGAGCCCACCTCGGCGCTGGACCCCCTGGGCCGCCGCGACGTGCTCGCGCTCATCGAGCGTCTGGCAGGCGACACCGATGGCCCGGACGCCACCACGGTCTTTCTCTCCACCCACATCCTGGCGGACGTCGAGCGCATCTGCGACCAGGTGGCGATCCTGGCCCGCGGGCGCCTGCTGGCCCAGGCGGACCAGGCCACCCTGCGCGAGCGCTATGCCCTACCCGCGTTCGAGATCGAACTGGCCACAGACGGCCCCACGATTGCCGCGCTGAGCAGGCAACTGCGGGGACAGCACTGGCTGGCGAACATCACAGAGGACGGCGCCACGCTGCGCCTCGTCGCCGGCGATGAACAAGCGGCGCGCCGTGAGTTGCCCGCGCTGCTGGGGGGCCTGGGCGAGCGCCTCTTGCGCTACGAGCAGGTGCGTCCCACGCTGGAGGACGTCTTTGCGCGGCTGGTGGAGCAGGGGGAGGACGCGGCATGAGGGCGCTGCTGGGCAAAGAGTGGCTCGAACTGGTCCGCACGCGGCGCCTGCTCGTGTTGTGCGTCGTGTTCCTGTTCTTTGGGATCCTCTCGCCTCTCACGGCGCGCTACATGGGCGACATCATCGCCAGCATGAGCGCGTCCATGGACGGCGTGGTCATCCAGTTGCCCGAGCCCTCGGTGGACGAAGTCATCGTCCAGTACCTTGCCAACCTCTCGGAGAACTTTCCCCTGGCGCTCATCCTGGTGGCCATGGGCTGCCTGGTGGCCGAGCGCGAGCGCGGCAC
>CAZMAI010000577.1:0-1209 GCA_964564195.1 uncultured Anaerolineales bacterium | reverse complement strand
ATTCACCCGTTTTCGTGGACACTGCCCAACGTGTAACTGGCGACAGCACGACCAAACTCAAAGCTTTCAGGGCTCTGATATCCCAATGATGAGTGCAGACGAACGCGATTGTAGAATGCCTCGATGTAGGCGAATAGCGCTGTCCGCGCCTCGGCTCTGGTGCTGTAGACGGTGTCGGCAACGCACTCTCGCTTCAGTGTGGCAAAGAAGCTCTCTATCGGTGCATTGTCGGACCAGGCTCCAGCACCATTCATACTCACTCGGATCTGGTACTCCTTCAGAATCTTCTGATACGATGCAGAACGGTACTGCGAGCCCTGATCCGAGTGATGTACCAGGCCGGCACCCGGCCTGCGCTGCAGCAACGCCATCTTCAGAGCACTCTCGGGCAAGTCACTGGTCATCCGAGCCGACATGGACCAGCCGACTACTCGTCGTGACCACAAATCCAGTACAACGGCCAGATACAGCCAGCCTTGCTTTGTCCGGATATACGTCATGTCTGACACCCACTTGGTATCCGGTCGAGTGGCCGAAAAGTCGCGTTGCAGCAGGTTTGGCACCGGTTGAGGTTCTTTTGTTTCACATCGGACTCGACGTGGCTTCACTCCCTTGGCTTTCAGACCGTGCATACGCATCAGTCGAGCTACCCGCTTCGCGCTGCAAACTACGTGGCCTGCACGTAGAGCTTGATAGATCCTCGGACTGCCGTAGGCTCCAGCACTATGGGCGTATACGGCCTCGATCTTTCCGAGCAATTCGCTGTCTGCCATCTTCCGCGGCGATATCGACCGCTCGCGCTGTGCGTAATAGCCACTGCGAGACACTTCCAGCACACCACACATCCGTGACACGGGAAACTCGTGCCGGTGGACCTCGATGAATTGGAAAATCATGGCTTTGGTCGCGAGAAGATGGCAACGGCTTTTTTTAGGATGTCACGCTCTACACGAACAACCTCGAGCTCACGCCGCAGGTCGCGTATCACTGTCTGCGGATCCCGCCCCTCGTCGCTACTCGCGTCGATCCTGCTGCGACCCAGCTCGGCCTTCCAGCGTGCCAAACAACCTCGCCCTATACCAAGCTCACGCTCCAGTTGATGCATGCTCTTGCCGCTCGATTCCAGCAAGTCCAGCGCTTCCGCCTTGAATTCCTGACTGTACACCCGTCCGTACATCTGTCTTTCCCCCTTCATAGCCACATTATACC
>CAZMAI010000576.1:0-1214 GCA_964564195.1 uncultured Anaerolineales bacterium | reverse complement strand
TCTCGATGGCGCTCCACAGGAACCAGTGCCGGAAGAAGGTATAGCCGTCCTCGGCGGCGACGGCATAGTCCCGCTCCCAATCCTCGGGGGGCGGGTTGGACTTGCGAAAGTAGACTGCACCATAGACGAAATCCGGGAGGGCTGCCTTGTCCACGCTGCTCACCTGCTTTCCACTGTGCTGCACGATTTATGGACGCATGTTAGCCGGGGGCGGTGATCGCCGCAAGCGCCGCACTGCCGTGGTGCGGCGAGCTGTCGCGGCTCGGCTCAGGTGCGCTGATGCGCAAAAAGAGGCTCGGTGGTTCACCACCGAGCCTCTACGGGACTGATCAGGCCGGACTACCGCCGGCGTCTCGTGAAGATCACCAGCAGGATCACGGCGCCCAGCACGGCGACGCCAAAGCTGCGCCAGCTCCAGTCGAATAGCACAGCCTGACCGAAAAGCGTATCGGAGAGGAAACCGCCCACAAAGGCGCCGGCGACGCCGACAATGATGTTCATCAGGCAGCCCTGGCGATTGTTTCTGCCCACAATGATGCTGGCAACCCACCCGGCCAGGGCACCAAATACGACCCATGAAAGTAAACCCATGTCAGGCTCCTTTAGCAGAATAGTGTCGCGTTGCAACGATCGACATTGGTAAGATTACCACTATTCGACGATCTTTTCCACCGCGATAGTATAGTCCAGGGCCAGCGCGGCGACCGCCCCGATGGCGGCCCACACGGGCAGGATCAGCGCGCCGGCGAGGCCCAGCGTCAGCGGCACGTCGATGATCGGCTCGCCCTCGCTGTTCTTGATGCTGATGCGCCGGATGTTGCCCTCGCGGATGAGCTGCCGGACCCGCGCGACCAGCTCGTCGCCCGAGACGTGGAACTCGTGCGTCTCGGTTCGGCGCACGGCCTCTCGCAGTTTCCCCTTGATCTCCTGCCCGTCAATCTTGAGTTCTTCTTTGCGGTCCTGTTCGTGGCTCATGATGCCTCCTCTATCATTGCCTGACTGGCCCCGGCCTAGGCCAGTTGCTCGTTAAACGGGAACAGCGCGACCGGTATCAGTTTGAGATGCTGCTTGGCGAATGGCAGCCCGACGATGGTGATCGCCAGAATCCCGGCAAAGAGCAGGTGGGCCATGGCGATCTCCCAGCCGCACAGCAGGATCCAGATCACGTCGAACAGGATCTTGAGCGATGTCTGGCGCCCGGCAGGGACCACTTC
>CAZMAI010000575.1:0-1226 GCA_964564195.1 uncultured Anaerolineales bacterium | reverse complement strand
ATTAAATGTCTTATCTCTTCTGTGAGAAATGCTGGGGATACTACCAATTGCAGCCTGGTGAATTTAGAGAAGATTTTGAAAGTTGCAGGTGTGGTGGGGCACTCACTGAAGTTGATAGTCTGGAGGAACTTTTCGATAGCTTAGAATCTAAGGCTGCTGAAAATTCTCTTAGTAAATCTAATATACAGAGAATGGAATTTAACGAAGACATTGATGGACTAATTCATGTTTTAAAATCTGAAAATCCAAAATTAAGGTCTTATGCAGCAACTTCTTTAGGCAGATTAAAGGATGAAAAATCTTTCGAACACCTTTTGGCAGTGATAAATGACAAAAATTGGAAAGTTAGAGCAAATTCCATCGTAGCATTGAGTAAATTTAAAGATAGAAATAAGTTTTTGGAAATTATATTGCCAGAAATTAACGATAAGAAACATAGAGTTAGAGAAGCAGTAATAATGGCTTTTGAAAATATTGGAGGAGACATAGCATTTGAAAACATAGTTAAAGGGTTAAATGATAAACATTACGTTGTTAGGAGAAGAGCGGCTGTAGCATTGGGTAAATTAGGTGATAAAAGAGCGACAGAATATCTCATTCCTGCTTTAGATGATAACCATCAAATGGTTAGGTTTAAAGTTGCAGGGGCTATCAGAAAAATTGAAGATGAAAAAACTGCAGCTACCATAATTGGTTTTAAAGGTGAAGAACGAGTTAACAGATGGTTGGATCAGTTAGATGATGAATTTACAATTTTTAGTAATGTATTGATACCTGGTTGTTGGGGAGGAAACATAGACCATGTGGTCTTAGGAGAAAATGGAATTTTCGTGATCGAAACAAAAAACTTCAACATTCCCTATATTCTTGAGGATAATGAGTGGTACTATAGAAAGAATAAAGAATTGAAAAAGGCTCCAAAAAATCCCACCAAACAGTTAAAGGCTAATGTAACATTTTTAGGACAATATTTAAGATCAAATGATATATTCATTGCTAACAAGTTTATAATTCCGATACTCGCTTATGTAAATACTGAAAAACTAACAATTAAGAAAGAACCTAATGATTATCATATAATGAAACCTAAAGAAATACCTGAATTTATTTTAAATAATGAAAACGAGATAGATGATTACATTTTAAAGAGATCCATTGAAATAATTAAACCATTTATACAAAATGAATATTATCAGCCGAAATAATATATCCCTTTTTCCTGTTTA
>CAZMAI010000574.1:0-1251 GCA_964564195.1 uncultured Anaerolineales bacterium | reverse complement strand
TTATTAGATTCGAAGTCCTATATAAATCTTCAGTATACTAAAGGGTCAACACCTAATTATCAAATATTTAAAAAAGATGATTTAATAAATTACTAATAGATTTTGAATATTTTAAACTGATCTCCACAGTTTAGGTTGTTTAACCATCCCACATACCGGTGGTATTGTATAGAGGCTTCAGAGGCCATAACTGCATGGGGAAATGAATTACTCCGGAAAACTATGGACGACGCGGAGAAACAGGGTTTCAAAGTATTGTATGCGGATACTGATGGGTTTTATGCAACTTGTGAGAAATAAAATAGTTGAAGAATTTCTAAAATAGTTTAGTATCAAAGGAACTATTAAATAATTTGAGAATCAAGATATTATTTGGTGAATTTAATTGAGTGAAATTGAAAGGGAGATAAAGGAAATAAAAGTGATGCTAGAAAAAATAGAGGGCATTATCGATTCCCGGCTTATTGGGCTTGAAGAACCTGAAGATGATGAAATCGAAGCTATAAAAGAATTCGAAAAACGTAAAAAAGCCGGAGAACTGGAATTAAATGAAATATAAGGTTTTTTTAGAACGAAAAGCTTCTAAGAAACTTGAAAGTATTGAACAATCCGACAAGGATACTATTAAAAACAAAATAGCGAAGCTTAAAGATGGCTTCGTCCCAGAACTTGACATCAAAAAATTAAAAGGTTACCCAAACCATTATCGTCTTCGGGTTGGGAGATATAGAATTCTTTTTAAACTGTTAGAAGATCGTGTGATTATAGTTTTTGCTATTTTACCTCGCAAAAAAGCATATAAATGACGTTGTCTCCTTTAAGTTCGTAATGCGTGTTTCTTCAGAATCGTTTTTGATTTCGACGATCCGGTGTATTATCGGGCTTTTTGGATACCAAGTGGCGTTATAATTACTATATAATAGAAATTTGTTAATGTAACCTTAATATCCCTTTTTCCTGGTCAAAATCTTCATCAAAGGAATCTATTTCATGAATATTCATTAATTTCATTATTTCTACTGAAACGCTATCTGCAAAAGACAGGTTGTGGTATTTAATTAAAGTCTGCATTGCTTTAGGATATAATTTTTTTGTTTGAGTTTCTATGGTAAAGTTTTCCATAATATAGTTAAAAACGATTTCACAGGCTTCAACACTCAATTTTTTTGTTAATTCCAGTTATTCAGTTAAAACTTGGTTTGAAATGATTAATTCATCTTTGGTGTCTATAGATATTTATTTCAAATTCAC
>CAZMAI010000573.1:0-1256 GCA_964564195.1 uncultured Anaerolineales bacterium | reverse complement strand
TTCTTTATATCCAATTTCTTTAGCTAAAATTTTGTTAAAGAGAGTATTTTTGCTTTTTGGGCAGGTTCGAAGTCAGGGTCTAATTTTAAAGCTTTATCAAAATGTTTTATTGCTTCAGAAGATCTGTTATTTTTCCCGAGAACTAAGCCTTTACTAACCCATATTTCAGCATTATTAGGATCTAATTCTAAAGCTTTATCAAAACATGCATAAGATTCTTCATATCTATAAATAGATCCAAGAGCCAAACCTTTACTATTTAACACAGTAATATTTTCAGGATCTAAATTCAACGATCTATCAAAAAATTCAATAGATTCCATATATTTCCGTATTTTAAAAAATACCAAACCTTTATTATACCATGCATCAGCAGATAAAGGGTCTAACTCTATAATTTCATCATAACACTTTAATGCTTTATCGAAATTGCCATTTTTTAAGTATTTATTACCCTTTTTAAATAAAGATTTTTTATTAGACTTCTTTTCAATAGTATCCAATAGTCTCATAAATTTAACTCCGATAAAGAGAAACGGCAAGTTTTTTCGCTTTTTTAGCAGGTTCAAAATCAGGATTCAACTCCAAAGCTTTATCAAAACATTTTATAGCTTCTTGATATTTTCTACTTTTCCCAAGAACCATACCTTTACTAGACCACGCCTCAACATTTTCAGCATCAAGTTTTAAAGCCTTATCAAAATATTCAAAAGCTTCATCATATTTGTTAATTGATCCCAAAACCATGCCTTTTTGATTTAATGTTTCAACATTTTGAGGATCCAAAGCTAAAGCCATATCAAAACATTTGAGAGCATCATCATATTTTCCAATTTTTTCAAAAATCAATCCTTTACTATACCATGCTTTAAAATAGTTGGGATCCAAATCCAAAGCCCTATCTAAACAGTTTAAAGCTTCTTCATACTTTCCAAGATCATGAAAAAGCTTACCTTTACTTTGCCATACAGCAGTATATGCTGGATCTAACTTTAAAATCTTATCAAAACATTTAAGAGCCTTATCATATTTCCCCTCTTTTAAGTATTTATTTCCTTTATTAAATAATGATTTTTTATCAAGTTTACTTTTAACACTATCAAATAACCCCATATAATTTCCTCCTACGTGAAGATATATTTTAACCGAATTTCTATTAAGGAATCACGCCTCCTCCACCCCCACCTGAACTTCCAGAATCATCCTCCCAAAATTGCATGTAGTTCTGATAAGGTTCTTCAATAAGATCATAAGAA
>CAZMAI010000572.1:0-1261 GCA_964564195.1 uncultured Anaerolineales bacterium | reverse complement strand
TCGTAGGTATTGCCCTCGATCTTTTCGCCCTCGATGCGGATGGTCCCCAGGGCGTTGTCAGACCCAGACTGGACGTCGGAAACGTTGCCGGTGATATCGACGGGCAGCGCGGGCCCTTCCACGCCCCCCGCGGGACCGCCGGGCACAGGAAAAGTGGGCTCCTCCCGCTGCGCGCAGCCGGCGAGGAGCAAAGCCCCGACCAGCAAGACTGTCAGAATGCGAACCATGATGTCCTCCCGAATGATGCTTTCCGCGTCTGTGCACGGTATGCATTCCAGACGCGTGACCGCGTCCCAGGGTTCCCTGTGGCCTGGGATGGCAATCGCAGCCCCATCGGGGCCACACAATCCCTTAACACACACCGGGTACCATCAGCACAGGAGCCCGGCCGGCAAGCCCGGGGCAACAAAGGAGGGAGCGAAATGACCCTGCAGCCCGCGCTGCTGCTACGCGAGACAGTCGACACCCACGCCAGAACAAACCCTGTCGCCGTCACGTTGCGTCCAGAGTCCGCACTCAACCGTGCCCTGCAAAAGTTCCGGCCGGTCGGGCTGGAAGAGATGCAGGATCTGGCCCTGCTGCGCCGCACTGATGTCAAGTATCTTGTGCCGCGGCCGGCACTACCCGCCCTGCTGGACGGCATGGCCGCCGCGTATCGCGTGCTCGAGGTAGACGGCCTGCGGCTGCAGCGCTACGAGACGCTGTATTTCGACACACCGGCATTGGACCTCTATCTGCTGCACCATAACGGCGCCCGGCGCCGCTTCAAGATCCGCAGCCGGCGTTATCTGGAGAGCGAGTTGTCCTTTCTGGAGATCAAGATCAAGGAGCGCGGCGATCGCACCGTCAAGTTCCGCAGGCGAACCGCCGCCTTTGTGCAGTTACTGGGGCCACAGTGGATCAGCTATCTCCTTGAGCACACGGGCGACACCAGGGTCCCGCTGGACACGTTGCGTCCCACCCTGTGGAACACATTCTCACGTCTGACCCTGGTCAGCGAAGAGTACAGCGAGAGGGTGACCATCGACTTGAACCTGACTCTCCAGCGGGGCGCAAAGCAACTGCGGATCGACGACCAGGTGGTGATCGAGGTCAAGGGCGAGGCAGCGCAGCGTGACACGCCTGTGGTGCGCCAGCTCCGCGCTTTGGGACTGCGGCCCACCGGTTTCAGCAAGTACTGTATCGGCGTCGCGAGCCTGTGCCCCGAGGTAAAGCACAATCACTTTATCAAGAAGTTGCGCCGCATCCAGCATCCCCGAGA
>CAZMAI010000571.1:0-1264 GCA_964564195.1 uncultured Anaerolineales bacterium | reverse complement strand
GAATCTGCCCCAGCATCGGCCAGGAGGCAAAGAATACACTGCCCAGAAGCTGGCCGAGAAAAAAGCCCACAACGGACGTGAACCAAAAGAGCACGGCCTGCTTGAACAGGTTACCCCGCAGCAGGTGAAACAGCGCGGCCAGCAGTGTCGCGATGGTGGTGCCGAGCAGGAATACCGGCGACGACAACATGTTACTGCTCCTCCCTGTCACTCGATTGCTCCGCGCGAATGATGCGCCCGCCCCCTATAACCTCATCGCCATCATAAAGCACCACAGCCTGCCCCGGCGCAACTGCGCGCACGGCAGATTCGAACCTCACCAGTGCCCTCTCGCCCTCCAGGGGAGTCAGCGTCGCCGCTACGGCCCGCGCTCGATACCGGATCTGTGCCCGAACCCGCATCTCATCAGCGGGTGCCACGCCGGAAGCATATCGCATGTCATCGGCGATGAGCGCCTGGACCCGTAACTCCTCATCATATCCCACCACGAGGGCGTTGCGCGCCCCGTCGAGCCCCAGCACATACAAGGGTCGCGGCGCGGCGATTCCCAGGCCGCTGCGCTGGCCAACAGTATAGAGCGGGAGACCTTTGTGCGTGCCCAGCCGCTCACCGCTGCGCGTCAGGATCGGTCCGGGCCGGAGACTGTCCGGCGCCAGGCGAACGAGCAGAGCTGCGTGCGTCTCCCCGCGCAGAAAGCACACATCCTGGCTTTCGGGCCGCCCTGTCACGGCGAGATCGCGCGCGCGTGCCATTCCCCGGACCTCTTCCTTATGGTATTCGCCCAGAGGAAAGCACAGATGCGCCAGTTGTTCTTGAGACAGCGTGTAGAGAAAGTACGACTGGTCCTTGGTGGCGTCAACCCCGCGCAGCAGCCGGTGCCTGCCTTGCACATGGGCGACCCGCACATAGTGGCCAGTGGCCAGATAGGGCATTCCCAGTGCCTGCACATGCTCCAGCAGCGCGCCGAACTTTATCACCTGGTTGCAGCGGATACACGGGTTTGGGGTGCGGGCATCACCGTACTCGGCAACAAAGTATGCCATCACCTGGCGACGAAATTCATCGCTCAGATCAACCACATAATGGTCAATCCCATAGCGCGCACAGATCGCTCTTGCGCTGGCTACATCGGCGGACTCTTGTTCGCCCTCTGCAGCATCCGGCAGGTGCTGCATGGTAAAGCCCGCCACCTGATGGCCCGCTTCGTGAAGCAGAACCAGGGCCATGGCGCTATCGAGGCCGCCGCTCATGGCGACAGCGATGG
>CAZMAI010000570.1:0-1279 GCA_964564195.1 uncultured Anaerolineales bacterium | reverse complement strand
CTGCCCACCAACCGCGGCAATGGCGGGGACGTGATCGGCGATGTGGATCTGGACGTCGTCACGGTGGGGCAGGTGCTCCGGCTCGCCGACAGCGAGGACAACTATGTCTTTCTCCGGCCGGAGGCGACCCTCTTTGACGCGCTGTGGGAGTTTGAGAGCCACCAGCGCGATGGTCACCGTCTCGACGCCATCCTGATCACAGCCGATGCCCGCGCCGATCAGGACTTTATCGGGATCATCACCCCCCGCGATCTGCCCTTTATCCTGATGCAGCTCGAATACCCTCAGGACGACGACTGAGTCGCGGCTCCCCCGCTCAGGCCGCTTTTGTGCCCAGCAGCGTCATGGACTCGAAATAGCGCAGCGCGTCATTGTTCTGCAGCAGGCGCGCATGGCGCTGGACGGCGTCCATGTTGGGGAACTTTTCGACGCCCCAGGCCGGCCACGTCTCGGAGCACCAGGCCGAATCACAGACCAGCAGGTACTCGCCTCCCGCCTCGGCCAGCGCTGCTCGCGCCCTCGTCGACACCGCCAGGCGCTCCTCCGGCGGGAGCGCATAGTACGCCTCGGTGGGCCGGATCAGCCAGACCTTGAATATCTCACCTGTCATGTTGTCCTCCCCTGCGTGCCGACACGCCTGCGTACCGGTTTGTCATAATCAGTATAGCAGCCGGCAATGGTGCCTGTCAACGCTTGCGCCGGCCAGTTGCTCGTGGGATGCGTCCAGCACGCCGGCGCAGATATGTGACAATCTCGGTGCGCACGATGCGTCATGTTTGCTATAATGGAGGTGTGCTTTATGACGAGCGCAGGCATGCGTTGCCGTTTTTTTTGGGGAGGTGTCAGATGCCTTTCGCAACCTGTCCGCAGTGCGACGAGCGTATTCGCCTGGCCGATATGCCGGATATCGGGGATATCGTGACCTGCCGCTGGTGCGATGCCCGGCTGGAGGTCGTGAGCCTCAGTCCGATCGTTCTCGACTGGCCTTTTGAGCTGGATGAGGATGATGAGGCGGACGAGGATGACGCTGAGTTCGCCATCTATCCCGATGAGGATGAGGACGAGGACGAAGATCTGGACGACGACGAGGATTTCGACGACGACTATTAGGGCAGCGCCTCATGCCGCAAGACGCTGTGAGCGCGAGGCACGTCCGGGCCGTGGGCCGGGGCGTGCCTCTTGATGTCTCATCGGTTGCAGGTTGCAGGTTAGCGCGTTGCGCGTTGCGCGTTGGCGCGATGGACCGCGGACGTCCCGTCCGCTCCGGATGGGAGGGGGG
>CAZMAI010000569.1:0-1286 GCA_964564195.1 uncultured Anaerolineales bacterium | reverse complement strand
GGCGGCACGGCCGTCATACCCGCGGGTTTGTTGGTATTATTGCGTCCGCGATCAGTCATGGGTGGCTACTCCGTTGCCGAGTTGGGAATCATAAATCTCGCGGTAGATGGGGCTCGACGCCATGAGCTCGTCGTGGGTACCCTCCGCCGCGACGCGGGCGCCCTCCAGTACGATGATCTTGTCGGCGCTCAACACGCTGCTGATGCGCTGGGCGACGATGATGCGCGTGATGCCAGCCATGTCGGTCTCGATCGCCTCGCGGATGCGGGCCTCGGTGGCCACGTCCACGGAGGAGGTGCTGTCATCCAGGATCAGCACGGAGGGGTTCATCACCAGCGCGCGGGCGATCGCCAGGCGCTGCTTTTGTCCGCCAGAGACGTTCACGCCGCGCTGGCCCAGCATCGTGTCATAGCCCTCGGGGAAGGACATGATGAAATCGTGGGCCTGCGCCATGCGCGCCGCCTGCTCGATCTCTTCGTCGGTGGCTTCCGGCCGGCCATAGCGCAGGTTCTCGCGAATGGTGCCTGTGAACAGGAAGGGATCCTGGAGGACGATGGCCACCTCGCGGCGCAGCGCCTGCTGCTTGATCTCGCGCACGTCCACGCCATCGACCATCACGGCGCCCGCACCGCTGTCGTAAAAGCGGGGGATCAGGTGCACCAGCGTGGACTTGCCGGCGCCGGTGGAACCCAGGATCGCCGCCGTCTGGCCGGGCTCGACGGTGAGGTCGACGTCGACGACCACAGGCTCGTTGCCGTTGTGTCCGTAGGCAAAGCTCACATCGCGCAACTCAACCCGTCCCTCACCGGGCAGATCGTCCAGGGCAGTCGGGCTATCGACGATCGCCGGGATGCTGTTCATGATCTCGGCCAGGCGGTCGGCGGAGGCCATGGAGCGTGAAAGCCGGGTGAGCATCATGCCCACCATCATCAGCGACGACAGGGTGATCATCAGATAGTTGATGGAGGCCATGATCTGGCCTACCTCGGCGGTGCCGTCGATCACCATCCGGCCGCCGAACCAGACCACGCTCACGATGCCGATGTTCATGGCGGTCATGAGCATGGGGCCAAAGAGCATCACGGTGCGCTCGGCCCGGATAAAGCGGTTCATGAGGTTGTCGATGGCCAGCTGAAAGCGGCTGGTCTCGTGACGCTGGCGTACAAAGGCCTTGACCACGCGGACGCTGGCCAGGTTCTCCTGCGTGACCGTGTTCACACCGTCGATGGCGTCCTGCACGGCGGAAAAGAGGGCGTGGGCGCGCTTGTGGATCTGCAACAGGCCGA
>CAZMAI010000568.1:0-1294 GCA_964564195.1 uncultured Anaerolineales bacterium | reverse complement strand
CACAAACCACTCTTGCACGGCTTTGTAGGGCGCGGCAGTCGCCCAGGCATGTCCCAGCCGCGTGAGCAGCCTGCGCGTGTACTTGTCGACGACAAAGGCCGGGCGGCCAAAGACATACAGCAGGATGCTGTCCGCGGTTTCGGGTCCGACACCTCTGACCTGCAGCAATGCCGGGCCGAGCGTCTCGGTAGGCCAACGCATCAGGCTGTCTATGCCGCCACTTGTCCTCACAAAATGCAGGAGTGCCGTCAGGCGGTCGTATTTGACGTTGTGGAACCCCGCCGGACGTATGGCCGCCTTGACCTCTTCTGGCGTAGCCGTTAGCAGCGCATCGAGGGTCAGCAGGTCACGGGACCTGACATTGGCGATGGCGAGGGCGACGTTGTTCCAGGAGGTATTCTGGGTCAGCACGGCGCCCACCATGATCTCCAGGGGCGAGTCGCCAGGCCACCAGTCCTGTGGGCCGTACGTCTCGATCAGTGTCTTGTAGAGTTGGCTGGCGGTATAGAAAGTAGGAGTCACATCTGATTCCTTAGCTTGGCTCAAGTGGCGTGGATGGTCACACTATAGCCAACACATTGGCCTCGACAAGGGAAGGCTAGTCGTGTTGAGGGCTCGCCCGCGGTGTTTGTTAGCAGAGTATGCCCTGTGGTATCATCGCGTTGAGGTGCTGCCCAGTCCATGAACGGGAATCAGAATGAAGAGCTGAGCGCGCGCGAACTGGAGATACTGCAACTGGTGTCTACAGGGGCGACGAACCTGCAGGTGGCACGCACCCTTTTCATCAGCCCAAACACAGTCAAGACCCACCTGCGCAATATCTTCTCAAAACTTAACGTGGAGTCGCGCACAGAGGCGACGTTGTACGCCGTGCAGCACGGGCTGGTCCAAGTGGACGGCTACGCGCCCCCCGAAGCAGAGACGACCTCCCCCGCAGAAGTGGCTCTTGCTGAGCTGCGAACCACGTTCGAGACGGCACAATCGGACCGCTCCTTTCTGGCTGCACGGGGCATGGTGCTGGTGTTCGCGCTCGGGCTGTCCCTTCTGTTGATGCTTTGGCCTGCTGCTGGCCGGCGTGCCGCCCAACTGGCTCCCGCCGACCGCTTGATGGATGCGCCGGTGGCTGCCGCAAACGGGCCAGGGGCTGTCTCAGCGTCTCGGTGGAGCGACCGCAGTCCGATGATCAGCCCGGTCGGTCGCTTTGCGCTGGCTTACTCTCAGAACACCGTGTATATCATCGGAGGATCGGGCCAGAACGGGGTCACCGCCGGGGTGCAGGTGTACCATCCCGTTG
>CAZMAI010000567.1:0-1302 GCA_964564195.1 uncultured Anaerolineales bacterium | reverse complement strand
ATGAACGAGGCCGAGTTGGACCGGGAATTACTGCGGCGGGGCGTCACGTTTGTGCTGGACGATCCGGTTCGTTATCTGCGCCTGTCCTGGAGCCGGCTACTGGACTATCTCTCCATCGCACCGGAGGAGACTACCACGCCGCTGCACGCCGCCGGGCGCCTGCTCGGATTCGGCCTGTATGCGCCGTTCATGGTCTATGGCCTCTTCCTGGCGCTGCGCTCGCCTGAGCGACGGAAGCTCTCGGCAATTGCGCTGCTGTTCCTGCTGTGCTACTCTCTGTTGCACGTGTTCACCTGGGCGATGGTGCGCTACCGGTTGCCGGTGGATGCCGTGGCGATGCCCTTTGTTGCGCTGGCTGCAGATGACCAGCTGGAGCGGGCCGGTCGGCTGCGCCGCGTCTAGCCCGTTGTAGAAACGAGGTCCTGGGGTAACGTATGGAGAATCAGTCGCTCGACCTGGCTCGGCTGTGGGGAGTGTTGCGCCGCTGGTGGTGGCTGCTGGTGGCCTGCATGGTCGTGGCCGCCGGTTCCTCCTACCTGGGCACCACGCAGATGCCGCGCATCTATCAGGCTACCTCGACCGTGATTGTGGGACAGACCCTCGAGCAGGCGAACCCCACCGGCACCGACATTTACATTAGCCAGCAGCTGGCAGAGACGTATCGCGAGATGATCAAGCGGCGCCCGATCCTCGCGGCCTCGGCGCAGGCGCTGGGTCTCGCCTTTGTGCCTTCGGCGGGCGATGTGTCCGCCAGTACCGTGGAGGGCACGCAACTGCTCGAGATTCGCGTGCGCGATACGGACCCGGAGCGGGCCCGCCTGCTGGCGGACGAGATCGCCAACCAGTTGATCCTGCAAAGCCCCAGCGCCGACCCCGATCAGGACGAGCGCCGGGCTTTTATTCGCTCCCAGCTCGCCGACCTGGAGGTCAAAATCGACCAGGTGCGCGGTGAGATCGCCGAGGTGCAGGTGCGCCTGGAGCAGGCCAACAGCGCCCGCGTGATCCAAGAGTACCAGGCCAATATCCAGGCACTCCAGACAAAGCTCACGGGCTACCAGAATACCTACGCCTCTCTGCTCCTGTCCGTAGAGGGGGGCTCGAACAAGATCACCATGTTCGAGGCGGCGATGACCCCGGTGGCTCCCATCAGCCCCAATGTGCCCGAGACGGTGGCAACGGCGGCGGCGGTCGGGCTGGCTCTGGCGCTGGCTGGTGCTTTCCTGATCGAGTATCTGGACGACACGGTGCGCACCGGAGAAGAGGTGCGCCGCCTCACGGGCCTGCCCTTGATGGCCACCATCG
>CAZMAI010000566.1:0-1308 GCA_964564195.1 uncultured Anaerolineales bacterium | reverse complement strand
TATCGCCAGAATCGCATTCGCCGCGGCCCGCGAGGCGAGACGCTTAGCCGCACGGAGCTCTTGCGTGATGCTGGGGCGATCGATGCGCAGGGACACCCGACCGGCGTGGGTATCCTGCTGTTTGGTAGAAACCCCCAGCTCTACTTTCCCCAGGTGGGCGTCGTCCTCGTGCGTTTTCGCGGTACGAGCCTGCGCGAAGCCGCCCAGGGTCCCGAGCGGTACAGCCGCCGCATCGAGCTGACCGGGCCCGCACCGCGGTTGGTGGAGCGCACCTGGCAGGCGCTCTTTGAGGAGATTCATCAGAGCAGCGTCGCCAACGGCCTTACCAGGCAGGAGCGTTATGAGTACCCGGTCGAGGCTGTCCGCGAGGCGGTCGTCAATGCCATCTGCCACCGCGACTATTCCCTCTCGGGTCAGAGGATCGAGCTTCGCCTCTTTGATGATCACATGGAGATCACATCGCCGGGACGCCTCCCCGGTCACATCACGCTGGATAACCTGCTGGAAGAGCACTATTCGCGAAACCCCCGCCTGGTGCGCGGGCTGTACTACTGGGGCTACATCGAGGAGTTGGGTCAGGGCATCGATATCATCATGGATGCCATGCGTCGAGAGCACCATCCGGCCCCCGAGTTTCGTGAGGGCGCCCGCAGTTTTACAGTGGCGCTGGGTAACGAGATCGATCAGGTCGAGTTAGAGTACGGCGAGGACCTCAGTCCGCGACAGGTGCTTGCGCTGCGCTTTCTGAAGGAGAATGAACGTATCTCAAACCGTGAGTACCGCCAGCTGTGCCCGGATGTGACTGCCGAGACGCTTCGCCTGGATCTACGGGACCTCATCACCAGAGGCATCATTTTGCAGGTCGGCAGCAAGCGAGGCACCTACTATGTCCTCAAGTGAGGACCGCCCTGGGCATCCTGCGTCAGGCCACTTTCTCTGGCGTCTGAAGCTGCTCGTTGCCCTCATCCTGTTCGTTGTCCTCGCCACCGCCTGCGATGAGGATCCGGCGCTCGCGGTGACGCCAGTCCCCACGGTGGAACCCACGGCCACGCCCGCGGCCGTCGATGCCCTGAACGGACTCACCTATGAGATCTCGCTCGACGGGCAACTGCTGGCCACAGAGGTGCTGAGCACGCGTCTCGTCGACGGTGCGGTCCTCATCGAGAGCACAGTGACATGGGCGGGAGGCGATGGGCCGGTCGAGCGCCGCGCCGCGCTGCTATCCCCGATTCTGTACCCTACCATGTATAGCTACGAACGCCGCGTGGGCGGCGTTCCCTCGACGTGGGTCATGCAGCGCGATGGTGG
>CAZMAI010000565.1:0-1317 GCA_964564195.1 uncultured Anaerolineales bacterium | reverse complement strand
CGGGCGGTGCTACTGCCCGACCTGCCAGGCAGCGTTTCAGCGCTGGCTTCAGCAGCGTTACAACTCGCTGGACGCGCTCAACGCGGCCTGGGGCACCGAGTTTTGGAGCCATATCTATACCGCGTGGGAGCAGATCCCGCTGCCCTGGTCCACGACCGGCGTGCACAACCCTGCACTGGCTCTCAATTACCGCCGATTCATGTCCGATAGCTATGTCGCCTACCAGCGGGAGCAGATAGACATCCTGCGGGAGGTCTGCCCCGGGGTGCCAATCACGCACAACCTGATGGGTTTCCGCTACCCGAATCTGGACTATTTCGATCTGACGGAGGACCTGGACTGGGTGAGCTGGGACAACTACCCGCGTATCCGCGGCGTGCCCGATGCGGCCAACCGCGCCCTGGCCCATGACACCATGCGTGGCCTCAAGGCCAAGCCCTTCTGGGTGATGGAAGAGCAGGGCGGTCCCACTGGCAACGCCACCGTGGCGCTGGCGCCCCGTCCGGGCGAGATCCCTTATTGGGCCTGGGAGGCGGTGGCGCACGGCGCGGACGGCATCGTCTACTTCCGCTGGCGCACCGCGCGCTTTGGCGCGGAAGAGTACTGGCATGGCATTCTGGATCATCATGGGGTGCCGGGACGCCGCTACGAGGAAGTCAAGGCGATGGGACAGATTGTGCAGCGCCTGGGAGACAAGCTCAAGGACAGTCCCGTGCGGGCCCAAACCGCGATGCTCCTGTCCTATGACTCGCGCTTTGCTTTGCAGAATCAGCCGCACAACCCCCATTTGGACTACCCCAACGTCTTTGCAGAGCTCTACCGCGCGCTTTGGAGGTTGAATGCCGGGGTGGACATCGTGTCTCCGGCGGCGGACCTGTCCGCATACAAGATGGTCGTCGCCCCGATGCTCTACATCGTGGACGAGGCGCTCGCGGCAAGGTTGCGGGAATACGTCGCTGGTGGTGGCACGCTCGTGCTCACCTGCCGGACGGGTGTCATGGATGTCGACAACATGGTCGTCGATCAGCAACTGCCCGGTCTGCTCGGCGAGCTCTGCGGAGTTGTGGTCGACGAGTATGATTCGCTAGAGGATGGCCGCACTGTGCCGCTAAAGTGGGCGGGTGACCTTGAGGATACTGCTGGAGGCGGCACGGCGTGGGCTGATGTCCTGTCGCTGCGCGAGGCGGAGGCGCTGGCCTACTATGCGAGCGAATACTATGCCGGGGTGCCGGCGGTGACGCGGAACCGGGTGGGCAAGGGGCAGGTCATCTACGCTGGAACCGTGCCCGATGCGGCCTTTGCTCAGGCGCTGATGGC
>CAZMAI010000564.1:0-1323 GCA_964564195.1 uncultured Anaerolineales bacterium | reverse complement strand
TTTATTTAAAAATAATTCATATTTTTCTTTTAGTTCTAAAAAAAATTAAACTCCAGAGAATTTCGATTAACTGTTTGATCTTTTGTGGTTTTAAATTTTGGTTTGGATGGGATTCTTCATTTAATTGGTTTGAATAAGTATAGGCAAACATTTATATGGTATTATCCTTATAGGAGTAGTATGAAGTCTTTTGAGAATTATTTCATGAATAAGCAGTATGCTCGTGTGAAGGAGCTTGGTGATAAGCTGGCGGAGATAGAACCCTTGATTGATTGGGAGGGTTTCAGGCATATTGTGCGTGGAATGTATGATAATCAGTCTGAGCGTGGCGGTAGGCCTAATATTGATGAAATAGTTATGATAAAGATGTTGGTTTTGCAATCGTGGTATGGTTTATCGGATCCTGAGCTTGAAAGACAAGCTAATGATCGGATATCATTTCAGAAGTTCTTAGGATTCCCTGAAAGAATCCCAGACCGTTCCACGGTCTGGGCGTTCAGAGAACGATTAATCGACACGGGCAAAGACGAGAAAGTATGGGAAGAACTGCAAAGACAAATTGATTCCCAGGGATTAAAAGTTAAAGAAGGTGTTGTACAAGATGCCACCTTCATTACAGCTGATCCTGGCCACCAAAGAGTGAATGAACCACGCGGACCGGAAGCCAAAACACGACGCAACAAAGACGGCGAATGGACCAAAAAACATGGGAAATCATATTACGGCCATAAACTGCACACCCTAACCGATATGAATTATGGCTTGATACGTAGACTGGAAACTACAACCGCCGAAGTACATGACAGTCAAATTGACCTCAGCGAACCAGGTGAAGTTGTTTACCGAGACCGAGGATACTTCGGAGCATCCTGCAAAGGCTACAACGCCACTATGAAACGCGCAGTGCGTGACCATCCGTTGGGAATACGGGATAAACTACGCAACAAGCGAATCGCTCGCAAAAGATCAGCCTTTGAACGGCCGTACGCCGTGATTAAGAACATATTCAAGTCCGGTCACTTATTAGTCACCACCACACTCAGAACACACACCAAAAACCTGTTCACATGCTTCTGTTACAACCTACTACAACTCAACACCCTCCAAAAAAACAACACAACCTAGCGAACGCTAACACCAAAAAAAACCGGAAAATAAAGGAAAAAATAGAAAAAAGAGAGTAAAAAACCAACCAAAACAGTCCAAATAAACTAAAATTTAAAAACACAAATCAAACAAATTAAAAAAAGGAAGTAAATAGAAAATCTCTCCATTTTTTTTCTTTATTTCTTTAGAAAAATTAAATTATAAACTATGATCTAG
>CAZMAI010000563.1:0-1325 GCA_964564195.1 uncultured Anaerolineales bacterium | reverse complement strand
TTCTCGCAGACCTGACAGCCTGGTACCGGCGCAGCCTGCGACGTAACGAGATTCCCGCCCAATGGCAAGGTGTCTCGCTTCACGATGTGTACCGTAACCTGGGGCTTCCCATCTGGGACGTGGCTCATCTCTGGCGCGAGCAGGTGCCAGGCTTGCGTGTCGAAGACGAAACTAAGGACTCGGTACGGACGCGCATAATCCAGACGGCTTCCGGGCCGCTTTCCTGGCGCTGGGAGCTGGGTGACGATGCTGCATGGCGCCAGGTGCGCTTTCCGATCGCCGGCCCCGCAGACATGCCGTCGGCGGTGCTCTGGGCACGGGCCCTCGCCTACGAGATCGATACCACTGGTTTGACCGAGCTAGAGGCCTCAATCGGCTCTGATGGGATTCTGGCCATCGCGTTACCGCGGCGTCCGGCCGTCCAACTGGGTGCAAGCCTCGTGGGATGGCAACAGGTTCAGGAACTGATGGACGAACCGGCTGTCGCGATCATCCTCGAGTCGCTGGATATGCACTTGCAGGAACTGGTAACAGCGCTGGCACAGCTGTCGGGCACCGTCCAGGTGAGCCCCGATGGATTGGCGACTGCCACTACGACACCTGCCTTTTTCGATGACTACCTGGCAGCCAGTTACCGTACCACGGTGGATGAGCTCGACGAATACCTAAAGGCGCTGCTCGTGCAGACTCGAGGGGATATTTCGGAGCTCGCTCAGCCGCTCCAAGACGTGGGTGTCAGGGGGCTATACAATGTGCAGGCAGTCGGACCAGATGTTTCGCTTGGTGCGCTGTCCGCACGGCTCGGCGAAAGGCTGACACTGTGGGGCGGGATCGATGCGTGGCTACTGTCGCCGTCGGTGGGCATCGCGGAGTTTGAACAGGCCGTCAAGAGCGCCGCTGATGATGCCTCGGGTCACAGAGGGATTGTGCTGGGCATCTCAGGACGATGGCCAGCTGATGCTGATCTGGACCGCCTGCGGCTTGTCCCCGGGCTCATTCAGTCCGCGTGACGATACGACCAATCTGTAGCAGTGTGAGGGTGGATGGAATACGAGCGCCTGTTGGATGCGTTGGACCAGTTGCTTATAGAGACATTTGACCTGTGGGATCCCGGTTGGGTGACCTTTAACTGGCGGGCCTACACCTATGATCATACCCAGCGGGTGACCGGGTTAGCGGTGACGCTCTGCGAGCGTGAGGGCGGCGACTGTCAGGTGACCAGGCTGGCGGCACTCTTGCATGATATCACCAAGCCCTATGATGGTGAGTATGTGGTGGGGCCAGATGGCAAGCGCCTGCTGGATGAGCGGGGCTTTTGGTACAAC
>CAZMAI010000562.1:0-1328 GCA_964564195.1 uncultured Anaerolineales bacterium | reverse complement strand
GGTTCTACGTCAAGAAGTGTGGTGAATAAGACTCCCTAGCGCGAGATGCAGCTGGATGGGCCAGCATGATGCGCAACGTCAGGTTTGTCAGGTTTCGGTAGCCGTACCCTGCGCGTATGATCGCCTTGATGCGATTGTTCTTGCCCTCCGCGAAGCCGTTTGTGACAGGATAGATGAAGTAGTTCAGTATCTCCTCGCGCCAATTGGTTAGCATGTGTCTGAGTCCTCTGAACTCCTTTGGTCCGTGCTGTAGGACCCAGGCCCACCAACTACCCAGTCGTTGTCGGGCTTGCTCACGACTCTTGGCCTGGTAGATGTCTCGGAACCCTTCAGCCGTGCTCCAAGCCAGCTTTAGCTCAGGATAGGTAGCGAGCAGACGATTACGTTCCGCTCGCTCGGTGATAGATAAGGCAGGCGTGGGCGCTGTGAACAGGCGCCGACGGCGAAGCAGGCGTACATCCTCACGAGTTGCCACGGACTGTACGTGCGTGATCACCCGACTCAACTCCGACAGCACGCGGGCCAGCACATGGAACTTATCTGCTACAATCACCGCTCTCGGACACGCATAGCGTACCGCTTGTCGAAAAGCCTCAGTCATGTCCATCACCACCACCTGCACCGAGTCTCCCTCTGACTGAGTCATGAGCACTGTCTCAGCACTCGGTTGGCTACGTCCAGGTTGTACTGCCAGTACCCGGCGCTCCTCCAGGCCATATAGAAGCGTGAGATACCCACTGCACACCCCCGTCCACAGCTCATCGAGGGCCAACACACGCGCCGATCCCGTCGCTGCACGGATCAACGTGGGCGCTAGTTCACTGAACGATCGCCTCACAAGCGCCTCGCTCACCCCCGCACGGATAGAAGTAGCCTTGACGGTCATGTCCGTACAACATTCCGCTAACGCTTTGCGAAAGTCTCGGGTACTGCGGCGTCGCCGCCCGCAGACTTCGTCTGGCTCCATGAAGGCGCGTTGACAACGCCGACACCAGAAACGCCGCTTCTGTAGTTCCAGTACCACACTCTTCCCCCAAACTGGAAGATGATCCTTCAGTTGCTGGTGGTACTGGTGCACGTGACTCGTTTCATGACCGCAGTAGGGACACTTGCGGCTCATACATCGATACCGGACGCGGACGATCAGCCGTGTTCCCTCCTGCCGGCAGTCTACTGCTCTCAGTTCGGATATTCCTAGCCCAAGTGTGATACAATTGTCCTGCACCCGTCTGCCCTCCTTTCTATGTGTGTCCTTCAACAGCTACATACTAAGGAGTCAGACGAGTGTTTGTCTACCCGTCACTCACCACACTTAAGAGCGTAGAACC
>CAZMAI010000561.1:0-1332 GCA_964564195.1 uncultured Anaerolineales bacterium | reverse complement strand
TCAACTATTCTATTTGGTTTAACAACATGTGTTTTCATATGCATAACCTGTTTTTCAAGTAATCAAAAGAATGCGTTGATGACATAATACTGGAAATATATCTATGAAATCTTTTATCCATCTAATACCACGTAACCCCTGTAATTTTTTCCTTTCCTTTCATAAGTCAAACCATTATAATCATTGTTTTTCAGGTAGATGGGGAAATCCCTTGGATCCAATTTTTCCGTTTTATAAAATCCTACTGCGTAATCAACAAGTTCCTGGACCGCTAATTTAAGATCCATATCGTGTCTTTCTCCGGCAGTTCGTCTACATTTTGTACTAGCCCAACTGTAAGCAAAATACAAGCCAGATAAGCCAAAATTAAAGATGATAAAAAACTGTATAAAATGGGTTTAAAAAGTATCACACTTATTACCACCGAAAAGAGCATCCATACAAATGTACTTACATACAAAATCACGAAGCTATTACGGATGTAGTTTTGAAGTTCTTTATAAAAGGGATCCAGATCCTTTCTAGTTTTCCATACAGATCCTTATTATGTCCTATGAAATGATATTCTGACATTAATTTAAATCCCATATACACTCTAAAAGGCCATGGCATCAGGCTCCAAGTTACTGGAACTCTATAAAAGTCCAGTTTGGTGATATAAATATTCAAACCTTCAGCTAACTTCTCTGGTTTTAGGGTTGACAATTATTATCTCTCCTTAGGATTGGCACCTATCTTCTTTCTTATTCCACGCCAAATAACCATTATAACTAATTCCATCGCTTTCATAGATCACGCCTTCATAATCGTCATGTTTTAATTCAATAGGAAAATAGTCAGGATTTAATCCTTTCTCTTTAAACAGCTCCCTCCCATAATCCAAAAGTTCCTGAACAACTTTCTTTACGTCTTCATCGTACATCTCCCCGGCAATCCGAATGCGCCTGTTAATTGAAATATTAAACAGTACAAAAAAACAAATCAGGTCAACAACAAAAATAGTAACGATAAATAGGATAGTTTTGTAGTTTAAATACAAAATAACTCCCCCCATCGTCACTTATAAAAACAGTACACATATAATGATGAAAATAATATTGTCAATATAATCCAACTTAGTTACTCGTTTGAAAAAAGGATCCAAATCCTTTTGAGTCTTTTTATAAAGTCCAGGATTATGTTTTACAAAATAATTCCTTTCATTCGGGGCAAAATATAATTTAGGGATAACTCCCCTTCTATAAGGTCTCTTTCTATCAACTTCAGAAATATAAAGGCATAAACCCCTAATAAACTTCTCCATCTCGAAATTAGCTTCCAACAACCATATAT
>CAZMAI010000560.1:0-1341 GCA_964564195.1 uncultured Anaerolineales bacterium | reverse complement strand
GTCGACCACCGTGTCGATCCCCGCAGGCGGGACAGAACAATGGGCACACACGGTGGTGTGCCCCTACGGTTTGGTATCGCTGTTATCCTGTATATCCTGTCTATCCCTGTTGATTCCGTCCTGCCCCTGATGGGGGCAGGCCTCACGTGGCAGGGGTGGCGCCTAGAGGCGCTCGGCCTCGCTTCGGGCGATCTGGACCCACCGTCTGGCCCGGCCCGGGTCGCCGCCCAGGGTGTGGTTGTCTTTCATGATTACTTCCACGCGGCAGTCTCGCGTCGTTCTCAGCGTCTCCCGCAATCCGGCCCGGATCATCTCCTCGTCAAAGGACGGTAGCGCCAGGTCGCTGGGGCGCGGCTTGATCGACATGATATACCGGTCTCCCAGCCTCTCGGCCATGCCGGGAATACTCGACCAGGGGGAGACGGAGACGCGCCTCAGCCGCGGGACCCGCTGCACATGCTGCCAGCGGGTATCCAGCGGCTCGCAGCAGCCATAGCAGTTCAGGCCAAAGCGCTCCAGCAGGGGGAGCTGGTAGGGCAGGATGAACTCGGCGAACATGCGCGGCGAAACGCCCACGGTCTCCTGGCTCTCGCTAAAGCCCCACATGTCCTGCGTGCGCACGCGCCCGGCATAGCCCTCCGCCGGCAGTTGGCGGCTCCAGCCGAACCCGCCCGAGCCCACGTAGGTCCCGTCGTTGTTGAGGCTGAGCAGCCCGTTTCTTTCCAGATAGTCCAGCCTGTCCAGTTGGGCATCCCGCAAAAAGGCCATCAGCCGGTGTAGGTCGTCCGGGCGGTCCAGCATGTCGAGCATCATCTGCTCCAGACCGCGCAGATTGATCAGTGTGCTGGTCATGCCGAGCGACCACCACCACCCGGTCTTGAGGCGGACCTGCAGCAGGTCACCAAAGATGTCGTGCACGACACCCAGGACCCGGGCGCTGCCCGCGTGGTCCACCTGGATGCTCGAGTAGTGGAGTTTGGGCAGGTCGGCATAATCCTGGAGAGGGGCCTCCCAGACGTATGAGCCGCCGTCCTGCCCGCCGATCCTGGTCTCGTGCATGCCATAGTCCGTCTCGGCGTACACGTGCGGCACCGCGAAGCAGGGCTCGATGACCCTGTCATCCTGCATCTCCGCGCCCCAGTAGATCTCCTTGAGCAGCGTCATCTCCCAGCGGCGCGCCTGGGTGCCGGTGCACGCGAGCTGATCCGGCGTGATGATCTCATTCCAGCCATTCTCAGGGTCGCAGAACACCAGCGGCCGCGTGTTCTCGAGTGCGTTCAGCCGGTACCACAACTCGCGCTTGGCCTGCTCGATGGGCCTGGCGGCCAGTTCGGCCACCTG
>CAZMAI010000559.1:0-1341 GCA_964564195.1 uncultured Anaerolineales bacterium | reverse complement strand
GCCGCTTTGCACTGCAGCTGTGGCAAAGCCGCGGGCGTCGAACTTGACGCGGCCTGTGATGCCAGACGAGGCGGGGCCAGGCACACCCCATCTTCACGGCACAGGTCATAGGGCTGTTCCGGCGCTTCGGCAGCGACATGAAGAGGATACGGGGCTACCTGCAGTAAGAGTGCAGCGAGTATGAGCATGGTGAGAGTGACGAGTCTCGCGGCATGACGACACATGAACGCCTCCGGTTTTCTGTTCTTTTACAATGGCGGCATTCATCATAGCCGTCATGGTGGTGTCTATTATTGTGGAAACGTGAATTCGGGGTAAAGGCGTGCGCGGATGGCATTGGTCCGGTCGGCGGCAATTGGGCGTCGCGCGAGGCTCCTTGACATGCTTCTGACCAGCGCAGGGTCTAGTGCACGATCAGTGGCAGGTACATGTGCCGAATGATGATTGGCGGATGCGAAACGGCCCCGGCCACGTTGAGACGACCGACGCCGTAGAGAGGGTTCCAACCTGTCGGCACATCGGCAGTTTCGTACAGGGCGAACCGCACCTGCAGGGCACTGTATTCAGGGTGAACCGACCACACCAGCCCTGCGGCGGCGGCAACATGAGGCGCGGCCATGGAGGTCCCGCTCATATAGTCGTAGGGCGGGTTCCTTTTCCACAACGGCACGGTGGAATAGATGCTCGAACCAGGAGCGGCGATATCGCCGTAATGGGTGACAAAGATCGAAGTTGGCGGAGACGATGGCAAATCCAGGATATCAGTAGCCGAGATGGCCAGCACGCCCGGGAGCGAAGCGGGAAACATGGGCGCGGCCGGCCCGTAGTTGCCTGCGGCTGCGAGCACGAGGGCGCCTTCTGCCAGCGTTGCGGCAATGGCGTCAGCAACGACCGTAGAGTAGGAATCTCTGGCGCCGAGGCTCAGGTTCACGATCAGCTGTTCCGACGTGTCAGCATAGTGTGTCCGCGCGTACGTGATCCCATCGGCCACGTTCGACCAGGAACCTGTGCCTGCGCTGGTGAGGACCTTTACAACCAGAACAGAGCAACCCGGGCAGAGACCTGCCACGCCGACGCCGTTGTTGGTGCGCGCCGCGGCGATGCCCGTCACGTGCGTGCCGTGCCCATAGTCGTCGTAGGGATCATTGTCGTTGCCCGCCAAGTCGACGCCCAGCCACAAGTGCTGCGGGCTATCCGGGTGGTAATAATCCATCCCGCTGTCAATGACGGCGATCATCACATCGGTCGAGCCCAGAGTCGTGTCCCAGGCTACGGGGGCGCCGACCTTGGGCAGCGCCCACTGCACCCCGTAGTAGGAATCGTTTGGGGCCAAAGCGGCTG
>CAZMAI010000558.1:0-1362 GCA_964564195.1 uncultured Anaerolineales bacterium | reverse complement strand
CGTCCCTCGCGGCGCGGCGCCTCGGCACGCTCCCGCGGCGCCGTGCTGCCGCTGCTCCGCCGGCGGCGCTGGACCCGAACGACGGGCCTGTCGCCTGAGGAGCCTGTTGATCTATTATCTTCTGTCATGGTTACCTCCATTGGTACCGCTACGCTGCAATCAAAGGATAGGCCCGGAGATAAACCTGTCAACCAAGGGCGTTCGTAGCGGCCTTGCAAAGTGCCGCCCTTGCCGTCAGAAGGATAACACGGTAGGCTAGGCCGGTTGCGCGGGACCATCCATTGTCGCTCCGCGCAGGGAGAACCATGGTGGACAACATGTGCTTACTGCCGACATTGGCCCTCGTCGTAATCGCGCTCCTGGCAGCGGTGGCCAAGCAGCTAGCCGATCGACCCGATCGGGACTCCTCGCCCCGTGCAGTGGTCCTCCCTTACAGGCTGAGGGATGACTTTCTGTCAGCAGCAGAGCTATCCTTGTATCACCTCGTCTCGTCTTCGGCGCCTGATGACCTACGAGTCTTGGCCAAAGTCAACCTGGGAGACCTATTCTTCGTCCCTGAAGCTGGTCCTGGAAGCCGAATGGGTTGGCGCAACCGCATCGATCGCAAACACGTCGACCTGCTTCTGTGCGACGAGCGCACGATGTGCCCCAGGCTGGGCATAGAGCTCGATGATCGCAGCCATGCCAGTGAGGATCGCCGCCAGCGCGACGACTTTGTCGACAGAGCGTTTCGCGCCGCCGGCTTGCCGCTGCTACGGATACCTGCGCAAGTAAGCTACAATGCACAGGAACTTCGCGCCAGCATCGAGCGGATGCAGAACACACCGAGGGACATAGGCAGCGGGCACATGACCGTGAACGCAACCGTGCCCACCACCGCCACTTTTCTTGCCCCGGCCGTTGTCCCGGATAACGAACGCCCGCTTTGTCCTCGCTGTGGCGTGCCGATGGTGCTACGCACGGCGAGACGCGGTACCCATGTCGGTGAGACCTTCTGGGGCTGCCCCAACTACCCGCACTGCCGGGAGATGAGACAGACGGGCAACACGGATACAAGCATGTGATTGCGCGCACGCTACCAAAGGCCTAGCGCCGACTGGCAGCAATGAGAATCGTATGCATAGAGTATCGATTACACCGGGCACGCTGAACACCACACTCTGCGTTGAGGAGCCAAGTTGAACAACACGAACGCGACAACGATTCTGGTTACCGCCGTCGGCGGAGGCGTCGGGCAGGCCGTCATTCGCGCGGCGCGTCTGTACGATCCCCAGGTGCGCATCATCGGTACCGATGCCGACCCAGCAGCCGTAGGCCTCTACGCAGCAGACGTGGCCTATGCCACCAGGAGATTCACGGAAG
>CAZMAI010000557.1:0-1392 GCA_964564195.1 uncultured Anaerolineales bacterium | reverse complement strand
TGGAGCTGACGGTGCGTGGGCCCGATCACGATGTCCACTCTGGCATCTACGGAGGGGCTATCCAGAATCCGCTACACGCCCTCGCCAGGCTGCTGGATTCGATGCGCAGCCCCGACGGCAAGCTCCTGGTCCAGGGGTTCTATGCAGACGTCGCACCGCTAAAGCCCGAGGACCGGGAAGCCATCGCCGCGGTGCCGTATGACGAGCAAGCATACATGCAGGACCTGGGCGTCGAGGCGCTCTTTGGCGAGCCGGGTTACACCACGCGGGAACGGGCGTGGGCGCGTCCTACGCTGGAGATCAATGGGCTGTGGGGCGGCTTTACCGGTGCGGGCACTAAAACAGTCATTCCCTCCGAGGCCCACGCCAAGATCACCTGCAGACTCGTCCCCAATCAGGACCCCGCCCAGGTGATCAAGGCCATTCAGGCACACGTTGCGCGGAACACGCCTCCGGGTGTTGAGGTCACGGTGACCCCGACGGAGAATGGATCCCGTGCCTACCTGGTACCCGCGGATAACCCGCATCTGCAAGCCGCTCTGGATGTGCTCCGCGAAGTGTACGGCAGAGAGCCGTACCTGGAGCGCACAGGCGGAAGCGTGCCAGTGACGACCTTTTTCAAAGACGAACTGGGAGTCTACGCCATCGGTTTTGGTTTTGGACTGCCGGACGAGCGCGTGCACTCGCCGAACGAGTTTTTCCGCAAGAGCAGCTTCCGCCGGGGCCAGACGGCCTACTGCCGCCTGCTGGACCGCCTGGCACAGCCGGCAAGCTAGACTGCTCTGAAGAATGAGCGAGCGAGGCCATCGGGATGGCCCCGCTCGCTCGTTGGTCTAGCGTGTGCCCGGGCGTCTACAGATCCCAGTCGATGTGCGGCTGTGGCAGGCACAGCTGGCGATCGAGATCTTCCAGCAGTCCCTGCGGCGCCGAGAGGTGATCGGTAACGGCCAGCCCGGTCGGCCTCGCCACGCCCAGCCAGAGTCGCGTGAACGCCCCAACCGTTGCGGACATCAGCGGCAGGCCCTGGACATGGCCCTGTTCGACGCAGGACTCGGATCCCAGATGCAGCACGTACTCGCCGCTCAGTCCCCGCCAGGGAGAATCCTCAGGCAGGTATTCGGCGATCGGATCGTGCAGCGTCAGGTTAAAATCCAACTCGCCCCCCGGCAAGCGCATCGCGCCGACACAAGCCTCCAGATCGAGGATGCGGCACTGCCACCAGGCGCTGGCCCGAATGCCCGTCTCAAAGTGCGTCTGTCGCGACACACGGTACTGGCGAAACGGCTGCTCAACCAGATCCTGCAGCATCAGGTGTGCTGGCTCGAGCATCGCGACACGATCGACCTGGTCGCCCAGCCCCTTGATCACCTGCATGAGCTCAATGAACTGTGC
>CAZMAI010000556.1:0-1410 GCA_964564195.1 uncultured Anaerolineales bacterium | reverse complement strand
GGAAGTCATGGTAATTTATATGTATTTTTAAAGTTAAATTTTTTAAACAAAAAACGAGACTGTCAAAAACTTGGGTGTTTTGAAATTTGTGTATTTTATAAAATAATTTTTTTTTATCGGTGTTTAACTGATTATTTTCTGAAATACAAACCTAAAAGCTTTTATAATAAGTGGAGCAAAGTATTTAGTATGTTTAGCCAAAAAATACTTGCTCCAGTTGATGGTTTGTTTGATCAGGGTTATAAACTTTCCTATTTTTGTGAAGGTTTATCGAAATATGAGGAAAATCATTTAAAATCGGTTGAAAGAGATGATAATGTATTTAAATCATTGAATACATGGTATAAAAGGGATATTTTTCATATTGAGATGTTGATTCCTTTTTGTCCGGAGTGTCTCAGTAAATCTGTGATTAAAAATGGAGTTAAAGAAAGAATACTTTATTTTTATCATGAAGGAGTTGTTAACACTGAAATTCAAAGTTATAAGTGTAAAAAATGTGGTAAGAAGTTTAAAACAGATATTTCAGACGTTGTAGACAATAATAGTAACTTTACACATGAATTTAAAGAAAAATGCATTGAATTAGCTGGTTTATTCTTCGGATCAATCCGTAAAATTGCCTATAAAATTAAAAAAGACACAGGAATCAGTATTTCAAGACAAACAATTGAAAACTGGATACTCGGATACGAAATCCCGAAAACAGAAACATCAAATCGTTATTCTGGATATTACATCTTTGACGTGGAATGGATTAAACTTAGCGGCCTCTGGAATTACCGATTCACTTTATTCGACAGTAAACAGAATATTATCGTAGCTGATGAAATATACTCTGAAGAGAATTGCACGAATATACAAGAGTTTTTAGAGGAATCCACCAGAAATAAAAACAAAATAGCAGTAACAAGTGATTTGGACGATAAATACAAACCAATCATCGAAAAATTAGGGTTTAAACACCAATGGTGCTTATTCCATGTATTTAAAAATATAAACAAGAAAATTAAAGAATATATACGAGATAACGAACTATCTGATGATGAGATAGACAAAATACGGCAAGAAAAACTAGAGTTATTCAGCTTATTCGACAATAAATCATTTAAAAAAGCTAGAAACAATATGAACGAAATAATAAATCAAATAAGCGATTATTCAAAGGTTATTCAATCAATTACCATGGATTTATTAATGCCTTACTTTAAAACGTTCTTCGCATACCTGCTAGATAAAAATATCGAACGAACCTCAAATAAATTGGAAAATAAATTCCAAATAACATTCCCGAAAAGCATTAAAAGGATAATGAAGATTAAAAAAGGCGCAATGTCACGAATAAACATCAGAAAAGAAATCCTAAACCAGAAAAACGTTTTCGACACTCAAACCCCAAGTTTTTGACAG
>CAZMAI010000555.1:0-1418 GCA_964564195.1 uncultured Anaerolineales bacterium | reverse complement strand
AAGCCCGCGGTCCGGTCCGGTGGGGCCCAGTTAGCGCTGGGCCAGATCACCGCCGCGCGTGCCAAAGCGGGAACGCGTAGCGTGCCAACGCGAAACGCGGCACGCAGAACGGTTCGCGCTCTCCGCCTACGTCGTGCCCTTCTGCCTCGGCAGCCAGTGGTCGCGCCAGCGCTGCTCGATCCCCTTGCGCCACGTGAGAGCGATCTCGGTCAGTTCCGCGGCCAGCGCCGGGTGCGCGTCCTTGAGATTGACCCGCTCGCCCATGTCCGCTTCCAGGTCGGCGAGGTGCACTGCATCCTCGGGCGGCGCGCCCTCCACCAGACGCCCGTTGAGCACCAGCTTCCAGCGGCCGCGGCGCACCGCCGTCTGGTCGTCCATCTCCCAGAAGAGGTCCCGTTCCGGCCCGGCGCCGCCGCTAGTCACCCGCGGACCCAGGTCGCGCCCGTCCAGTTCGTAGGCCGCGGGATCGAGGCCCGCCGCCGCCAGCACCGTGGGAAAGAGGTCCATCGCGGCGACGGGCTCGCTCAGCACCTGCCCGGCGGGGATGCGCTCCGGCCACGCCAGGATCCCCGGCACCCGGATGCCGCCGTCGTACAGGCTGAATTTGTATCCCTTGAGGCGGCCGGCGCGCCCGCCATAGTACGGGTCCGGCGTGCCGTCCAGCCAGTTGCGCGTCTCGCGGGAGGGGCCGTTGTCCGACATGAAAAAGATCAGCGTGTTCTGCAGGATACCCTGGCGCTCGCATTCGTCCAGGATGGCGCCTACACCGTCATCCATGGCGCTGAGCATCGCCGCCATGATGCGCCGGTCCGGCGACAGATGCGGGAAGCGGTCGACATAACGTGCCGGTGCGTGCATGGGATAGTGCGGGGCGTTCCAGGGCACATAGAGAAAAAAGGGCTCGGGCTCTTGAGCCGTGGTCCGTATCCAGCGCAAGGCCCGGTCGGCGATCATGTCGGTGAAATACTCGCCGTTGCGCCAGACCTCGCGGCCGTCCTCCCACAGATCGTGGAGCGGATCGGTGCCGCCCTTTTGCCCCCAGTAGAAAATGTGCGAGTAATAGTCGATGCACCCGGCCATGAACCCGAACCAGTGCTGAAAGCCGTGGTCCTGCGGGCGGCAGCCGGGGGCCAGGCCCAGGTGCCACTTGCCGAACATGGCCGTCCGGTAGCCCGCGCGGCCCAGCTCGCTGGCCAGTGTCGGGACCTCCGGCAGCAGCCCGCTGGCGCTGCGCTGCCCGCCAAGGATGGCGCGCACGCCGGCGTTGCCGGGATAGCGGCCGGTTAGCAGCGCTGCGCGCGAGGGCGAGCACACCGGGCTGTTGGAATAGTGGTCCGTGAACCGCACGCCCGAGGCGGCCAGTCGATCCAGGTGGGGCGTGCGGAAATCGGTGGCGCCCATGCACGACAGGTCGCCAT
>CAZMAI010000554.1:0-1418 GCA_964564195.1 uncultured Anaerolineales bacterium | reverse complement strand
ACCAGCACGTCGCCCACCAGGCCGCGGCCACCCCACTCTGCGCCGGATTGGCAGGTCAGGCCATCCAGCACGGTCAGCGCGGGGTCGATGATGCGGCCCAGGTCGACCAGCACATAGGGCAGACGCACCAGATGGTGAAAGTACTGTCGCGGTCGGCCCCAGGGGTCATAGGGTGGCAGGCCAAAGAGGTTCTTGAGGCCCAGGGTGACACCCATGAACTTGTGGTTCTTTATCTTTTGCACAGTGACAAAGGCGTCGGTGTCCACCACGCACTCGGGGAGTTGGTATTGCGAGAACATGTTGCCGCCACCCGGCACCGGGCAGATGCGGTGGGGCGCGGTGTTGCCATTGATCGTCTCGATTCCGAACTCGGACAGCACGTGGGACAGGGTCATGGCCCGTTCGAAACTGAGGTCGTCGCGTCCGCGAATCATGGTGGCGATCTCGACGCAGCGCAGCTCGGCGGTGGTCCGCTCGCGCAGCAGACGGAGGACGGCCCGCGCGACGGCTGGATCGACGTGCTCCTGGTATCGGCCCTGAAACATCACCAGGCGGATGGGGTCCCAGGCTTGATTGAACTTGATCGTGATGCGTTTCGCCTGGCTCAGACGCGCCCAGACCCGGTCCAGCGGGTCGGTGGCGCGCACCAGAGAGCGGTAGACGGTCTCGTCATCGGCCGCATGGTCACAGTGTGCGGCGCGGACAGCGGTGGTGCGGTTGCTGCTCATTTCTACAGCCTCCTGATCGGGAGCTTTCGTTACATGATACCGCGGTGCACGGCGATGCTCAAGCGTCGTTGCGGGGGAACCACGGTTCCGGGCGCGGCACGCGTTGACAGCCAGGGGCGTTCCGGATACCCTTGCGGCAGGCGTGACGTCTCGACCACCAGGAGCGGAAGCGACTATGGAGCAATCGCTGTCAGGATCGGAGCAGTTGGGCGCCGTCGCACAGGAACTGGGCGCGCTGGCCGCTGGTAGCGTGTATGAGCGTTCGATCAACAAGATCGGCGACTCCCTGCTGTTCCTTTTTCGCGGTGCGACCGGACGTCGGCTGGGGCTGCTCAGCCCCGACTGTCACGCACTGGGCTTGACCCTGGCGCTCCAGCCTGTTACCTGGCGAGGCCAGACAGCCTGGTTAGGCACTGGCCCGTTGGATCACGGCAACGCTTGCCGGATTCGCGAACTGCTGCCGTTTACCGCGCCTATCCGGATCGGGGTGCGCAAGAGCGCTGGCCTGGGCGACCGGCTGGGCCTGGCGACGCCCGGGCACGTGCGCGCCATGCGGCACGCCTCGGGTATTGTGCCAGTCTATGCCCAGCAGTCGATCCGCGAGATGGAGCGCACCGTGCGCACGCCGGAAGAGGTCATGGACGACGCTACCTGGGGCGTACTGCAGGAGGGCTGGCGCGAGGGCTATGG
>CAZMAI010000553.1:0-1419 GCA_964564195.1 uncultured Anaerolineales bacterium | reverse complement strand
AGGAGTATGCGCCGCTGGCGACGCAGTTCAACCCGAAACGTTACGATCCGGACGCCTGGGTCCGCCTCGCCAAAGAGGCCGGAATGCGCTACATGGTGCTCACCAGCCGGCATCACGACGGCTTTTCCCTGTTCGATAGTGCACAGTCTGACTTTAGCGCGCCCAAGACTGCGGCCGGCAGGGACTTGCTGCAGGCGTTCGTCGAGGCTTGTCACCGTGGTGGGATGCCGGTGGGCTTTTACTACTCCCTTCTCGATTGGCGCTACCCGGCGTACTTTCGCGGTCCGCAGAATGATCCGCAAGGCTGGGCCGCGCTGGTCGACTATATGCATGCCCAGGTGCGCGAGCTCTGTACCAACTATGGCAAGCTCGACATCCTCTGGTACGACGGAGGATGGCCCTACTCTGCCGAGGATTGGCGCTCTGAGGAGCTAAATGCGATGGTGCGGCAGCTGCAGCCCGGGATCATCATCAACAACCGTGCTCAGCTTCCGGCGGACTTTGACACCCCCGAACAGCACATCGCCGCTTCGGCCCCGGGTCGCCCCTGGGAGGCGTGCATGACGCTCAATGGGAGCTGGGGCTACAACGAAGCGGACACAGACTGGAAAACCCCCAAACAGGTGATCGAGACCCTGGTGCGCTGTGCCTCTGGCGGCGGCAATCTCCTGCTGAACATCGGCCCCAGGGCGGATGGCACGGTGCCCCCCGAATCCGAGCGCATCCTGCGCCAGGTGGGCGACTGGCTCAAGACCAACGGCGCTTCGATCTATGGCACAGACCGCTCACCGTTCTTTACCTCTACAGGCATGACCACCCTCAAGGGCAATACGGTGTTTGTGCACGTGCTGCGCTGGCCAGGCAGACAGCTGACCATTCCACGCATCCTCAATCAGGTCCGTTCGGTGCACATGCTCCACAATGGCGAGTCCGTGGTGTTTGAACAGCGCGGCGATAGAGTCATCCTGGACAAGCTTCCGGCGCGAGCGCCAGACGCGCTGGATACCGTCATCGTGCTGGAGCTGGATGGCGCGCCGCAGGCTCTGGACTATTTCAAAGACGGCTGGGACGCATCGCAATCGTCTGACAGCAACCCGCAGCCATCGTGATGATTGCACCCTTACCGGTGCCGTCCAGTGTAACTCTGGTGACTGACCGTCTCTCAGTCTCGGCATATAGTGAGACCTGATCGGACATAGACCGCGGAACGCGGCAGGAGAGATGAGACAATGGATAGCATGCAGGCCGAACGTAAAGAGATGCTCAAGCAACTGATCACCGACCTCCATCACGGCGCCGATGTAGAGGACATTCAGGCGCGGTTTCTGGCACTTGTAGGTGATGTGAGCGCCGTGGAGATCGCCCAGATCGAGCAGCAGCTCATCTCCGAGGGACTACCCGCTGAAGAGGTCCAGGCGA
>CAZMAI010000552.1:0-1431 GCA_964564195.1 uncultured Anaerolineales bacterium | reverse complement strand
GCATTATTTGGAAGTGATTTAAATTTATACGTCACATTAGCAATGCTACCTTCGTTAACACTGCTATTAGTTGCATTGCCAGTGAAACCATAATACGAGTCAGTGTATAAACCTCCACTAACCGTTCCATTTTGAACTGTAGTGAGATTTTCACCGCCCACATATGGGTCAGCAGAAGCAGTTCCACAAAAAACAAAGGAAAAGACTACGGTGAGCATTAAAAGGTAGATACTTTTTTTTAATTTAGATTGAAATATTGTTTCACCTCCTTGATTCCATTTCTAAATGTTAGCAAATCCTAAAATCGATCAGTATCTTAAATTCTGTTAGTAATTCTAAAATCGAGTTATTACGATTTTAAAATAAAACATGGTTTTTTTCATACTTTTATAGCCTGATTCACCTCCGTTGTTGGTATAGGCAGGTGTATATAATATGGATTTCCCCAATTTATTCCCAAAACCGTACCAAATCTATAGAAGGATTTCTGTAACCCTTTGATTTTTTTGTTTTTTATGCTGGGTTGTTCGGTGTTATTTGCAAAGACAGAGAATATGTGAAACTGCAACGACAAATTGATTGTAAAGGTTAAAAAATGTGTGATTCAGGATACAACATTCCTAAAAGATGGTCCTGGTTATAAAAGTTGATGAACCACGCGGACCACATGCTAAAAACTCATCACAACAAAGAATGAAACTGAACCAAAAAGGAGTAAAAATCCCGTTAAGACAACAAATTACACACCAGAACTGACATGCATCATGGTTTAACACTGGAACTTGAAATAATTACTAAAAAGTACATGACTGCATAATCGACCTATTAAAACAGGTGAAATGGTGTATCGTGACCAAGGATACTTTAGTGCATCATGTAATAGATAATTCTCTTTAATATGTTTAATTTACTTTTTCGTTATTTTGGGTAAATTGGTCTGTTTTGTAATTCTTATGATGTTTACCAGAGAAAACTAGATTAAAAAAAGTATTATTTAGGCTTGTTTAAATAAAAATAAAGTATATAAGAGATTTTCAAAAAAACCACTCGAAGAGATCCAATAAAAAAAATTAAAAAAGGGGGAAAAAATAAAAATTTAATTTTTTTACGTTCTTCTGATGGTGAATTTGCTGGTGTAGGTGTTGATGGTGTTGCCTGCTGTGTCGGTGATGCTGCCTTTGGGTAGGGTGATGGTGTAGGTTAGTCTGTTTAAGTAGTTACCGTTACGGGTTAGGGTTAGTGTTTTGCCGTTTATTACTTTGTAGAGTGGGTTTACTTTTACTCCGTCGGGGTTGGTGACTTTGATACTGGTAAATGCGCTTCCTGCCTTGATGTTCTCACTGAAGGTGATCACTATCGCCTTATTGGCTGTATTGATTACCTTGTTGTTGGCTGGGTTAACACTGGTTATGGTGGGTTTGGTGGTGTCCA
>CAZMAI010000551.1:0-1432 GCA_964564195.1 uncultured Anaerolineales bacterium | reverse complement strand
TCCGGAGGCTGCGATCTATGACCCTGGCGCTCCTGGACCTCACCGGATGGTGATCGTGGAGCCGTCCGGTGCCGCCCACCCCTGGAACGAGGGTGCCCTGGTGACCTGGTGGAGGCCCGCGACGGTGGGCGAGACCGAATTGGTCGTGGTGGTGGAGGAGCGGAAAACGTGTCTTGACAGCCAGCAGTACGGGGGGAGGTTTCCGTTCACCGTTGACCGCTGCCGCCGCGACCTGGATGTGCAGGCGCGCAGCGCCCGCACGGGCGAGGTTGTGGGGACGACGATGCTCGAGGGAGCTGCTCCCGGACCGTGGCCAATCAGCGTGGCGTCGGGGACGAAGGAGATCCTGGGCGCGCTCGTGCCGTACCAGGATCTTGAGGACTGGCTGGCCTGTGACGTCGGGCTGGGAGCGTGCCTGCGTCCCGTGCGCAGACTGGAGGGGCACACGGGCGGTGTTCAGTGCGTGACGTACTCGCCTGACGGTCAGACGTTGGCGTCGGGATCAGCAGACGCTACGGTGCGGCTGTGGCGCGTCTCCGATGGCGCCATGCTGCGCGTATTGGCGGGGCCGGAGGATGATGTAGACGCCGTGGCCTTCTCGCCCGACGGGCAGACACTGGCGGCGTCATCGCGGGATGGCACCGTGCGTCTGTGGCGTGTGTCGGATGGGGCTCTGCTCTATGTACTTGACGTAGATGCTGCTCCGACTGGAATAAGCGTGTCCTTTGCACCCGATGGGCAGACCCTGGCCACGGGCTCGGATGATAATACGGTCCGGCTCTGGCGCGTTTCGGACGGCAGGCTGCTGGCCACGCTTGAGGGACACACCAAAGGCGTCAGCAGCGTGGCCTTTTCGCCCGATGGGCAGATGCTGGCTTCCGGGTCATACGACGATACGGTGCGGCTGTGGCGTGTGAGCGACGGGGGCTTGCTGGACACACTGGAGGGCCATCTCGATTCGGTGGCGACTGTGGCGTTCTCGCCCGACGGGCTGATTCTGGCCACAGGGTCGTGGGACGACACGGTCTGTCTGTGGGAGGTGAGCAGCGGGAACCTGCTGTACACCTACGAAGGGCATACAGACACCGTCAGCCGCGTGCTGTTTTCGCCCGATGGGCAGACCGTTGCCTCGTTCGAGGCACCCATCCAGGGGATAGCAGGTCCTGCGGTGCATCTCTGGCGGCTGAGTGACGGCGCCCTGCTGCGCACGTTGCGGTTCGGTGAAGGGGTGTTGAGCGCGGAAGGGATCGCGTTTTCGCCCGACTGGCAGGCGCTGGCCCTGGCGTTGCCCGAGTGGGCAGTGCGGACCTGGCAGATAGACGGTTTCCCGTGGGAATAGCGTAACGGATTGCGGGGGGAGAGACACATGGAGCGCACCGTAAGATCTGCTGGCCAGAAAAGGGATGCGGCCAATCAGGTGCGGAGCAAGACC
>CAZMAI010000550.1:0-1443 GCA_964564195.1 uncultured Anaerolineales bacterium | reverse complement strand
TTATCTGTCTGTAGCACCAGGGCACTGCCATTGTTCTGGGTGATAATATTACCAGTCACCGGATTAGTGCCCGAAACATAAATACCCGTACCGGTGTTGTTTAAAACATAATTATCACTGATATTATTCCCCAATCCAGTTACAATAACGCCATTGGTGTTATTTAGAATAAGACTCTCATTGAGACTGTTTCCCGCACCATCAATTATTATACCAGTCAGTGTGTTATAGACTGCGGTGATGTTAGAAAGCCGATTGTAATTCCCTAGGACTATTAGTCCGTTTGTATTTCCAAAAATGGTGGAACCATTGTGTGTGTTGCTGTTCCCCCTGATCCGAAGCATATAATCATTGTTTAAAACCCAATTATCCCCTAACAAACTGGTTAGGATGTTGTTACCATCACCCACCATTTCAATACCATAACCATTAGAGGTGACAAGGTTTTGGATTATATGGGAAGTGTCTATACTGTTACCATCACTTACCAGTGATATACCATATCCTCTGTTACTATTAACAATATTACGAGTCACATTATTAATATAACTGACAACCTTTATCCCGGCATCGTTACCAGTAACGTTATTATCAGTTACATTGTTATTTCGGCTGTTATACAGACCGATTCCCAATCCATTACCAGTAACAGTGTTAATCACCACATAGGATTCATCACTCGATAATAGGCCAATACCATTACCCTGATTACCTGTAGCTATGTTTTCTAAAACCACACTGTAACTGCTCCCGGTTAAACTTATACCACTCCAAGCACTGTTAAAAGCATTATTATCTGTGACCATGGTAAGACCGCTACTTTCAATAAGTATTCCATCCTGACCACTACCACCCACTGTGTTACCAGAAACCATTGATAAAGGAGAATTATACAAATATAAACCCGTTAATTGCGTACTAGATATCTGATTATTCCTAACAGTGATATAAGGACTGTTGTCAACTGCTATTCCCAACCTCCCACCACTAACAATGTTATTTTCAAAAACAGAATGAGCAGATTTATCCATCATAATAGCATAATTGTCATAATTAACAATGCGGTTGTTACTAAAAACTCCATTATAGGTGGGCTCTGATCCCCATCCACCCCAGATACCAAAATCAGATCGATGATTGCAATCCATCACCAAACCAGAAATAGTAACCCCGGGACTTTTAACCTTAATAATAGATTCAATATCACTAGCCGCCCTTAAAACAGCCCCACCAGGATTTTGTGCAATTAAACGTAGGGATGAGTAAAGTTGTATCGTATCATAAACATTATAATTACCATTCTGGAACCAAACAGTGTCACCATCATGAGCATTATCAATTAAATCCTGAAAATTCCATGGATTAGCATAATAATCAGCAGCATAAGACACATTCAAAACCAAAGCAAAAATAAGAGACAAAATAACAAGATGAATTGCAATC
>CAZMAI010000549.1:0-1447 GCA_964564195.1 uncultured Anaerolineales bacterium | reverse complement strand
CATCCAGTTCCAGCTCTGGCGAGACAAGCGACTGCCCATCAAGCGATCCGTGAGCAATGACCGCCAGGTCAGCCCCGAACACTACGCCCGGCTGCGCCTCGCGCACGGTGGGTCCCTCCGCGGTCAGCGCCACCCTTCCTAGATCCACCGCGAAACCTGCGCCTTTGCCCTGCGCACTCACAGGAAAAGGTGTCGCCGCGCCGTCCGCCATGACAAACACCAGCCGATACATGCCCGCCGGTATCCCCTCAGGAAGGGGCAGTTCGAACAGTTGGTGGACCGTGTCACCGGGCCGCCACTGCTCAGGCATAAACCCCAGGTCTGTGTGCTCACTCCAGCGTCGCCCTGACTCATCCAGGAGATGAACCGAAAACAGCCGTCCATCAACCGTTGGCTGCCGCACGCGCCAGGCTAGCTCCACCGCCAGAGGCTCATCGCGCGGCACACTCTCGGCAGCGGCCCAGCCCAAGACCTCAATCTCGCCCACCGACGCGATCGCCGGCGCGTCACGTAGCGCCGCGACCACATCCTCCCGGAGACGGTAGATCTCCAGTGCAACCCCGCCGTCAGGATCCAGAACCCGCCGCTCCAGGTCCGCCATAGCCGGCAGGCGCGACGCGATATACGGCTGCGACACCCCGAGGTCTCGCGGCCAGTAGATGAGCGTCTCGGCACCGGCGCGTGACGGAATCACGATGGTACGATTCTGCACCAGCCAGAGAGCGTCATGCATCCGCGGCTCCAGGTACACCGCCGTGGGATGCCGGTAGTGCTCCGCGATGACGATCACGGTATCGCCCGCGTCCAGCGCCACACCGGCATCGGCCGCCGCGACCTGGTAGGGCGCATGGAAATGATAGTAGTTATCGGGCAGCCTGGCCCACACCCCAAAATAGGTGCGGGCCGCCCAGCCACCCTCCAGGATCAACAAACCGGCGAGCGCGATGGCCGCCAGATGCCGGCGCCTGGCCCGGACCGAGGCCCACACGTAGGCGCGTTCCAGGCCGAGCGCCGCCAGCAGATACATCGCCGGCATGATGCCGGTCATCCGCTGGCTTTGCGGCATGATGTCGTCGGTGAGGACCGCGGGAAGGCACATGCCCAGGACCCAGATCGGCAGCAAGCCATACTCGACCCGCCGTCCATTGCCGATCGCCGTCACAAGCCCGGTCAGGAAAAAGATCGCCATCACCGGCGTAAAGACCGGCTTGCCTGGCAGGTTGAACATCGGTCGCGGATCGCCCCGCACAAACAGCCCGCCCAGATTCCGCACCAGATTGGTGCCCATGGTGCGTATCCAAGTCACCCAACCACCTTCTGATTCAAAGACGAGCACCTGGCTGGCGCGCTCAACGAAATCGCCCGGGTGCTGGAAAAAGTGCACCGCCAGGGGCGCAAAGACCAGGGCTGCGACGAAAACCGCCACGGCGGCGCCTCCCAACCGGCT
>CAZMAI010000548.1:0-1456 GCA_964564195.1 uncultured Anaerolineales bacterium | reverse complement strand
GTTTTCTGTCACGCTGGCAGGGGCTTCATCCCGGCCATCATCCAACTGAGGACCCACTTCTGGCGACAGTCGGGCAACTGGCCGGGCAGTTGCTGCCAGCCGAGATATGGGAGCGCGACGTGTTTCCGCTGCGCACGCCGGACTATACGCCGGCGGTGCTGGATGCGCTCTGCGCTCGGGGCGATCTCGTCTGGCAGGCGCAGGGTCCGGACTGGCAGCATCTCCGCCTGCGGTTCTTCTGGGCTGGCGAGGGCAACTTGTACCTCGAAGCGCAGCCAGAGCCTGCCCTGCTGGAGGGCCTGGGTGCCGACGCCCGCCGGGTCTACGAGTTCGTCCATGCGGAGGGTCCCGTGAGTGCTCGCATGCTGCAGAGTGCGCTCGGCCTGGCGCCGCAGCCCTGCGACATGGCTCTCCTGGAACTCGTCATGGCGGGTCTGATGACCAACGACCGGCCGGAGGTGTTGCGCGCGATCATCGCTGGACGAATTGGCGTCGAGGAGGGCGAGGGGATGCGCAGTTCTCTCGACGGCTATCTGTCCGCGTGGCGCGAGCAAAGAAAACCGGCTGTCATGCAGCGGCCCAGCCGGTCCGAGATGCTGGCAGGCAGGCGCCGCGTGGCACGCAGGCTGACACCGCGTCCATCTGCAGAGGGCCGGTGGTCTCTGGTTCACCGGTATGGCGTGCTCGGTGAGCCGCTCGAGGCGTTTTCTCAGGCCCATGCTCAGGCGCGACAGGCGCTGCAGTGCTACGGCATCATCACTCGCGATGTGATCGAGGGTCAACGGGGCATGCTGCCGTGGGCGGCACTATACCCGCACCTCTATCGTATGGAGCTGACGGGCGAGGTGCGGCGCGGTTACTTTGTCCAGGGCCTCTCGGGTCTGCAGTATGCTCTGCCCGAGGCCGTCGACGCCCTCAGGGACTGGACGCGCGCCGATGCTCCGGGGCGCGATGCCCTGGTACTCATCAACGCCTTGGATCCTGCCTTAATCTATGGCCGTGAGAGCTACACTCCGGACACGGATTCGGCCAAAGACGGAGGGCCGGACGCTATCGCGCAAGAGCCCGGTTTTTCGAGGATTCCTTCCAACTATGTGGTGCTGCAGAACGGCGTGCCCGTGCTCGTTTACGAACATGGGTCTGGCCGCTGGCAATCAACAGAGGGCGGCGATGATGCACTGGTGGCGCGATCTGTGTCTCTGCTGCTGTCGCACATCACGCGGCCCGGCGGTGTTGCCTACCGTCCAAGGCGCGTGCTCGTGAATGCCTGGAACGGTCGCTCTCCGCTGGAGAGTGCCATCAGTGAGACCCTGGCGTCCCTGGGATTCCGGCGCGAGACGCCGTACATGGTCTGGGACGGCCTGATCGGGGGCCCTACCGAGCGTTGACAGTCGCCCGGTCATCGGTATAATCGGGCTGTTATGGAAAACTATCAGCGCATCGAGTTCCACAGCCA
>CAZMAI010000547.1:0-1475 GCA_964564195.1 uncultured Anaerolineales bacterium | reverse complement strand
GGGCGCATCTCAATTTCTTGCAGGGTTGAAGGTGGAGTGCGGGAAGAGAAGATGCCAACGGTTGTTACGCCAGAAGGTTTCCAAGCACAGCAGGGCTTCGTCTCCCGCCTGGCTCCAGAACTGGCCCGGGCGTTTGAAACGACATTGGTATTGCCGACAGGTCGCTTCCACCGCCCCGCTGCCGAGCGGTTCGCCCGCCCGCCGCGCCGCCCGGTAGTCCATCCGGTGCTGGTGTTCGCGGAAGTAGTTGACTTCCCTCGCCACCGCGGAGGCCGCTTCGCCCGCCGGCAGGGTGGGCAGCACCTCCTCCAGTTGCCGGATGACTTTGACCGACGATTCGTTCTTCAACTGCCGCACCAAAGGCCGCAGCCAGGCCTTGAGCTTGGCGGTGTCTTCGCCAAAGAGCGCGCGGCCCACGGCGGCCAGATGTTGCACGGCATGGTAGAAGTCCAGCCGTTGGCGCGCTTGCGGCCAGCGGTCATCGCTCAGCCGCCAGATCCAGACGCCGCCGTCGCCGATGACCAGGGCCCCGGCGGCCTGGCCCAATCCGCGCCGCAACGCCTCGGCATGCATTTGCTCGCGCAACGCCGCCAGTCCCGCCCGGGTGGCGACAAAACCCCGTTCGCTGATGACAGGGCGTCCTCCGGCGGTTTGCCCGCGCTGGTTCAAACGAAAGCAGGTGCCGGTGTAAACCCAGTGCCAGCGTTCGGGTTCCACGCCAGTCCGGCGCAAGGCCTTGCTTTGGCCCCACCCATCGCGTTCGCGAATGTTCCACGCGTCGAGTTGGAGGATCATCTGGTAGGGTTCCAGCGTCAGTTCAAGCTGGCGTTTTTCCGTGGCGGCTTGCTGATCGAGCTGGGCGCGCAAGCGTTGGGCCCGTTCCCCCTGGCGCTTGGCCTCGCGGTCCAGGGTGGCGCGGGGCAGCTTCAGGCCCGTCACGTGTTCGAGCACGACGCTGGCCTCTTGGACCGGCATCTTGCTGGCCAGCAGCGCGGCCAGGGCCTGCACGGCCGGGGAATAGCCGGCGGTTTCCTCCAAACCCAGCGCGGCGTCGGCGGGGATGCGCCATTTGCGGCAGGTTTTGCAATAGCCCCGGGTGCGGCGAAGAGTGATGGGGCCGAAGCGCGAGATGAAGGTGCGGGCGTGGCCCGGAGACAGGCGGCTGAGGGGCTTCCCGCACACCGGACAAACCGGCGGCGTGGCGTCGGCCCTGGCCTGCGCGCCGCGCTCGACGGTGGCGCGGAGCAGTTCTTGGACGTCGTGGGCCGCCTGGGCTTCCAGATGACCGAGATTTTGGTCGGCGGCCAGCACATGGCGCTGGATGGCGCGATCCAAGGCACAGGCGGTGCGCGCCGCCAGAACGGCCAGGGGCTCAGGCGTGGCGGGGGCCGGGGTAGAATGAGCAACAGGGGGGCAACAAGTAGTTTTCATGCCCCAAGCTTACACCACCTTGCAAGAAATTGAGATGCGCCCCA
>CAZMAI010000546.1:0-1479 GCA_964564195.1 uncultured Anaerolineales bacterium | reverse complement strand
TGATCTATAAAAAAAGTCAATGTTGTTGATGGTGAGCAATATAATCTTCAGTTAGTCATGACCTTTGTACAAATTCACATATAAAGGTTTTGTTTTTATATATATTATGTGAATCTAGTCACAAACGCTTTATAAGTTTGTGAATTAATTCACAAAAAAGATTGGAAATTAGTGAACAATATATTCATTCAAAAGAAAAATTCTAACAAATAAATGAAGGTAGTTTCAGAATGATTTTCATCTTTGATAAGAACATCACCAGAAATAATGTTAATTGATGTCATAATTTTTAGGTGAATAGTCTTGTTCAATCTGATAGATTACTTATAAGAAAATAAAGAATTTTATAAGGAAGACCAGTGAGGCAGAAAATGGGAATTTTTTTAGATTTCATTAAATTATCGTACCAAGAGAAAATACTGGCATTAGAATCATTATTCTGGGTTATGGTAGTTAGAGTTATGATCTGGATTTTCCCGTTTTCTTTTGTACAAAAAAGAGTTCAGAAGATTGCTACTTACTTATCTCCAGATGAATTGGACAAAGTCCACAAAGTTAGAATAGAGAGAATTAGGATGATGATTGTTGTCATCAGTCGATACATTCCCAGGGCAACCTGTCTGGTGCAGGCAATGGCAGGTCATATATTATTTTCGCGGTACGGATACAACACCATTATAAAAATTGGAGTTTTAAACGAAGATGGAGTTTTTGAAGCCCATGCATGGTTGGAACACAGTGGAGATGTGGTTTTAGGAGAATCAGAAAAGAATTATAAGACCATACTAGGTATATGAAGAAATTCATCATAAAGGATCATAGCCATGTTTAATTTAAAATATTACAAAAATAGTCTCCTGCGCAGGTACACCAGGAACTTAACACAATTAATGCCTAGAAAGGTTGTTTTAGCCATAACCTTAATGGTTCTTTTAAGTCTCACCGAAGCGGTGGGTCTAGTCTTACTCATCCCCCTTCTTGGATTGGTGGGTCTGGATGTGGGTCAGGGATCTTTGGGTCAGATTGGAGAAGTAGTATCAGCATTTTTCAGGTTTTTCGGTTTGGAGCCAACACTGATATTGGTGCTTTTAATTTATGTGCTGGTTGTGAGTTTCAGTGCATTTCTAACCCGATATCAAACACTAAAAACATCCCAAATACAGTACGAGTTCGCAGCTCACCTCAGAAAACGTTTGTATAATGCTATCACAAATTCTTCCTGGCTATTCTTTTCGAGAATGAAAGCATCAAACTTTGCCCACGCCCTAACCAATGAAATAGACCGTATAAGCGTGGGAACTGGTCAGTTTTTAACCTTCATATCGGGGATTATGATTCTGGCAGTTTACATTATCTTCGCCCTGGAACTTGCTGGCCTATTCACCGGTATGATATTCGCTGTGGGAGTAACTATCCTCTTACTCCTCAGGAGGAGGGCTTCCAAGTCCAGATCCAGTGGTGAGGAGATCACCACCACCA
>CAZMAI010000545.1:0-1485 GCA_964564195.1 uncultured Anaerolineales bacterium | reverse complement strand
CGGCGCACCCACCAGCGGTTGATAGCATTGCTGGCGGTGAGGCTCAGGCTGCCCTGGCCCAGCATCCGGATCAGGACAAAGCCCAGGCCCAGCATCCAGGCGCCATTGACAAAGCTCATATAGAGGCAGGCCAGCCCAAAGAGCACGCCGGTGAGCGTCGCCACGATCCGGACGCCGTAGCGGTCGACCCAGCGCCCAGCCAGCCCCATGGCCAGCCCGCCGCACAGGGTCCCGATGGTGTACAACGTGCTCACCAAAGTGCGCGAGAGACCCAGGTCCGCGATGAAACGCTCGATAAAGATCGAGGTGGTGTAGGTCTGGCCGGGGCTCGACATAATCTGCACCGCCATGCCTGCCACCAGGATCACCCAGCCGTAGTAGAGCGGGAAACGGTTGATCCAGCTGCTCTGACGCTCACCTGCTTGCTTCACACGCGCGACTCGTCTGCTTACGCGATATCTGCGGGATGGTAGAGCGAGAAGCATCTGACGGCAAATCGGCGGTAGTTGGCTCCGGAGGGTTGTCAGGTGAGCGGGCATGGCCATTGACGCTGCGCGCCTCGTAAGTTATCATCCTGCTGTAAGGCTCTGGCGAATCCCCGGTCAATTCGTGCACCAATGTGGGGGAGCAGATGACGGACCCTGGACGCGTCGCCGTGGTCACCGACAGCATCGCCAGCATTCCGCCCGACCTGGTTGAGGCCTACGGTCTGGAAGTGGTGCCGCTGGTGCTGGTTTGGGATGGCCAGACGTACCTCGATGGCGTGGATATCTCCCCGGAGGAGTTCTATAGTCTGTTCCGCGAACGCGACAGCCGGCCGACGACCGCGGTTCCCACGCCAGCGGCCTTTGCCCAAGCGTACGCGCGGGCGGCGGCGCGCGCTGATGGCATCGTGGGAGTATTCGCCTCGCGCAGGCTGACCAGTATCATCTCGGTGGCCACGCTGGCTGCCGAGGTCGCGCCGGTGCCGGTGCGCATCGTTGACACGCGCTGTGCGGCCATGGCCGAGGGGTTTTGCGTACTGGAGGCTGCGCGCACGGCCCGGCGCGGCGGGACCCTCGAGGAGGTCGCCGGGGCTGCCGAGGATTGCCGGGGGCGGTCGGGGCTGGTGGCCGCGTTCCAGACGTTGGAGCACCTGATCCGGCTGGGGCGAGGCACGTCCGTGGCTCGCATGGTGACCTCCCGCCTGCACGTGGAGCCGGTGGTCACCATCGCCGATGGATCTGTAGCGCCCGTTGCCGTGGCCCGCAGCCATGCCCGGTCAGCCGACTGCATGGTGCGCGCGGTGGAACGCGCCGTAGGCGACAGGCCGTTTCGCGCGTCGGTCTTTCACGCTGATCAGCCAGAGGACGGCGTGGCGCTGGCGGAGCGGATGCGCGCCATGCCCAATTGCATCGAGTTCGTCATGTCGCATTTGACGCCGGTGATGGGCGCCCACACGGGGCCCGCGCTGTTGGGCATCGCCTACAGCGTGGCGGAGGAGGC
>CAZMAI010000544.1:0-1490 GCA_964564195.1 uncultured Anaerolineales bacterium | reverse complement strand
GGCGAGTTGCTGGCCAATCCGCGCCACTATCGCGACCCGCGCAACGAGGCCATGCTCGCGCTGGCGCTGGAGCGGGTGCCCCGTGAAGAGATCTTTCAGCAGACCGGCATCCAATTCATGCAGCTCAACTCCCTCTACCAGCTGCTGGCCATGCGTGAGCACGGCGATGCCGCCCTTGAGCAGGCCCGCACGCTGTTGATGATGCCCGACCTGTTCAACTACTGGCTCACGGGAATCGCGGTGAGCGAGTTTACGGTGGCCACCACCAGCCAGTTCTATAATCCACGCGAACTCGACTGGGCGTGCGACCTTCTTCGCCGGCTCGATCTGCCCACTGATATCCTGCCTCCCGTGATGCCGCCGGGGACGGTCCTTGGCCCGCTGGAGGAGCATCTGGCCGCCGAGACCGGGCTCGCGGGTACGCCGGTGATCCTCCCGGCCACGCACGACACGGGCTCTGCCGTGGCCGCGGTGCCCGCCCGCGGCAGCGACTTTATCTATCTGAGCTCCGGCACGTGGTCGCTTATTGGCATCGAAGTACCTGATCCGGTGATCACGCCCGAGGCGCTCGCGTTCAACTTTACCAATGAAGGCGGCGTCGGCGGCACCTTTCGCGTGCTCAAGAACATCATGGGGCTGTGGCTGGTGCAAGAGTGCCGGCGCTCCTGGGCGCTGGAGGGTGAGGCCCTCTCTTACGATGAGATCACGGCCATGGCCCAGGAGGCGCCCGCCTTTGGCCCCCTCGTTGAGCCCGACGCCGTCGAGTTTATCGCCCCGGGCGGCATGCCGGCAAGGATCCAGGCGTTCTGCGCCCGGACAGGCCAGCGCGTGCCCGAGACCCGCGGCGAGATCGTGCGCTGCGCGCTGGAGAGCCTCGCGCTAAAGTACCGCTGGGCGGTGGAAAAGCTCGAGCGCATGGCGGGGCGGCGCCTGGGCGTGATCCACATCGTCGGAGGAGGCTCTCAGAATACTCTGCTGTGCCAGTTCGCGACCGATGCGACGCAGCGCACCGTGGTGGCTGGTCCCGTGGAAGCGACCGCGATCGGCAACGTGATGATGCAGGCGGTGGCGCGCGGGCACATTGCCAGCGTGCAGGAGGGGCGGCGCATCGTGGAGCGCTCCTTTGAGACCACGACTTATATACCGGGGGATCCAGCTGGCTGGGAGGCCGCCTACGGGCGTTTTCTCGAGATCCACCAGGCCACCACGGCGCTCTAGGAACGGAGGCCATCTATGAGCGACCCCCTCCTGTTTCGACAGGGGCGTATCTGTACCCCCGAGGAGATCGCACCAGAGGGTTGGGTGCTGGTGCGTGAGGGACAGATCGCAGATCTGGGCCGCGGTGATGCGCCGATTGAGGCGATCCGGCAAGCAGAGGTCATCGACCTCGATGGTCGTATCCTCGCACCCGGCCTGATCGACGTGCACACCCACGGCGCCCTGGGGTGTGACACGATGGACGCCGACCCCGCCTCGCTGCGCACGATGGC
>CAZMAI010000543.1:0-1491 GCA_964564195.1 uncultured Anaerolineales bacterium | reverse complement strand
CCCGCTGCCATCACGGTTATGTCTACTATACACCGACGCGGTTCACGCTGCACCCGGCCCTGACCTTTGATCTGCTCGGGGCGCAGGTGGCCGCCTGCCACTCGGCCGGCATCGCGGCACCGATCTATATCACCGTAGGCTGGGACGAACTCTCTGCAGCCCTACACCCCGAGTGGCTGGAGGTGACGCCGCAGGGCGTACTGGGACAGCACAGCCCGCTGGAGTCGGCATGGAAAAAACTGTGCCTTAACTCCCCCTACCTCGACTATGTGCTGGACCAGTCGCGCGAGGTCATCGACCACTTTGGCGGGCAAGTCGACGGCCTCTGGTACGACATCATCCACCAGGGCGAGTGCGTCTGTGCCCACTGCGTGCGCGACATGCGCCGCCTCGGCCTTGATCCCGCGTCCAGCGACGACCGCCAGGCCTTTGCAGCGCAGGTACGTGACGCCTGTCGCAAGCGGCTGTTCGAGGATGGCCGCGCACGCGTTCCGGGGGCGATGGTATTCTTCAACTCCGGCCACGTGGGATACGACCAGACCATCAACAGCCTGGAGCATTTTACACACTTTGAGCTCGAATCGCTTCCGAGCACGGGCCAATGGGGCTACAGCCACTATCCCATCAGCGTGCGCTATGCCCGGACCCTGGGCAAGCCCCACCTGGGCATGACTGGCAAGTTCCACACCTCCTGGGGCGACTTTTCCTCGTTCAAGAACCAGGCGGCCCTCGAGTTCGAGTGTTTCCAGATGCTCGCCAACGGCGCGGCCTGCTGCATCGGCGACCAACTGCACCCGCGCGGCCGGCTGAGCCCGCCCGTCTACGATCTGATCGGCCGTGTTTACGAGCAGGTGGAAGCTAAAGAGCCCTGGTGCGCGGGCGCAACGCCAGTCGCCGAGATCGCTGTGTTCAACGTAGAAGCAGCGGGTACGGACAACGGCCGGGTCGACCCTAGCAACGCCGGAGCGCTGCGGATGCTGCTCGAGAGCCACCAGCAGTTTGATTTCGTCGACGAGCGCGCCGACTGGAGCCGCTACCGGGTGCTGGTGCTACCGGACAAGGTGCCTCTCGACGCCAGGCTGGCCGAGCGCGTTAGCGGCTATCTGACGCAAGGGGGCAAGGTCATCGCCAGCTACCGCTCGGGGCTCACCCCGGCGGGAGACGCCTTTGCGCTGCCTGACTGGGGCCTTCGGGCGCCGGTTGAGGCTCCCAACTCCCCGGATTACGTGCGAACGACGCTGGAGCTTGGCGCGCAACTCGCCGACACGGAGCATGTGGTCTACGAGCGGGGCCTGGCCGTAGAGCCTTGCGCTGGTACGAGCGTGCTAGCCAAGGTCACGGGCCCCTATTTCAACCGCTCATGGGATCACTTTTGCTCGCACCGGCAGACGCCGATGGACCCCGCGAACGTCGCCGCCTACCCGGCCATCACCCGGAACGCGGCCGGCAACGTGGTCTATTTCGCGCACCCGATATTTGAGGGCTACCGCC
>CAZMAI010000542.1:0-1491 GCA_964564195.1 uncultured Anaerolineales bacterium | reverse complement strand
TTCAGCACGCGGGAGCGCCCGACGAACGGCTATGCCTACGTGTGGCGTGTCGATCCTGCCTACGCCGCCGCACGAGGGGTGCCTCTGCGTTCGATGACCGAGGCCATTGTGGCCGCGCTCCGGGCGGAAGGGGTGGCCATGTCACAGGCGAACTGGCTGTTACCGGCGCACTCTGTGTTCCAGGCCAGAAATGCCTTTGGGCACGGTGCCCCCTGGTCCTATGCGCGCTCGGAGGTCAGCTATGACCTGGAGCAATTCCCCGTGGCCCAGGACTGTGTGGACACCTGTCTGTGGAACGTGAACACACACCGGCCGCCCAACGGCGAGATCGAGGTGCGTGCGCTCGCCTCGGCGGTGCGCAAGGTCTTTGAGCATCTGGATGAGGTACCGGTACGTTGACCGGGGTGTATCGATAGCGGGCTCCACGACGCCGCGTGCGCCCAGGTGGGGCGCGGCGACGTTCCTTGTCACGCCGACAACACGTGGCTTGATCACAGACCCCCCGTGTCAGTGGGTTGCCACAGTGGACTAACCATGCGCACCACGCTGGCGGCGATGGCTGCGGTTACCCCATCCGGCGTCCTCGATGTCGCTGGGCCGTTCGTGGCCTTCTAGTGGCCGCGTTGGCGTTGTCAGGGTTCAATCGCGTAGCGCATTGACAACGTTGACGCCACGTGCAATACTCCGAGCGGTTTCGCCTGTGTGAGCAGGAGCAGTATCTGGACCCTTCCGGGAGGTTAGCGCATATGTTTCTGGGTATCGCCTACTATCCGGAGCACTGGCCCAAGGAGCGCTGGGCCATCGATGCGCGTCTCATGCACGAGGCAAACATCGAGGCGGCGCGCGTGGGTGAGTTCGCCTGGAGCCGTTTTGAGCCCCGCGAGGGCGTCCATGATTTCGCCTGGATGGACGAGGCGATCGAGACACTGGCGAACGCCGGGGTCAAGACCATCATGTGCACGCCGACAGCGACGCCGCCCGCCTGGCTCATCCATCGCCATCCTGAGATCCTTCCCGTGGATGCCAACGGGCTCACCGCGCGGCCCTTTGGCGCGCGACGCACCTATTGCGCCAGCGTGCCGGTGTACCACGAGTACACGCGAGAGATCGTCGCGGCGATGGCGGAGCACTATGGGCGCAACCCGAACGTCATCGGCTGGCAGATCGATAACGAACTCGCCAACGTGTACGCGCTCGGTCAGGCGCGCTGCTACTGCGAGTCATGTCGCCGGGGTTTTATCGCCTGGCTTCAGAATCGGTATCCCTCGCTTGAGGCCGTCAACGAGGCCTGGGGCACGGTGTTCTGGAGTCAGGAGTACACAGCGTGGGATCAGGTGGTGCTGCCGCGCCGGGGTACGGCCGGTGAGGGCCTGAATCCAAGCCACGTGCTGGATTATTACCGCTACTTTTCGGACTCGTGGGTCGAGTACACGCGGCTGCAGGCAGACATCCTGCGCGCTGATGTCGGCGACCAGTGGATTTCGACCAACT
>CAZMAI010000541.1:0-1492 GCA_964564195.1 uncultured Anaerolineales bacterium | reverse complement strand
CTTCTATCAATTTGGAGTTTATCAGTTAATTTGTAATGAAATCTTAATTCTTTTATAGTCTACGACACGGAAAATTTTATATATTAGTGTGTTTATATTGTTTGTTATGGGAAGAAAACCGAATATAAATAAGGATTTTGCAAGTGTTGAAGAACTTCAATTTAGGATTAAGAGGTTGGAATATGATGTTAAGGTTTTAAACAAGTTATATTTTATAAATGATGTTTATCATGGTGTTTCTATTAAGGAATCCTGTAAAAAGTTGGGAATTACAAATGTTACAGGGTCTAATTGGTTAAAACAATGGAATAAAGGTGGTTTCGATTTTTTAGGTAGGAAAACGGGCAGTGGTGGTCAATCTAAACTCACTCCCAGGCAAAAAGAGGAATTATCTAAAATTATCATTGAAAACGAAATTTATAGTTCTAAACAGGCTTTAGAGTTGATAAAAGAAAAATTTGGTGTTGAATACAGTATTAGACAAGTGGAAAGAATTTTAAGAGATTTAAAATTTGGATATTCTAAACCATATACCGTATATTCTAAAATGCCAGAAGATGCAGAGGAATTACTTAAAAAAAACTCCAAGGAATAAGTCTTGAAAATAGCATAATTGGATTTTTAGATCAGACAGCCTGTCAAAATATAGGCAATTCTGGACGTATTTGGTATAAAAAAGGAACAAAAAACATTTTAAAGAAAAATCCAGATAAATTTTCAGTTACAGGAATAGGATTCCAAGCTATTAACGGGAAATCCGTAATAGACTTTCCAAATAAGTCTAAAACCTTTGATTTTATCAAATTCTTAGTTAAAATCAAAATTAACAATACAAACAACCCATATCTAGTACAAGAATTAAATAAAGTTTTAAATGATGATAATATAGATGAAACACATCTAAAAACACTTTTAGAAGCAGATTATCATGATAAAATAGGATTAAAAGATATTATATGTGATTTCTTTTCTCCACAAAATAAATTAAGTATCGAACAGGTCAAGAAAAAAATAAGAATTCTCTTAGAAAACGAAAATAAAAAGAATCAAAACAGAATAGATAAATTAAAAAGAGAAAACATTGTAAAAAACTTAAACAATAATGAAATCAAAAGTCAAACAAAAAAAGAAGAAAAAATAGTGATAATTTTAGATAATTACCCTGTACACAAAGCTAAATTAGCAGAAAAAGCCAGTGAAATCCTTAATATTCACCTAATTCCTTTACCACCATATTCTCCAAAACTAAACCCTATAGAACAAGTATGGAGAATAATAAAACGTGAACTTTCTAAAATCTATATAAAAGACAAAACATTCCTAATTCAAAAATTCAAATCAATTTATGAAGAAATAGTCGAAAATAAAACATTTTACAACAGATGGATAAAAAAATTCATAAAAGAAAATAATTAAAATTTTCAACGTCGTATACTATAGTTTTATTATTTGACATATTACCTCGTCTAAGTCCTTAACATGCTTAAATTCT
>CAZMAI010000540.1:0-1494 GCA_964564195.1 uncultured Anaerolineales bacterium | reverse complement strand
TGCGCCCAGAGGTCATCGACCTCCTGACGCGTCTCGATGAACGAGCCCACATGGTTGTGGAAGCAGATGCGGACGCCGCCCGACGCCAGCGCCGCCTCACCGGCCCGCGTCAACGCCTCACCCGCGATCTTGTACTGGTCCAGGGAGAGGCTGTCCGCCGGGGTGGGACGTGCCGCCAGGGCCATGCGCTCGATGCCGCGCGGCCCCTTGGTCATGAAACCATTGTCGGCGACGAACATCGTGTCGCAGCCCACCGCGGCGTGCAGCGCGGCCATGGCCTTGACGCGCTCGATCAACCCTTCGGTCTCCGCCGGATCCCACCAGTTGGCGCCCAGATAGCCCGGAGCCGGCGTGAGCCCGTACTCGGCATAGAACCGCAACACGTCCTCGGCGGTCTCGTCCGGCAGGGCGTGCACGGGCGCGCCGTCGTACCCCGCGGCGGCGATATCGCGCATGGCGACCTCGCGCGGCGGCGGATTGCTCCAGTCCGTCATCCAGGTGATCTGCCCGCATCCAACCAGATAATTGCGCACGTCGAACCTCCTCATTGCTGTGACATCGTGAGTACGCGGATATCGTAGCACAGCAGGGTGACAAAGCCAGTGGGACGACAGACCATGGACGACGGACGGCGAAGCATGGACCGCCGACATTCCTTTCGGCCAGTGGCACGTGGGGGGCCGCGCCCGGCCCGGGTTCACGTGGTCAGCCAGAGGCTGACCATCCAGAAATCGCGCCCCGCGCCCATCTGCAATCTGCTATCTGCAATCTGCCATCCCGTCCGCGCCTCACGCCGACAACGCGATCAGTCCCTGCCCCAGGTAGTAGGTCGCGAGTACCCAGGCTGCTCCGTTGGGGATCGGCTTTCGAAAACGGTTCCAGGCCAGCAGGCTGTCAGAGGTGAGAAAGAGCAGCGCGCCCAACCAGCCCTGCAGCGCCGGGGTTGTGCCCTGCGCAAGCCAGCGGGCACCGGCGGCCCAGGCCATACTCACGAGGAGGAGTGCGTATACCACCACGGGCAGGCGCATCGCGCCGGCATGGCGCCACAGCAGCGTGTTCATCCCGGCGGCATAGGCCAGATAGGGAAGATAGGTCCAGACCGGCGGGCAAGTTGACAGCGTGCCCCCAAAGGCAGCGATGTAACAGAGCTGCGCCAGCGCAAAGGATGCCAGGCCGAGGATAAAGCGGTCGCGCGGGAGCATCAGCCAGATATCGCCGATGAGGGAAGCCGCCAAACCAAGGACGATGAGCAGGCGCGTGCCGGGGCCAGTGTCGGCGGGGGCCAGGAGGGCCAGCGTGAGGATGAGGCCTGTGGTCAGAGGCTTGGACAGATAGTGCCAGCGGCGGCGGCTGGACTTGTCCAGATCGGTCACCGTCGCGGCGACGGCCGAGATCAGGATGGCAATCCCCAGCACTGTGGTTGTGGCCATGACACCCTCCTCGCTGCCCTTGCCCGGATGAGTGCACCCGCGGGTACTATAGCGCGCCACCACC
>CAZMAI010000539.1:0-1497 GCA_964564195.1 uncultured Anaerolineales bacterium | reverse complement strand
CCCATCTCCCCCGCCCTGCTCGCCGCCGCGACCTCCTGGGCCGCGGAGCCCGTCGCCAGTGTGCTCATCGAGGATCGCCGCGTGCGCTGGAGCGCGCTCCACGCCTGGCCCGCCGGGTACGACGCCAGCCCCGCGTCGCAATACCACAACGGCTCGTACCTGCTGCGCGCCTGTGTTGACGGCTCTGGCCAGGTCCTGCTGGCCCGCGTCGACGATCCGGACGCCGCCGCCTCATGGGAGTCGTGGACGGTGATCGCCACCGGCGCGCGGGCGGGCTCCGACGTGGCCATCGGCTGGTGGGCGCCTTTTACCTGGGCCATTCTGTACGAGAGCGCCGCGGGCCGCAACGCGCTCCTGCGCACCTCCAGCGACCACGGCATCACCTGGTCGGCGCCCCTCACGCTACACACCGCCGCCAGCGCGCCCTGGTTCGCCCTGTGGGGGCGGCGCGCGCTGGTGCTGGAGGATCAACTCCACGCCTACCGCTGGAACGGAGCAGCCTGGGACGGCCCCTATACGCTGGCGGATGCAACACCCAATGCTGCCGGGGTCGCCGCGTGGTTCGACGCGGATGCGACAGCTTTGCACGCGCTCTATGCCAGCGAGGGCCGGCTCTGGCACGCCACGCTGGACGAGAGCGTCTCGCCCCCCGTCTGGGACACGCCCCGGGTGATCGCGCCCGGGGGTGACCAGCCCGCCTCGTCGCTCGCCGCTTGCGCGCTACCGGCGCTGGCGAGCGTCCCCGACCTCGGTCTGGTGGCCACCTGGGCGGAACGGTACACCGGCGACCTCTCCAGTCTCGGCGCGCCGCTCTCCGCACTGGCCCGCGGGCCGGAGTATGTCCACTTCGGGCAGTCTACCCCCCTGGCGACCGCGGCCACCTCCGCGCAACGCTGGCCCCTGGCGTACGACGCGCTCACCCAGACGCTTTACTGCGGCGGGCGCCGGGCGATCCTCTCCGCGCCCGTGTTCGACGCCGCGGTGCGCAGCTGGATGCGTCTGGGGCCGTCCGATGCGCTCTCCTGGCGCTGGCAGGCCACCCCGGATGCGCCCGGGCGGCTGGCGCTGGAGATCCTGGACCCCGAAGGCGCTCTGCGCGCGCCCGGCGATCCCGACTCTTACGCCGGCGCCGCCCGCCCACTGGCCAGCGTGCGCCTGCGCCGCGGCTACCGCACCGCCGCGGGCGTGGAGACGGTGGACACCGGCGACTGGTTCATCCTCTCCGCGGCGCGCACCGAGGGTCTGCAGGGCGGCCGCCTGCAGATCGAGGCCGTGGACGCCTGTGGCCTGCTGGCGCTCTGGCATCCCCCCGAGTCGCTGGTGTGGCTGGACCGCAGCATCCTCTGGCTGCTGGAGGAGCTCTGCGCCCGCGTGGGGTTGGTCGTCGAGCGCGTTGGAACGGTCGCGGGACTGGACACGGTGCTGCCCGCGTTCGCCCTGCACCCGCACCACACGGCCCTGACCGCGGTGCAATCGCTGCTGCGGCTGGGCCGCGCT
>CAZMAI010000538.1:0-1501 GCA_964564195.1 uncultured Anaerolineales bacterium | reverse complement strand
CGCGCAGATCCATTCCCTGACCGAGCCCCTGTTGCAGCGGCCCCGGCAGTGTGCCCAGCAACTGCTCATAGACGCGCTCCGCGGCCTCCGCTTCATCCCCCGAGCTATAGAACAGGTTGTCGGCCCCCACGCGCACGGCGCCGCGAGATGCCCCCTTGCGTACGCCGTTCAGTCGCCGGTAGGCCTGGTTCTCGCGCACACGGCCATAGGGCGAATAGGCCAGATCGGTGCCAGATACGCCGAAACTCGGCCGAAAACGGCGCCGGGCCTTTTCACGCTGAAGTTCAGACCGTGCCCAGGCCGGCCATTGATCGGTTGATAGCGGCAGGTCATGCAGACCAGCGCAGGCCGCGCACACATAGGCGGTCGGCTGGGTCAGCGCCTTGCCACAAACGCAACACTTGTACATAATACCCTCACGCTACGCCGAGCGGCCATGGGGACCATGCCGCTCAATAGACAGATCATCGTCCGAAACGCCTGTCCCGTCAATTGAGACATCTGATGCTTTAGCGTCGTAACCAGAGGTGCCGGGCAGGGTTATCCAACAGTAGTCGTATAGTGCAACTCCCGGGAGGAACTATGAGCCCTCATCGTATCGCCATTATGACCGACAGCACCAGCGATCTGCCGGCCGACATCGTGAAGGAGCTCGGGATCGAGGTGGTCCCTCTCTATGTGATGTTTGGGGACGACCATCTGCGTGACGGAGTGGATATCGACACCCCGGCCTTTTACGAACGCCTGTCCAAAGATGCCCACCACCCCAGCACCTCACAGCCGACACCGGCGGACTTTGTGCGGGCGATCGAAGCCTGCGAAGCGGACGAGATTGTCTGCGTCCACATCAGCAACCGGCTGAGCGGCACTATCGCTTCGGTCAACGCGGCACGCGAGAGCGTCACCAAGCCCGTCCATGTGGTCGACTCGATGTCCGTTTCCCTGGGGCTGGGCTTTCAGGCGATGGCGGCGGCACGGGCGCGCAACGCGGGCGCCAACGCAGAAGAGATCATCGCGGCGGTCACACATGTGCGAGATACCCTGCAGGTCGTGTTCACTGTGGAGACGCTCGAGTTCCTCCATCGCGGCGGTCGGATCGGCTCCGCCGCCAAGATGCTCGGCACCGCCCTGCAACTGAAACCGGTCTTGACAGTACCCACGAGCACAGGCTTGATCGACGCCGTGGAACGGGTGCGCTCCCGCAAAAAGTCGCTGGCACGCCTGCCAGAGTATGTGCTGGAGCATCTCGATGGTAGCAAGCCGCTGCGTGTGGGCATGATGCACGGCCTGGCGCCCGTCGATGCCGAGTCGGTCCTGGCAGATATGCGCTCTCGCGCCACTGTGATCGAGGAGGTCAACACCTACGTTGGCCCGGTGGTCGGCACCCACGGCGGCCCAGGGGTACTCGGCATCGCCGTGTACGTAGACTAATCCACGCGCTTGATGGGCGCCCTCGTGATTGTCTCGAGGGCGCCTTTGCTATGCTCCGGGGATCTCGGCT
>CAZMAI010000537.1:0-1510 GCA_964564195.1 uncultured Anaerolineales bacterium | reverse complement strand
GGCTCGGCTGCGGTCCAGGTGTCGGCGACCTGCTGCCAGGTGCCGTTGGCGTTCAGGACATAGATCTGGCTGTTGTCAGAGCGCCAGAACATCCGGCCGGCGATAAAGGTCTGCTCGCCCATCCAGACGGTCTTTTCGGCCTCGGTGGCGCAACCCAACCCGGACTGCACACGCGCCACTGTGCTCCAGATGCGCCCAAAGCCCATCGTGGGGATGATGCTGCAGGTTGGCGGCGGAGGCGGCGGGGGCGTTCCCGCGCCGTCCTTGATAAAGCGGACCGCGTCAAAGGCCATGTACTTTGTGGCGTGAGGCTCGCCGGTAAAATCGCTCAGGTACACAAACTCGCCGGCACCCCCGGCAAAGGGGAACGATCCCAGGCTCACCCACTGGCTATAGTAGATGTTCTGGTTGACGGTGCGCACATGCTGAGCACCGTTCAGGTTGACCACATAGTTGGCCCGTGTGGTGGTCGCATAGCGAGAGGGCACATATACCTGCACCTCATAGTAGCCGGGAGTCGCCACATATGGATACCACTTGCCCCAGTTATAGGTGCCCGAGGCACTGTTCATGGTCCAGTAGAGCCACCCGTTGTAGCCCCACTGCGCGCTGCGCCAGGCGCTGGCCGGGCCGCCCCAGATGAATCCGGGGCTGCGGTCGTCGACGACGATCGTCGTGCCGGTGGCCGGCGGCGGGGTCCCGCGTGACCAGCTGACGTTGACCGACGCATTCCCGGTGGCCTCATAATAGGCCACGCGGAAGGTGTGATACCCGGGCGCGAGATAGCGGGTGGCGGTGTAGGTCTTGGGCTGATGCGCATGCCACTCGTTGATCAGGATCACGTCATCCACCCAGACGCGAATGCCGTCGTCGGCCCAGGCGCTAAAGGTGTACGTGCCGCCATCCAGCGTCGCAGCACCCGCCCACTGCGCGGAGAAATAGTCCCCCGGGACGCCTGCCCCTGGCGAGCCCAGGCCCCAGTTAAAGTTCAAGGCGGCCTCGCCCCGTGTCAAGACGGGTGATCCACTGAGGCTGGCATTGTTATAGTAGTAGCCTGTCCAGACCGGCGCGGTGTCGGCCGCGACCTGCGCTGGCAACGCCAGCAACCCGCTCAAGACCAGCACCAGTGCGACAATGAGCTGCACTGCAGCACGAGACTGACGGACAAAGGCACTCTTTTCGTTCATTCTGTTCACTCCCCTGGGCGAGTCACTTGCGCCCTGCTCTGTTGCCCCGGAACAAGCCCGTCTGCGCCGCATCTTCATCCCCGGGCTCTCCAATCATCAGGTTAACACGCGCGCACCTGTTGCGCAATAGCACCATCATAGACGCTGTCACGCGATGGCCGGTTCCCCACAATCCAGACTCTATCGCTCTAATCCTCCTCCGGCTTGCCCCACCAGGCCTCGAAAAAGGCGCGAATGTTTTCCAGCGGATAGCCCTGATTGAACTCCGCCTGGCCGATGACGCCTCCACAGGTCTCCCCCAGGGCTTGCTGGACGCGGCTGAC
>CAZMAI010000536.1:0-1512 GCA_964564195.1 uncultured Anaerolineales bacterium | reverse complement strand
GCCCGTGTGCGGGCGCGCGTGCCCGAAATGTCCATATCGACTGATCTCATTGTGGGCTTTCCTGGCGAATCCGACCAGGACTTTATGGAGACCTGCCGCCTGGCGCACGATGTGCGCTTCTCCAGGCTGCACGTGTTCCGTTTCTCGCCGCGCGCCGGGACGGTGGCCGCGGACCTGCCCGGTCGTGTGCCCGATAGTGTCGTTCAGGGGCGCGCCAGAGAGTTGGCGTCCCTGGGGCAGCAGTTGGCCCGGGAGTATCATCGGCGGTATGCCGGTCAGCAGATGGCGGTGCTGTTCGAGAAAGCGGTCGCACATGATGGTGTTACGGGCTGGAGCGGGCTTACGGACAACTACCTGCGCGTCTGGGTGCCGTCCCGCGAGGAGTTGCATAACCGCATTCGCCAGGTTCTGTGCGTGCAGGCCGATGACGCAGGCCTCACGGGTTACCTTGCCCCCGAGCAGGGCGCGCGCCGAACCGGGTCTTGATATAGCGCCGAACGCGATGCTTGCCATTTACTGACATATCCCTTCCATGCTACTTTGTGCGGACGCACCGAGGCCCAATTCCGCAGAGCGGACCGCCTCTGCGTATGCTGGCCATCGTCTCCTGCTCGTCCCCGCGCATTCCGGATGAATCGCATTTCAGGCATGCAACCTGTCGCCACCAGGTGCGTATAGTAGTCAGAACCTGAGCAGCGGTTGAGGAGAGATCATCATGACAGAACCATTCGACATCAATGAGCAGCCGGCAGGCACCAATCAGGGAGGCGCGGCCCCAAAGCCCACCTTCTGGGATCAGCTGGTAGAAGCCTGGAACACGTTGTGGAAGCAGACGCTGATCATCGGGCGCAAGAGCGAGACGCTCGTTCAGCTTCCGCTGATGCTCGCCATCCTGCTGGGAGTCGCTTTCCCACACCTGGCGGCGCTGATCTTTGTTCTCGGCATTGTGATGGGGTACACGTTCAAAGTCGTCTCGCGCTAGACGACAGCGTACAATGATGGGTTGGCAGGAGGCACGATGACAGAGCCATTTGGGACCGAGGATGAGGGCGTGCGTCGCGAAGAGATCAAGGTCGACGGGTCGCAACTCGTGGACAAGGTCAAAGAGTTGCTGCACGAGGGCAACATTCGCCGCATCGTGATCAAGCATGATGGCGAGAACGTGCTGGAGCTGCCGCTGACTTTGGCGGCGGTGGGCGTGGTCGTGGCGCCGGTTCTGGCGGCGGTGGGCGCCTTTGCGGCGCTGGCGACCGATTGCTCGATCGTGATCGAAAGGATCGTCGACAAGCCCGAGACCCCTTAGACACTCACTACAGCAGGTGCGGACGTCGGGTCGCGCGGGCGTGCTCGCAAGGACGAGCCTATCATCCACGCACCCCCCTCCCCGGGAGTGAAGCAGCGGGGGGAGCATTGCTCCCCCCGCTGCCTTGTGCTCACTGATCAGTACTAGCGAATCTCATTGACCTCGCGCATCAGCCGCCAAAAGTGCTGCCCCAGAATCTCATAGCGCGG
>CAZMAI010000535.1:0-1521 GCA_964564195.1 uncultured Anaerolineales bacterium | reverse complement strand
ATATCGTCAACAGCGGGCTCCCCTATGAGCTTCCCGTCATGCGAGCGCGGCTCTTCCACGCTTTCCAGCGCTGGGCGGAGCAGTATCGCGACGATCCGTTGCGTACCGATGCCTACGAGCGCTCCCTGCGGATACGGGATCTACTTGCGGCGATAACGCCGGTCACCGACGAGTCCCCTATCCCTGGCGACTCGCTGTTGCGCGAGTTTATCGGCGGGAGCATCTACAGTTACTGAGCGCGGAAGGAGATCAACAGCGTGAATAGACGGCTGCAAAGAGTGGAAGAGGCCCGGGCCCGGCGCAAGAGGACAACGCTCCTGTGGAGCGGCGGCGCAGCAGTGATCGTCGTCGCGGTGGTGCTGGCGTTGCTGCTCTCGGGTCGCGACGCCGTGACGAGGCCCACCGCCGCCACGCTGCCGCGCATCAGCCCGCAGGAGGCCTATGCCGCGCTCCAATCGGGCGAGGCGGTGCTTTACGATGTGCGTATCGCGGATGCCTACGATGCCGGCCACGCTGAGGGATCGATCTCCTTGCCCGAGCCTGATGCCATCGCCAGGATGAGCGAACTGCCCGACGATCGCCTCCTCATCTTCTATTGAACTTGACCGGATGAAGCCAGCAGCGCTCGGGTGGCGCTGTCCCTGATCGCAGCGGGCCTGGATCCCGAACCGGTTCGGTTGCTCAAGGGCGGGCTGCAGGGCTGGATCGACGCGGGGTTGCCCGTCGTTCCCCAGCCGTAGCCAGCGATCGCACCGCCGTACCGTTGCCCTGCGCTGGCCATTGCGCCAGCGCAGGTTATCCCCTGCCATCCCCCTGTTATCCCAATCCATATCCCAAATATCCCAAATCTTCCCGATGCCGCCGGCTGGCAACTGCGGAAGCAGCGCAGTAGAATGACGCCCGGGAGGAAGCCAGTGGATACTCAGCATGTGGTCGTCTATCGCGATCGGGAACGCTACGCTGCCTGGCCCGCTAACTATGGCCTGTGGGGCTGGGGCGACGAACTGGTGGTGGGGTTCACCGCTGGCTACCCGCTGCCCGAGGGGCGCTTTCATGCCCGCGACAGCCGGCGACCGTTCACCACGATGCAGGCCCGCAGCCTGGATGGCGGCGCCACCTGGAATGTCGAGCCGATGAACGCCCCGGCGCCGGGTGGACGTGCCCTCTCCTCCGACGAGCACATGGTGCCGGAGCTGCGACTGGCGCAGGCATTGGAGCAGGGTCTGGAGCCCCAGCCCGCGTCCGTCACGGCGCCCATCGATTTCTCCCAGGACGAACTGGCGCTCCTTTGCGCCCGCACCGGCCTGGGCGGCGGGACGCGGTCCTGGTTCTACACCTCCGACGACCGCTGCCGTACCTGGCAGGGCCCCTACCGGCTGCCCCGTTTCGGCCAATCGGGCATCGAAGCCCGCACCGACCCGGTGCGCTCCGACCGGAATACCTGCTCTCTCTTTTTGACTGCCTCCCGCGAGGACGGCGGCGAGGGCAAAGGGGTGTTCTGCGCCCGCACCGTCGACGGCG
>CAZMAI010000534.1:0-1526 GCA_964564195.1 uncultured Anaerolineales bacterium | reverse complement strand
TCGCAATGACCGGCGTTGGTGCGCTTTTGCGCGCCGGCGCCGGTCACGTTATGATGTGCGCAGTCTTCAGACAGCGGCGCCTGAATGAGCGGCAAGGTGTGCCATAGGTACCGGCCTGGCGTTCTCTGGAGGTAACCCATGAACCTGCGTATTCCCGGACCGACCCCTCTCCCTGATGACGTGCTCGAGGCCATGTCCCGCCAGATGATCGACCATCGCGGGCCCGAGTTCGAGGCGCTGTTTGCCGACGTCACCGCATGGCTCAAGGTCTTTTTCGAGACCGAGAACGACCTGTATGTGCTAACCTCTTCCGGCACCGGCGCGATGGAAGCGGCCATTGTGAATACCCTATCCCCGGGGGATCGCGTCCTCGTGGTCAACCTGGGCGTTTTTGGCAAGCGATTCGGCACGATTGCGTCGCGATTCGGCGTCGACGTGAGCTGGATGAACGTCACCATGGGTCAGGCCGCCGATCCGGCGGAACTGGCGGAGCGACTCCGCTCCGATGGTCCCTTCAAAGCCGTGCTGATCACCCAGAACGAGACTTCTACGGGGGTCACAAACCCGATGCGCGAGCTCAGCGCAGTGGTGCAGGTCTCGGCCGATCCGTCGCCGCTGCTCATCGTGGACGCGATCTCAGGTCTGGGCGCCATCCGCCTCCCGCAGGATGAGCTGGGCATCGATGTGGTAATCGCTGGCTCTCAAAAGGCCTGGATGGCCCCTCCGGGCCTGGCGTTCATCTCGTTCAACGCGCGTGCCTGGCAGGCCTGGGAGGCCGCGCGCTGCCCGCGCTACTATTTCGACCTGGGCGAGGCCCGGCGTTACGGCGTCCGGAACCAGACCCCGTCTACGCCTAACCTGCCCGCGCTGTATGCGTTGCACGCGAGCCTCGCCAAAATGGTGCAGGAGGGTCCCGGAGCGATCCATCAGCGTCACCAGGCGATTGGCGACTATTGCCGCAGGGGTGTCGAGGCCGTGGGGGCGCATCTTTATGCCGCCGAGGGTTACCGCTCCAATACAGTCACGGCCCTGACCATGCCGGAGGGCGTGGACACCGGCAAGGTGCTCAAGACGCTACGGGAGAGCTATGGGATTGTCTGCGCCACGGGCCGTGACCCCTCGGTGGACATGGTACGCATCGGGCATATGGGCTATGTCAGTGAGCGTGACCTGGATGAGGTGTTCGACGCCATGCGTGCCGTGCTGAAAGAGATGTCGTGACGCTTTCCGAGCGTCCGTCGCCCGGGCTAGAGGCCGCCGTGCCGCCCGTTCCTCCTCCGGGGGGAAAGGCGACCGGCGGCATTGCGCGCGCGGCGGGTATCAACTCGCTGGGCAACGTGGCCTCGCGCGTGCTGGGGGTCCTGCGCGAGAGCGTGATCTCGGGGCGTTTCGGCGCCAGCGGTGCCACCAGCGCTTTCGACGCCGTCAGTGCCGTGCCCAAGATGGTGTACGAGTTGCTTGTGGGGGGCATGCTCAGCGCCGCGCTTGTGCCGGTGCTCAGCGAGTACACTGAGGATGACAGCCCC
>CAZMAI010000533.1:0-1528 GCA_964564195.1 uncultured Anaerolineales bacterium | reverse complement strand
GCAGCAGGCCGACGCCGCATAAAGGCGGGCACATCGGACATGACTTGCCTCGCACTTTGCGACCCCGCCATCATCCGTGGCGCACCCGCATCGCGCAGAAAACTCGCCACGGTCGTGGGCGGCGCGCTCATGGCGTTCAGAAACATCTCGCCCTCCCAGCCGTGCGGCAGTGCGTTACCGATCAGCGTGGTGTCCTCCACCGGAAGCCCCTGCTCCGTGCGCACGGCGACAAAGCCAGTCACGGAACAGAGGAGGCCATAGTCCAGCGCCTCGCGCACCAGGAGAGCGCGCAAGGCCTCCGCCTCCGCTCGTGATGCATTCTCGGGATACACAGGCTTCGTCTCCGAGCCGGAAGCCAGGACCGCGCGGGGATCGTAACCCAGCCGCTGGAGCTCGAGCTCGACGTCTGGCCGGCTGTAGGTCGCCTCCGCGAGACGCTCCAGACCGAGCACGCGAAAAGCGCCAAAGACCGCCCGCAGGGCAGCGGACAGGTCGCCCACCCCTTGCCCCTGGGACAGCGGCGCGCTACTCACCCCGCTCACAGCCGGACCGCCACCCGCCAGGCGGAAGGTCATGGGAGAGCCATCGCCCGCAGGCAGCCTGCCGGCGACCCACAGGGACCGGCCGAGGGTCAGATCGCCCAGGTCGAGCGCGCTCCACCCCTCCTCTCCGGCCGCAGCTGCCGCGGCTCTGCCGGCTGCCGCCTCGACGCCCGGCCGGTTGACCTCCAGCCTCAAGCCCGCGGCCACAGGCTGGGACCAGCCCGCCAGGATCGCCTTGAGCGCTCCGGACACGTCCTCGGCATCGGGCTCGCTGGTGAGAAAGCGCGCGATGCCACCGCCCAGCGCGGCCAGTTGCTGCGTCAGGTAGGCATTGGGGGCAGCGTCGATGCACAGCACGCTGATGCGGCGGCGATCGGGCCTGCCCGCGGCCTCCTCCACCATCTGCAGAATGCGCGCATCGTCGGTCACCTGGGCATCGGTGATGATCACGATCTGCCGGCTCATATCGCCAGGAGTGGTCGCCTGCCAGAGGGCCTGCTCCAGAGCCACCCCCAGCTCCGTGCCGCCGCCATCACGCTCGGCGGTGAGGAACCGGCGTGCCTTCGCCAGGGTATCGGGACCGGCGGCCACGGGATCATGGCTCAGCCAGCGGGTGGTGTTGTCGAACACGCCCAGGTTACAGCGATCGCCGGGACCCAGATCCCCCAGAAAACGAAGCGCTGCATCGTCGGCCGCCTTCCACTTGGCACCGGACATGGATCCGGAGTGATCCACCAGCACGATCGCCTCGCGCGGGATGGTCGGCACGGCATCAGCCGCGGGCGGCGACACCAGTGCGAGAAAGTACGTGTGCCCTGCCGCCGTGTTCTCCTCCGCCGCGGGGGTGGCGGACAGCACCTGTAGCAGCGGCCGGTCGTTGGGCCCCGCATCCGCATCGGGCCGCCAGGTCAGGACGCAGTCACGGTCCGGCAAAAGCTCGCCCGCCTGCAATTGCACCCTGGTGTGGCCATCCTCGTCACTCATCC
>CAZMAI010000532.1:0-1535 GCA_964564195.1 uncultured Anaerolineales bacterium | reverse complement strand
CAGCAAGCAACTCCGGGTTGCGGCGGTCTCCTTCCCCAACGGGTCGCGCAACATCCTTCACACCCACGAGGCGGAGCAGGTGCTGTACATCGTCGAGGGCGAGGGGATTGTCGCTACCGAGGACGAGGAGCTGTGGGTGAGCGCCGGCGACACCATCTTGATCCCGGCGGGCGAAAAGCACTGGCACGGCGCCCGCCCGGACACCTCGATGGTGCACCTGGCGATCATGCTGGTTGGGTAGGCGGGTTGGATCACGCCGTGTGCTATGGCCCACCCGGCACTTACGCCCTGGACCAGATGTCTGTGGTGGGCACGAACCTGCCCATGCCGGAGGATCGCGACCTGGACGGTGTTACGGAAAAGCAGTCAGGTGGAGCCCATGGAATACGTACCCGCTGAAGCGCATGGCCATGACGTGAGCAGCGACCCTTATTTTGCGATCGTTGCGGACGACGACGGTGTGGGTTTTGTGCGCTGCGGCGACGGGGTGCTGGTGGTGCCGCTGTCCGACGAGGGAGAGGTCTTGCTGGCTATGGAGCACTCGCCGGCGTTTCGCGGTCCGCACCTGGGGCTGGTGGCAGGCGCGCTGCGGGCCGGGGAGCGCCTCGAGCAGGCGGCCAACCGTGAACTGCAGGAGGAACTGGGCTGGCGGGCAGGGCGTGTCGATTACCTGGGCGAACTGCATGTGTGGAAGTACCTCACCACGCGCCAGTTTGTGTTTCTGGCCCGGGATCTGGTGCCCTCGCGCTTGCCCGGGGACGAGCGCTACCCGGTGCTGGAACGCCGGGTGCCGCTGGAAGGCTTCCTGGCGCTCTGCACCAGCGGGGAACTGCACGACGCCCTCGCCGTCGCGGCACTGTGCCTGACTCGAGAGTTCCTGAGCAAAGAGGTACCATGAGAGACCGACAGGGGAGGCAGGATCCGTCGCGATTTCGCTCCCGTCTGGCAGAGATGTGGCGCCGTGATCTGCAGCCCTGGGTGCACGACGCCCAGTGGGTCCTGCTCGCCCTGGCCTGGGCGCTCGGCCTGGCGCTGGGCTTGCAGGGCTTTGCCCGGTACTATGCTGCGCGCGGGGAACCGGCCTCCTGGCCCGACCTGCTGTATGTGACGCTGCAACTGACCTCGCTCGGGTCTGGCGCTGTGCCGCCGCCGATCCCCGCGCAACTGCAGATCGCCCGCTGGCTCCTGCCAGCGCTGACGCTCTATACTGCGCTCCGCGCGATCGCGGGACTTCTCCAGGAGCAATTGCGGTTGACCCGCCTGTGGACCATCCGCCGCCACGTGATCATCTGTGGTGCGGGACGCAAAGGGACGCTCCTGGCGCAGGGCTTTCTGGAGCAGGAGAACCGGGTCGTCGTGATCGAGCGCGACGCGAACAACGCGCTCCTCGAGCAACTCCGTGCACAGGGCGCGCTGGTGCTGACCGGCGACGCCAGCAGCGCGCTGACGCTGAACCGGGCCGTCATCCACCGTGCCAGTGTCCTTATCTGCGTCTGCGGCGAGGATGCGACCAATGTCGCCGTGGCCGTGCGGGC
>CAZMAI010000531.1:0-1537 GCA_964564195.1 uncultured Anaerolineales bacterium | reverse complement strand
ACAGGTCGTCGCCCACGATCTCGATGCCGGTCGCCTCGGTCACCATGGCGTGACCCTCCCAGTCCTCCTCGTCGAGCGGGTCCTCGATGGAGACGATGGGATAGTCCTTCACCAGTTGAGCATAGTAGGCCACCATCTCGTCGCGGGTCTTTTCGCCCTCGGAGTAGATCCCCACGTAGCGGTCGATATCGCGCTCATAGTAGCAGCCCCCGGCCGCGTCGTAATAGATGCCGATGTTCTCCACGCCGTGGGTGTTCTCGATGGCGCGGGTCATCAGGTCCAGGATCTCGCGGTCGTCCTTGATGGCGCCCACCATCCAGAAGGAATCATAGCTGCGCTCCAGGGCGTGCTTGCGGTAGACATTCATCCCATAGCGCTCGACCACCAGCCGGGTGAACTCACGGTGCATGGCGTCGGCCATGTCCAGCGAGCGCTCAAAGCTGCCCGCACCGTAGGGGATGATCTCATAGGAGGGCTTGAGCCAGCGCGTATCTCCGGGATCGCGGTAGCGGCCCGAGAGGCAGATGCCGATGATCGGCATGGGCAGGGTAGCGGCATTCACGCCGCCGATGTACTGGTAGAGCGGCAGGCCGGCCGAGGCGGCGCCGGCGGCACACACGGCCAGCGATACGCCCACGATGGCGTTGGCGCCATAGCGTGCCTTGTTCGGGGTGCCGTCCAGCGTCTTCAGCAGGTTGTCGATCTCGCGCTGCTTGCTGACCTCGATGCCTACGATCTCACGGCCCAACTCCTCGGCGTTTTGCGCGGCTTTGCGCAGGCCCATACCGCCAAAGCGCTCGCCGCCATCGAGCACAAACGCCGCCTCGTAGATGCCCGTCGACACGCCCGACTCGGGGGTGCTGCGCCCCACGGCGCCGGTATCGGTGGTGACGGTCACCTCCAGGGCGGGCACACGGGACCCCATGATCTCCTTGGCCTGTACACTCTTAATTTTGGCAGCCATGCTCAACCTTTCTTGCGCCCCGGCAGATCCGGAGCATTTGGTGTGGGATCGTTAACCGCGGCGGATTATAGCACGCTTTGGGACTGACGGGCCATCGCGGTCGCGTGCGCTACAAAAGCGCGTGGGTTGGCGGGCGAGAGGAGCTTCGTTGAGGGTAGGATTTGGCGGATCGCATGCAGGCGCAGTGGGACATGACAGACTCAGTGAGGCGGATTCTGTCATGCTGGCGCGACCTGCAGGCTTCATCGGTCGGTTCCCGGACTATGCTGGCGAGGCTTCCCCAGAACTCCCAAGGGTCTCTTTCCGATACCCGGTCAGCCGGTCACCAGTCGCGCGCGGTGAGTTGCACGAGTCTCAGGCCCATGGCCTCGACGGCCTGGCAAAAGCCGTCATAGTCTGTGGCCGCCTCCAGAGCATCGTACAGCTCGTCCGCCCACGCGCGCTCGTAGACGGTCAGTCGTGCCTGCGGGTAGATCTCCTCGCCCTTGTCCGGCTGGGCCCACAGGGTCGTGAACTGTCCACCGCTGGCCCAGCATGCGCCCACTGGGGTGCAACCATCGAGCAGACGCGCAC
>CAZMAI010000530.1:0-1543 GCA_964564195.1 uncultured Anaerolineales bacterium | reverse complement strand
AGAGCCTTATGTCGAGTACGGCGGGCTGGACTATGTCGGGGGCACGGAGCATGTCTCGACCCTGCCCCAGTACTGGTTCGTGCACACGCTGGGCGCGATCGTCACTGCACTGGTACAGGCCGGATTCGCCATCGTGTCGCTGGAGGAGCACCCGCGGGACGTGAGCGCCGGGCACCGCCGGCAGGAGCAGGCGGGGATCGCCATCCCCCTCAGCTACGTGCTGCTGGCCGCGCGCCGGGCGCCCGGCTTAGCCTGAGCGTCTGGCGGGCTAAGACAGTCCGGGCGCTACCTGCAGCCACGCGGCGCGCACAGCTTCGATGGTACGCACGCCACCGACTGTACAGTCATCGAGAAACGCACCGATCGCCAGTTCCACAGTCTCGGGCTCATGCGTGCCTAGATCGAACGCGCGCCAGCCCTGGCCATCGTACCACTGGATGTCGCCGACGACGCGCTCCATGGCATAGCCGCGGCCGCGCGTGCGAATCGGGATAAAGGTCTCAAACGCGGCCAATCCTGACTCGCCCGCGCCGCAATCGGCGGCGATCTGCTGGCGCGCCTCGTCCAGCGTATCAGCGTGAAGGTTGGTGACGATGCGGCAACCCGCCCCGCCCAGCGCCGTCATGCGCACCAGGCGCTCGCCCCACACATAGGCCTCATAGTGGCCCCGGCCGATCTCATAGGCCACGATGCAATCTCCCGGCCGGCTGGACTCCCAGCCGGTGCCACGCGTCGCCAATCGCACCGCCTCGCCTGCTGGCAGCATCGTCAGCAGCGCGCCCATCACCGCCGTCTTGCCCGCGCCGCCCGGACGCGCCCCCACCAGAAAGGAGGCACCGCTCAGAATACGCGCCAGCAGCCAGGCGGCCTGCGTCCGCTCCAGGGTGCCCGCCTCCAGCAGGTCGACGACTGACAACATCCGGCCACCCCGCTGGTTGCTCCGGTTGACGATCTCGATGACAGGATCCATCACAACTGCTCCTTTAGCGGTAACAAAAGGCCGTCGCCCGGAACATGCCGGGCGACGGCCCTGACTGCAAAGTGATCAGTCCTGGATCATCAGGCCCTTGGGGCCGGCGAACACGGCCCGCGAGCCCAGTTCGGCCTCGATCTGCGTGAACCGGTTGCCCGAGTGGCCCAGTGCCGACTCGCGCAGGTGACCGCAATTGAGACCCACGGTATAGTCGGCGATGGCGTCGCCCTCGCCGCGACTCTCGCACGGCATGACACCCATCCCGTGGTCATAGCACAGGCGTACGGCTGCAAAAGCCTCGCTGATCGTGCCAATCTGGTTGACCTTGAGCAGCATGGCATCTGTCGCGCCCACCTTGGCCCCCTCCGCAACACGCGCGGGGTTGGTGGTGTACAGATCGTCGCCCACGGTCTCGACATGGGGCGTTGCCCGGGTGACCCTGGCATGACCTTCATAGTCGATCTCGTCCATCGGGTCTTCCAGCACGACGAACGGGTACTTGGCCGTCATCCACTGGTAGAGCTCGATCAACTCATCGGGGGTCTTTGGTTCTGCAGAGAACAGGCCCAC
>CAZMAI010000529.1:0-1545 GCA_964564195.1 uncultured Anaerolineales bacterium | reverse complement strand
TCGGCTTTATCTTTCAGTCCTTTGCGCTCATGCCGACCATGTCCGCTTTTGAGAACGTGGAGCTACCGCTGCGCATGGTGGGCACGCGGGCGCGGTTCCGCCGGCAGCGGGTGATGGAGATGCTGGAGCTGGTCGGGCTGACGCGCTGGGCACGGCACCGCCCGCAGGAACTCTCGGGCGGCCAGCAGCAGCGTGTGGCCATCGCGCGTGCGCTGGTCAACCGGCCGGGACTGATTCTGGCTGACGAGCCCACCGGCGAACTGGACAGCGTGACGGGTCGCGCGATCATGGATCTGTTCCGCACCATCGTCGAGACCGAGGATGTCGCCATCATGATGACCTCGCACGACCCGGTGATGCGCGAGTACACCCACTATACCTATGAGATGGCTGACGGCCAGATCATGAACGAGCGCGACCGTTAGCCCGACCGGCGTTACGCCCGGTGAGGCCCTGTGCATAGTTGACTCCCGGCGCCGCAGGCCTATAATGGTGTCCGTTAGAGGCTATGACGGAGACGAGTAGGTCAGCAGCCGCGCACAGAGAGCCCGGGGTTGGTGCGATCCGGGTGCGACGGTGCTAATCGAAAATCCCTCCCGAGCCGGCACTCGAACGGGGCCGCTTGAGCGGTAGTCCAAGTAGACGTGCCCGGAGTCGCTCACCGTTAACGGAGCGCATCTGTCAGAGACGGCGCAGCCGCCGGCCCTCGCAGAGGTGAGTGGGCGCCTGGCGCCAATCAGGGTGGTACCGCGGGAGGCCATATTCGGCTCTCGTCCCTCAGGGGATGAGAGCTGTTTTCTTTTGCCAGTTCTATGAGTAGGAGTGGAACCATGCCGTTCAACCCAGTCCCGGCCAATGTGGATTTTGTCGAGCAAGAGAAGGAGTTGCTGCGCTTCTGGCAAGAGTCGCACGCCTTTGAGCACCTGCGCTCGCTGCAACAGGGCAAGCCCCCCTGGTCCTTTATCGATGGCCCGATCACGGCCAACAATCCGATGGGCGTGCACCATGGCTGGGGACGTACCTACAAGGACCTTTTTGGCCGCTTTTGGGCCATGCAGGGGCGCGAGCTGCGCTACCAGAACGGCTTTGACTGCCAGGGCCTCTGGGTTGAGGTCGAGGTCGAAAAGGAGCTGGGCTTTGCGTCCAAAAAGGACATTGAAGAATATGGCCTGGATCGCTTTGTCCTGCGCTGCAAGCAGCGCGTCCTGCGCATGGCCGCTGTGCAGACCGAGCAGTCGATCCGGCTCGGGTTCTGGATGGACTGGAATAGCCCCGACCATCTGCGCTGGCTGGCCGACAAACTGGGCGAGGACCCGGGACAGATCATCACGGTGCAGGGGCCGAACGGGCCCGTCACCGATACCGTTGAGCAGATCGTTGGCAGGTTGGGGCTGCGCGAGCTGGGCGGGTCGTACTTTACTTTTTCCAACGAGAACAACTATGTCATCTGGAACATGCTGCACAAGTGCTGGGAGAACGGCTGGCTCTATCGCGGCGCCGACTCGATGCCCTGGTGCCCGCGCTGCGCCACCGGCATCAGCCAGC
>CAZMAI010000528.1:0-1551 GCA_964564195.1 uncultured Anaerolineales bacterium | reverse complement strand
TTTGTGGTGACCGACTGGATCCTGGGGATGCGCGACGCGAAAAAGGCCGCGCTCGCCGGCCAGGACCTCGAAATGCCTTACTGGATGCACTTCCATCAGCACCTGTACCGGCTGGTCGCCGACGGCGAGGTGCCCGAATCAGTGATCCAGGAATCTGCGATCCGCAAGGTGCGGCAGCAGGTGCGTTTCGGGCAGGGCAGGAATCCTGCAGACTATGGGCCTCACCAGTTGTATCACGCTGAGCATCGCGCGCTGGCGCGGGTCGTGGCTGCGCGCAGCATGGTGCTGCTCAAGAACGACGGCGATCTCCTGCCGCTTCGCGGTGTGCACAAGCTGGCGGTGATCGGCAAACTGGCAGATACCCCCAATACGGGGGACCGCGGCTCGAGCAATACACGCCCCGAGTACGTGATCACCCCCCTGCAGGGGCTTGTTGAAGCATTTGCCAGTGAGGGGCTGGGCGACGACGCGATCAGTTATGATGACGGCTCGGACCTGGTGCGTGCCGCCCGGACAGCCGCGGCAGCCGACGTCGTGCTGGTGATCGTTGGGTATACGTTCGAGGACGAGGGCGAGTTCATCCCCCCGGATATGTTCACGCAGTTACCGGATTTGCTGCCGCCGCCGCGGGCAGAGGAGAAGGAGATCGCCAGCCGGCTGCTCCAGGCCAGGCCTGCTGCCTCCACCGATCAGCGCATGTTCGCGCCGGGCGGTGACCGGGCGCGCCTCACGCTTCGTCCCGAAGACGAGACGCTGATCGCCACTGTCGCGGCGGCGAACAGGCGCACCGTCGTCGGTATCGAGGCTGGCAGTATGGTGATCATGGAGGCGTGGCGCGAGCTCGTGCCGGCTATTCTGATGGTGTGGTACCCCGGGCAGGAGGGGGGCCGCGCACTTGCGGACGTGTTGCTGGGCAAGGTCAACCCCGGAGGCAAACTGCCGTTCGTATCGGTCAGGGATGCGGCCGATCTGCCCTTTTTTGACAGGGACGCCACTGAGATCACCTATGATCTCTGGCATGGCTATCGCAAGCTGGCGCGAGAAGGCATCGAGCCGGCATTTCCCTTTGGATTTGGTCTGTCGTACACCACCTTTGCCCTGAGTGACCTGCGCCTGGAGAAGCAAGTGATCGTCCCCGGGCAAGACCTGGTGGCCTGGGTAACTGTTACCAACACCGGTGCCGTGGACGGCGATGAGGTGGTGCAGCTCTATGTCGCCGTGCCCGAGTCGCGCGTGGAGCGGGCGCCGTTCGAACTTAAGGGGTTCAGGCGGGTGAGCGTGCCGGCCGGTCAGCGCGTTGACGCAGAGATCCGGGTGCGGGGCGAGGACCTGGCGTACTACGACGAGGCCATGGGTTGGACGGTCGAGCCCGGGCGGTACATCGCCATTGTTGGGCGGCATTCTCTGGACCATCAGGCGCTGCGGGCGGAGTTCACAGTCGGACAGGAAGCGGATACCGAACTCGGATATTCAGGGTAGAATGGATTGAGACTGGACGAACCAGAACGATCTGGGCATGACCCTTGCGGCACCCGCTATGCCGACAATGTC
>CAZMAI010000527.1:0-1552 GCA_964564195.1 uncultured Anaerolineales bacterium | reverse complement strand
ATCCACATGCGGGAGCTCCACGCGCGGCAGCTCCAGGCGCGGGATCTCGCGGCCCAGGATGGTCCGGCGTCGCTCACGCTCCTCGGGACCAGGCTCGCGTACGACGGCGATGCCGAGGCCGCCCGGTCCGGCGTGCGTCGCCAGGGCCATGCCCACCTCCATCACCGGTATCGTCTCGAGAGGATGGCCAGTGAGCCTGGAGAGGCTGTGCGCGAGCTCGTGGGCCTCAGCCTCGGCAGCGACGTGCATCACGCCCAGGGCCTCAGCGGGCATGGTCTGAGCCGCCAGCGCCAGCAGGCGCTCTTTGCACCGCGAACGGGAGCGGGGCTTGTCTCTTAGCGTCAGCTCGCCATCCTCGACGGAGAGAATCGGCCGGAGCTGCAGTATCGATGCCACCAGTCCGACGACGCGGCTGGCGCGGCCTCCGCGCACGACATAGTCCAGCGTATCCAGGCCGATAAAGAAACGGATGCGGCCCAGCATCTCCTTGATCTGGTCCACGATCTCCTGCAGGGTGGCGCCGGCGCGGGCGGCGCGCACGGCGGCCAATGCCATCAGCCCCTCGCCCATCGAGAGCGACCGCGTGTCCACAACAGCGACCTGATCCGGGCCAAAGTCCTGGGCGGCGAGTACCGCAGTGTTGTAGGCGCCGCTGTGGCGGCCGGTGATCGTCAAGCACAACGCCTGGTCGCCAGCCGAGACGATCTCCTGGTAGGCCTGGGCATAGGAGCCGGCCGCGGGCGCAGCCGTGGTGGGCCAGACCTGCATCGCGCGGGTGAGGAACTCTTGCATCGACAGGGTCTTGTCGACCATGGTCTCTTGCCCAAAGTGGAAGATAAAGGGGATCGTGTGCACGCCCCAGGACCGCAACTCGCTTTCCAGGTGCGGTGGCAGATCACAGGCGGAGTCGGTGACGATGCGTACGGCCATTGGCAGTATCTCCATAGATGAGGTGACGGCGCTGTCGAATCCAGGAGGGTCATCGGAGACAAGTGTAGTGCAAGCCTGCCGTTCTGCCAAGGCGAACGCCAGATGGTAGGGGACAGCACGACCAGGCGACAGCGCGAGCACACGGTGGCACTGCGTATTTGGCGACCGGCGCACCATACCGCCCGGGGTAGCCTAAGGGGCCAGATGGGCCACGACTCGGGTGGGCATCCCTGCGGCGAGGCAAGCATCAAGGCCGGCGACAGTGCCGTCCGCGTTGGGGAGGGGTGAGCGCGGCTGCGTGAACCTCCGGCGGGAGGTTCGGACTGACAACGGCACCTGTCTCGTCCTAGCCGCCCGCAGGCGGCGCTACGCCCGCGATGACAGGGCTACGTATATGGTCACCTGTGCGTCCGGACCCAGGGCATCGGGCGGATAGTATTCCATCGCGGGCCGTGTCTGGTCCTCGACATAGGCGCTGGCGGGCAGCCACTGGCCATAGATCTGCCCCCAGGTGCTGCCTATGGTGGCCATCGTGCAGGGGATGCGGCCATACAGCCCGCCCGGCAGAGCGCGGACGATACAGCCCTCCGGCGGCTGCGAGCCCTCCGGCACCACCATGCCT
>CAZMAI010000526.1:0-1554 GCA_964564195.1 uncultured Anaerolineales bacterium | reverse complement strand
CTCATACTGCATCAGCATGGCCAGGCAGCCCATGATGTCGACCTCAAACCCCACCATGATGCCCTGATCGGTCAGGCGACCCTGCACATAGGGCGGCATGGCAAAGCCAGCACCCACTCCGAGCAACTTCTTCTCATCGGCCCAGCGCTTGACAATCAATTCCGCCTTGGCGATCTGCAGGAGCCGCTCAGCGGGTATCTCCGATGTGTTTGCCTCGGCCTTGATGCCGGCCACTACAGCCACGACCTCGGGATCGTCATCGGCCAGCGCCTGGGCCGCGTTCTGCAGCATGACCGTGTCCATCGGGATCACGCGGATACCATGGCTGGAGAGGAGGATCTTTTCATCAATGGAGCAGGTCTCAAAGGCACCGGGACGGGGCCCGATCTGGCCGATGTAGGCGCCCTTGAATGCCCGCACCACGGCGCAGGTGCGCACAAACTGCCCCACCGCGGCAACAAAAGCCGCATCTTCGGGATTGCAGTACCCGTAGAAACTATAACGGATCTTGCGGCGATACAGCCCCGAGGCGATGGACAGGACACCGCAGAACGCGTCGCTGGTCTGTGCATCCATCGTCGGCAGATAAAGATCGGGTGATTCCTCTGTGGCAAACACCAGTACAGGCGTGCCAGGAAATGCCTCTGCCACGAGTATGGCAGAGATCTCATCGGAAAAGTCCATCCCACCGATGAGGATTCCGTCTACTTGCTTGTCCTTGAACAGCTTGATCACCTTGCGAGCGTCGGCGTCGTTGCGCACCACCCCAGCCTGGGTCAGTTGCTCGTCAGGCGTCACAATCTCCAGCCCCGGCACATCGGCGAGGGCCGCGATCGTGCGCTGCTTCATACCCATTGCCCACTCGTCGGTATAAGCGCGACTATCGCGCTTGGCCGGCACAAACCCTAAGCGAACCGTAGTCATACCGTACTCCTTTGCGTCTCCAGATAGTGATGGATCTGGGACAGATTATACGCCCAATTCGTACCATACATGTCCCACCACGTCAAGAGTTTGCGGTAGCATGGAACCCGGGTGCACGGAAGCCGTTCGAACCGTCGAGTTGGCGCATCTTTGGCCAAGGCGTATCATCTGGGCGGCGTGCGCATGTTCTGGATACCTCGCACACGAATCGCACTCCGGGAGCGTTATGTATACCGATATCGTCATGGATCACTTTACCAGCCCGCGCAACATCGGAAGGATGGAGCACCCGGACGGATTCGCCAGCGTCAAGAGCGACATCCACGGCGACCAGGTGGAACTGTACATCCGCGTTGCCGATGACCGCATCGCCGAGATCCGCTACCTGACCTTTGGCTGCGTGGCGGCCATCGCCTCCAGTTCCATCACCTCGGTGCTAGCCACCGGGCTCACACTGGATGAGGCCGCCGCAATCACTGCCGAACAGGTGGAACAGGCCCTGGGCGGCCTGCCAGAGGGCAAGCTGGCGTGCTCGGTACTGGCTCCAACCGCCCTGCGCCAGGCCATCGAGCAATATCGCAGCCACAGCTAGCATATCCACAGTCCACGCTCTGACCTGTGAGCCCGTAC
>CAZMAI010000525.1:0-1557 GCA_964564195.1 uncultured Anaerolineales bacterium | reverse complement strand
ATGACGGTGCATCACCTGCTGTCGATGAACACCGGCCACCACGAGGACGCCAGCGAGGCTACCTTTAAGCGGATGGATTATCTGCTGGCGAAACGGTTCCTGCGGATCCCGGTCAAGCACAAGCCCGGGAGTTGGTTCGTGTACAACACGGCGGCCACCTATATGCTCTCGGCCATTGTGCACCGCCTCACGGGGATGCCCATCGTCGAATACCTCCAGCCACGGTTGTTCGCCCCGCTGGGGATCGAGCCGCCGGTATGGGAAGCCGATCCGCTGGGTGTCAACATGGGCGGCTTTGGCTTGAATCTCAAGACCGAGGACATCGCCCGGTTCGGCCAGTTGCTCCTGCAAAAAGGGCGCTGGGGCGACCGGCAACTCGTGCCCGCGCCGTGGGTCGAGCGCGCGACGTCTTTCCACTCGGACAATTCCAACCAGCCTGGTAATCCCGAGTGGAACGCCGGCTACGGCTACCAGTTCTGGCTCTGCCGCCACGGTGCCTACCGCGGTGATGGCGCCTTTGGGCAGTACTGCCTGGTGATGCCGGAGCAGGACGCCGTGCTTGCGATCACGAGCGGGATCGGCGACATGCAGGCGCCGCTGGACGCGGTGTGGGAGCATCTGCTGCCCGCGATGGGGGCCGCCCCGCTGCCGGCCGACGCGGCGGCCGATGCCGCTTTGGCGGAGAAACTGGCGGCGCTACACATCTCGCCCGCCGAGGGCGAGGCGACCGCGCCTGTGGCGGCAGCCATCGATGGGCGGCGCTGGACGATGGAGGACAATGCCGGCAAAGTCAAGAGTCTGCGACTGCAGCTTGCGGACGGCGGTGCCATGCTCACGGTTCGCGATCGCAGTGGCACCCACAAGGTGCAGGCGGGGGACCGTGCCTGGCTTCAGGGCACGACCACGCTGGATGTGGGTTCGCGGCGGGGCGGTTCCGTCGTTGAGCGACCCGCGTTCGCCAGCGGCGCCTGGACCGCGCCCGACACCTACACGATCAAGGTGTGCCTGGTGACGACGCCCTTCTTGTTGACCGTGTCTTTACGCGTCGAGGGTGACACGCTTGCCGCGACGTTTGAGACCAATGTGGGCATGGGGCCGCAGCGCTCGATCGCCATGACGGGGCACGCCAGCTGAGCGATGTCCGGCGCGGGCGCTACTGGGCGGGGCGCGAGGAATCGCTGACCGGCGAATCCCCTCTGCCTGCGGCGGTGCGTGGTGTCCGCACGGTGTGCAAGGCCTGGACTCTAGTTAGGCGCATACGTAGACCTGGAGGATCATGATGAGGCGGGTTATTCGCGGACTGCTGGCTGTGTGCATGGTGGTGCTCGTCGCGGGTTGCGGGTTTGGCGGGCTGTCCGGAGATGGGCTGGCGATCCGGCCTTCAGATCAGATTGTCACGGAGCAGCGCGCGGTGGAGCCCTTTGACGGCATTGACTTTCGTGCCTTTGGCCTGGTGGAACTCGTCCAGGGCACGCCAGCCTCTGTGGTGCTGGAGGGGCCGGACAACCTCGTGCCGCACCTGGTGACGCGGGTGAGCGCAGGAAGGCTCATTATCGA
>CAZMAI010000524.1:0-1558 GCA_964564195.1 uncultured Anaerolineales bacterium | reverse complement strand
CTGCCGATAGAATCCAGCCACGGACCGTTATTATCGCGATCAAAGGAGTGCCCGAGATGAGCGACAAGATTCGCATCGGTGTGATCGGTACGGGGCAGATCGGCACGCGGCATCTGGAGCGCTATGCGCCCATCCCCGACGCCGAGGTGGTGGCCATCTGCGATCTGCGCGAGGAGCATGCCCAGGCGCTCGCGTCGCAGTTTGGCATCCCGGATGTCTACACGGACTATCGCAAGATGCTGGAGCGCAGCGATATCCAGGCGGTGGATGTGTGCCTGCACAACCGGTTCCACCGGCCCATGGCCGAGGCGGTGCTCGAGTCCGGCAAGAACTGCTACTGCGAAAAGCCCATGTCGTGGACCTATAACGACGCCAAGGCGATGTACGACACCGCACAGCGCACGGGAAACAAGCTACATATCCAGCTGGGGACGATCTACTCCCCCGAGGCGCGCGCGGCGCGCAAGATCATCGACGACGGGCACCTCGGCGACATCTATTTCGCCCGGACGATCCACTACCGCCGGCGCGGCCGCCCCTTTGTCGATGGCTATGGCACGCCCGCCTTTGTGAACACCGGCACCTCCGGCGGCGGCGCCATGCTGGACATGGCCGTGTACCACATCTCGCTGATCCTGTACCTGCTGGGGAACCCTGCGCCGCAGACCGTCTCGGGCGCCACGTACCAGAAACTCGAGAACATGTACGCCGACCGCAAAGAGAGCGGCAAGTACAACGTCGAGGAGCTGGGGATGGCCTACATCCGGCTGGCGGGCGGCATCAGCATGATGATGGAGGAGGCCTGGGCCATTCAGGCCTCTGACCCCGACCTCGATCACATCTCGGGCTCGCGCGGCGGCGTGCGGCTGAGCCCGCTCACCTACTACACCACGCTCTCCGACCTGGAGATGGACGGCACCTTTGACCTCAAGCAGGGGATCTGGCGCTGGGAGCAGACCGATCCGACGCAGGCCTATTACAGCGAGTCGCAGCGCCACTGGGTGGCCGCGCTGCAGGGCAAAGTGCCGCTGCTGGACACGGCGGGGATCGCGCTGAACACGGCGCTGATCACCGAGGGCGTGTATCTCTCGCAGCGCCTGGGCCGCGAGGTCACTGTGGAGGAGATCGCTGCGGCAGAGCAAGGTGTGGGGCGCGAGACGTTCTAGTCTGAGCGATCCGGGCGGGCACACCGGTCGGCCGGGTGCCCGCTCTGGCTGAATGCTGAACACAAGGAGCACAGGATGCCCAATAAGAAACTGCGCGTGGGATTGATCGGCACGGGCATGATCTGCAACATCGCCCACATGCCCGCCTGGAAGGCGATGCCGGACGACGTGGAGGTGGTCGCGGCGGCGGACATCGTCGCCAGCCACGCCCGCGGCACCGCCGAGGCGCACGGGATCCCCTACTGGACCGATGATCCCCAGCGGATGCTGGATACCCAGGACCTGGATATCGTCTCGGTCTGCGCGCCCAACAGCTACCACAAGCCCTGGACGCTGGCGGCGCTCAAGGCCGGCGCCCACGTGCTCTGTGAAAAGCCGGTGGCCACGGGCTA
>CAZMAI010000523.1:0-1561 GCA_964564195.1 uncultured Anaerolineales bacterium | reverse complement strand
GTGGGCGTGGTTCAGTGCGTTCAATGTTCTCTTGTGCCCTGATTGTGCGTTGACATGGTTCTTATGGTATGTTAGCATCATGTCAACAATGTGATGCGCGACGGGGTCGCGATCGCAATCGCCTGCGGAGCGATTCTGTGGATGGGGGATGCCGAGATGGACTTGCCAGTTTCGACCGCGGAGAGGCTGCAACGGATCAAGGTTATCGGTGTCGGCGGCGGTGGGTCGAACGCCGTCAAGCGGATGATCGAGTCCGGCATTGTAGGCGTCGACTTTATCTCCATCAATACCTCCCTCAAGGAACTCAAGGCGACCAGCGCCCCGGTGCGTTTGCAGATCGGTGAAACCGTCACCCATGGGCTGAGCACCGGCGGCGATGTGGCCCTGGGCAAGCAGGCCGCGGAAGTCGCTACCCCGCAGATCGAGGCCCTGCTCAAGAACACAGACATGGTGTTCATTGCCGCCACCCTTGGCGGGGGCACTGGGACCGGCGCCGCTCCCGTGATCGCCCGAATCGCCAGGCGCATGGGCATCCTCACCGTCGGTGTCGTCACCCAGCCCTTTGGCTTTGAGGGCGCGCGCAAGTCCCGGATCGCGCAGGAAGGCCTCAAGGCGCTCGTCGAGCATGTCGATGCCGAGATCGTCATCTCTAACGATCGCCTGCTCAGTCTGGACGTACACGATCTCAAGCTCACCGAGGCCTTTGTCCTCGCCGATGAGATGCTCCACCAGGCCGTGCAGACCGTCTGCGATTTTGTGCTCAAGGTAGGGCTGATCAACGTCGACCTGCGGGACGTGACGGCGATCCTCACAGGCGGCGGGCGCACCATGGTCAATGTCACGCGGGCCACGGGAGACGATCGCGCGGCGGTGGCTGCGCAAGAGGCCACGTCCAGCCCGCTGCTGGACATCACGCTGGAGGGGGCCACCGGACTGCTATTGAACATCGAGGGCGGCAACCTCTCTCTGGGCGAGGTGCACACGGCGGCGGATACGGTCACGCGGATGGCATCACCGGACGCCAACATCATCTTTGGCTATATTGACAACAAAGAACTGGGCGACGAGATCGTGATCACGGTGATCGCCACCGGCTACCGGCTGGATGCCAACGGCAACCCTCAGGGGAATATGCCGCCGCTGAAGGATTCGCCCATCGAGGTGGATTTGGATCACCGACCCTTTGACCCGAGAGACCTGGACGTGCCGACCCGGCTGCGGCGCTAGTCTGTTTCACCCGATGTCCGCCCGGCTGGCCGCTATGTGCGAGCGTCACGCGCTTGCACAATGCACTCTAGCGGCTAGAATGCGGATATGCTGAACCCGTCTGTGGGAGGTATTCTTTGGATAACGTAATGGATACGCTGGGCAGGGAAGCGGTTATCAAGGTAGTAGGTGTCGGCGGCGGTGGCTCCAATGCCGTCAATCGCATGATTGAGGCGGGGTTGGGCGGCGTCGATTTTATCGCTGTGAATACCGACGCACAGGCGCTGGCTCAGTCCAACGCCGATATCCGGGTGCGGATCGGAAACCAGATGACACGCGGGTTGGGCTCCGGCGG
>CAZMAI010000522.1:0-1564 GCA_964564195.1 uncultured Anaerolineales bacterium | reverse complement strand
CGGCAGGGAAGACAGGCTGGTAACAGATAATTATATATCTGTAAATGCCTGTTATTACGGTCTTCCGGTGAAATATGACAAGAAAACAGTGGAAGTATATCTTACTGAGAATAAAGTCTTCATTTTTGATTCCAGAACCGGAGAAGAAATAACAAGCTATGACCTGTCGATGATTCCCGGAAAGAAGTCAATGCACAGGGAATTCAAACGGGATGCCGGCAAGCCACTCAGTGAATTAAAGAAAGAAGTATATGAAATGTTTGAATCTGAGAAATGGAAGGTATTTTTAAACAGGAATTTCAAACGGTTCTCAAGGTATTCCAGGGATCAATGCATAGAAGCCGGTAAATATTTCAGTAAAGGCAAATTGGATTCCAATCCGATTGATGAGGAAATATTAAATAAAGCCATAGAATTCTGCCTTCAGAATAATACCCTGAGCATGTCCAATCTCAATGATACTTATCAGTATTATTTATCAATGCATAAGGATGCTGTTGAGTATTTCGGAGAAAAAGGCATAAAGGAAATGTACAATGCGTTTTATACATATTCGCCGATTGATGTCAGGAAGCGCGACCTGGATGATTACAGGAAAATAGCATCAGGAGGTATAAAATGAAGGCATACGAAAACACTTTACACCTGCTGACCGAATTAAATTTAAAAGGCATCATAAACTCCATGGACGAGATCCTTACTGATGCCGAGACGAGAAAAGAATCTTACATAAGCCTGCTTAACACAATATTTTCAGTAGAGATAGATTACAGAACTAAAAAGAGATTTGAACGCAATATGACAAGCGCCCATTTCCCTGTAGCGAAGGATTTTGAATCATTTAATTTCGGCAGATTGAAAGGCATAGCGAAGTCTGAAGTTGTCAATCTATGTGATGGCAGATGGATAGATAAACATGAGAACATATTATTCTTCGGACCTCCCGGTATCGGTAAAACACACCTGGCAATCGCGTTTGGAATAAAGGCTGTTGAAAAGGGCTATAAAGTGTGCTTTGAAAGATCAAGCAACCTGATGAAGCTCTTGAAAACTGCCGAGATCCAGAAAACATCCGAATACCGAATCCGGAAAATAATGAAATCCAATCTCGTGATAATTGATGAAATCGGATACACCCCTATTGAGAAAAAAGAAGCCAATTTATTCTTCAATATGATCAGTGAACTATATGAGAAGTCATCAATTATATTAACATCAAACAAGAGTTTTGACGTATGGGCTGAGATGATGGGAGATAATATTATGACTACAGCGTTACTGGACAGATTACTTCATCATGCTAAGATATTCAATCTTGATGGAGATTCTTATAGAATTAAAAATAATAACACAAAGGAGGTTTAAGCCGTCTTCAGATGATACTGAAAAGGGGATTTTTATTTACCGGACAAGGGGGATTTCCTTTTACTACATAAGGGGGAAAAGTGATTACCGCAACAGGGGGAAAATTCTTTACCAGCTCGGGGGTAAAAACGCTTGCCATTTACAAATTCTTACAGATAGAGGTACTGAGTATTGCGGTAAAATTGAGAATCATGAATTC
>CAZMAI010000521.1:0-1565 GCA_964564195.1 uncultured Anaerolineales bacterium | reverse complement strand
CCCTTTGCGCCCGATCCAGGCTGGACCAGCTGTAACTCTACATAATTGCACGGGAGCGGCGCATCCAGGCTGCCCTGCGCCAGAACCTCAAGTTCGCCGGATACAAGCCGGCTGGCGGGCGTGGATGAGAGCAGGCCGGCGATGGCTCTTTCGTCGCCGACCAGGCCCGGATCGGCAGGCCTGTCGCTGACGACGATCGTCGCCCCCCCGAACTCGGGCACGTAGAGCGACAGGCCGTCCTCCCACTCCTCGGCGATCTCCCAGGACGAGGGGTGCTTGAGGCGATAGTTGCCGCCCGAGTGGCGGGTCCAGCGTACGGGGTCCTCCAGGTCGCGCGGGAAGACATAGACCTGGTCATACGTCTCTGGGGTGGGACGGAGCGTGGCCACCACCGTGATAAAGGTGTCGATCTCCTCCGGCGCGAGCGTGCCGTCGACCATGCCCATGTCCGCCATCACCGAGCCGCCGCCGTCGAGATCGGAATAGACCGTGACGACGTGGTCGATAGAGCCAAAGGTCGGATTCTCCATCCGCATCTCGCTAAAGTGCATCGGGCGCGGCCTCCCACGGTACTCACTCACGATCAGCTGGACGTCGCCTGCCGGATCCTGGTAGGCGTCACCCGCCCCGAACAGGGGGTCTGCATCGTCGTCATCAAAGGCTGCCGTCACGTCGAAATCAAAGACCATGATGGTCATCTGCTGGCCGCCTGTGACCGACAGGCGCACACCGTTTTGCATCCGCTCATCGACACGCCACTCGGCCGGGTGGTAGAACAAGAACTCGTTGCTCACGCCACGGTATGCCACCCAGCCGTCGGGGGGCGCGATGGGCGCCAGCGCGGAGGGCGTAGCCGTCAGCGCCGGCGTGGGCGTCTCGGTGGGGAGCTCGGTGACAGTTGGCGCGGACGTTGCCGTAGGTGAAGGGACGGCCGTACCCGTGGGGAGCACGGTTGCCGTGCTGACAGGTTTCGGCGCATGACTGGCCTCCGGGACGGCTGTGGGCCACAGCACGCGGACCAGGTAACCGTCGTCGCCGCAGCCCACCATGACTGCACAGACGGCAAACAGGACAAGCAGCAGGGCCCGGCGGCGCGCGCGGCCGCGCTCCTTTGCCTGTTCGGCCGGTCCAGAAAGGCGGCCGGGCCTGCACCGCAACCTTTGCCTCACGTGACCGACCTCCCCATCAATTGCTTAGCTTGATCGACCGCAGGACCTGCAGAAAGGCATCCTGCTCCTCGGGGGCAAAGGTGCCCGTTACCCTATCGAGCATGCCATAGGCGCTGGCCCGGGTGCCTACGGCGACGGCGTATAGCAGCACGTGGCCGCGCGCCCCGGTCTCGCGGTCGGTCACCAGCGCCTCGGTGTAGGCCAGTGCCACTGGCTCGGTGCGTTGGCCATGGCTCAGGATTTCCAGGTCGGCGGTGTCGCCCGCGCCGGTGCCCACCACCAGGGCGTATAGCAGTTCCTCCATGTCATCGTACAGCGAATCGTCGGGCGCTTTGCGCACAATGACGATCCGCCCGGTGCCCCACTCGGGCACGGCCATCGTCGCGGTGTCGACAC
>CAZMAI010000520.1:0-1565 GCA_964564195.1 uncultured Anaerolineales bacterium | reverse complement strand
CCTATGCCGATGCCGTGGCGATGTTCCACAAGTGGAACGCCTGGGACGAGGCGCCCGTGTCGGTGCGTGAACATCTCACGCGAGCCGATCCAGCGCAGGAGACGATGAAGCGCGCCGAATTCGAGGAGCGCGTCCAGCGCATCTATGGTATCATGCCCGAGAGGATCGGCATGTTGCCGACCGCGGCGGCCACCGCGCGAGAACTGGGCTTTGAGCCGCACATCTTGACCACGCGCCTGCATGTGGAATCCAGCGAGTATGCCCGTGAGAGTGCAGAGCGCGCTCTGGCCATCGCGGCGGGACAGGGCGAGTACCAGGCACCCTGCGCGCTGATCAATGGCGGCGAGATGGTGGTCACCGTGGGCAAGGAGAACGGCATCGGCGGGCGCAACCAGGAGTACGCTCTGGCGGCCGCGCCACACATCGCGGGAGACGAGCAAATCGTCATCGGCTCGGTGGACAGCGACGGCACCGACGGGCCCGGGACGCAACTCGTCGAGGGCTGTGAGGATGTGCCCTCGCTGGCGGGCGGGGTCGTCGATGGTATGACGATGGACGAAGCGCGCGCGCGGGGCGTTGACGTCGCCGAGGCGTTGCGGCATCATGATACGACGCGTGCGCTGTGTGCGCTGGACTGCGGTGTGGTCGCCACACGCAACATCAGCATGAACGACCTCACCGTTACCCTCATTATGGGGAAAAACTGATCGGAGAAAGGAAGCGGAACATGGGAGACGGAACACTTATCGCATCGGTCAAGGCACGACAGATTCACTCGGACCGCGGGCACCCTGGCCTTGAGGTCAAGGTCACCACCCGTAACGGCGCCGTGGGCGTGGCCGTGGCCACCGCCGGCGTCTCGGTGGGCGTGCACGAGGTCCAGTTCCAGTACGACGGAGGCCCGCGCTGGAAGGGCAAGGGCGTGGTCAAGGCCGCGGAAAAGGTCGAGCAGATCATTGCCCCGGCTATCATGGGTCTGGATGCTTCGATGCAGACGCTGGTGGACGACGTGATCATCTCGCTGGACCCCACCCCGATGAAGGTCACCATCGGCGGTAACGCCACGGCGGCCACCTCGGCGGCGGTGCTCAAGGCTGGCGCAGCAGCGCTGGGGATCCCGCTCTACCAGCACATCGGCGGCGTCAACGCCGTGCGGTTGCCGGTGCCCGGCGTGATCTCTATGGTGGGTAGCGATCGCTACGGCGGCGGCGGTAGCGAGTCGGGCGGCAAGCCCAGCTACTCGTTCCTGTGCTACGGCTATGACACCTTTAGCGACGCCCAGTACGCGGCGTGGCAGGTGTCCAATGCCTACTCTGACCTGATGCATGAAAAGTTTGGCGTCAGCGGGCGGGGTGGCTTCCTTTACCTGCCCGTCGGCGCGATCAAGCACGACAAGGAATTCTGGGAAGTCATGGCCAAGGCGATCGAGCAGGTCGGTGGCGATGGCAAAATCGGCATTCAGGTGGACGTGGCTGCGGGCACTTACTGGGAGAAGGACAAGGGCCAGTTCGTGGGCCTGTTCTCTGCAGAACCAAAGACCCCCGATGAGTTGATCGAGCTCTACC
>CAZMAI010000519.1:0-1566 GCA_964564195.1 uncultured Anaerolineales bacterium | reverse complement strand
CGATCTCTTTGTTCTCGTCGACAAACTCCATCGGCGGGAACGCGGCGTCGGTCGCCACGACGTAGGTCTTGACCTCTTCTTCAACCACGACCTCGGCTGTGGCCTCTGCTTCGGTCTCAGTCTCTGTCTCAGGGGTGGTCGTCTGAGGGGTTGTACAGGCTGACAACACCATTGCAACGACCATGAGGATAGCCAACCAGGTAGTCCACTTGGGCTTCATCAAACGCTCCTCCTTGTTCCGCATCGGGTCAAAAAGATCCAACGGGCCGCAGTTCGCTGCCGCATCGCGCGGGGCGCCGCCCCGCTATTGCCCTACCCTTGGGAAGAAGCGTCATCGCTTGAGGCCGGAGGGGACAACCTTCGACCATCCTGCCAGATCATTGCAGGTACTATATTTCTCGCCATTATAACACAATCACCGCATCTGTGAAATCGGCGATCGTAGTTGGTGCCGATGCTCGTCAGTCAAGTTGGGTGCCCTGCATTAGCAGGTATAATCGTGTTCCATGCTGCAGTGCAGGAGATGAGATACATGTTGTCCGCCAGCTACGCGTTACTGGTGCTGCTGGGTGCCATCTGGGGCGCCTCCTTTCTCTTGATCAAGATCGGGACGACCGAGATCGCCCCCATGACCTTTGCGTTCCTGCGCATCGTCACCGGGGCCCTTACCACGGGCGTCGTGCTGGCTGCCACCCGGCGCCGGGTTCCCCGGGGCGCTCGCCTCTGGGGGCATCTGGCGGTCATGGGGCTCCTGGGGATTGGATTCCCCTTTGCGGCCATCAGCTGGGGCACCCAGTACATCCCGAGCAGCCTGTCGGCCATTGTCAACGGCATGATGCCGATCTTTACCTTTCTGGTCGTGGTGATCCAGCATGGCGAACGTGCGACGCTCAAGCGTTTCATCGGGGTGGCGCTGGGCTTTGCGGGTACGGTGATTCTGGTGCTGCCTCAGATGCAAGGCAGCGAGGGCCACGTGGGTTTGTACGGCGCTCTGGCGGTCATTGCGGCGGCCTTGAGCTATGCGCTGGCGGCTGTGTACGCCAGCCGGCATGTCTCGCATCTGCCCCCGCAGGTGGCCTCCTTCGGGCAGTTGATCACCGCCTCGCTGATCCTGCTGCCACTGGCGGTTATAGAGCCCTCCTGGCGCACGGCGCTGACGGCGCGCTCTATCTCGGCCGTCCTCTTTCTCGGCGTGGTCGGCACCTCACTGGCTTACCTGATCTACTACCGGCTCATCCGCGATGCCGGCGCGACCTTTACCTCGCTGGTGACGTACATCTCCCCACCCTTTGGCGTGTTCTGGGGTTGGTTGATCCTCAGCGAGGCGATCACCCTGAATGTGGTGCTGGCGCTGGGCTTGATCACCTGTGGTCTGCTGCTGGTGCGCGCAGCACCGCGCAACTCAGAACTGGCGCTGCCCCGGGCGGCCAAAGAGGCCTCAGCCGGGGGCGCATAGCGCAACGCTACTTGACCGAATCACCTTCCTGCGGCTCTTGTCGCGCCGCAGGAAACAGTTTCGGACCATGCGGTCTTGACGCAGATCGGCCCACTGGATCGCTGAACGCC
>CAZMAI010000518.1:0-1566 GCA_964564195.1 uncultured Anaerolineales bacterium | reverse complement strand
ACACCCTCTGCCATGGACGGCGGTGGTGACGGAGACATGGCGGCGTTGCGCGCCGATATGGAGCGCTTCCTGGTACGTTTCGGGCACCTGAGCGACAACAGCAACAATTTCATGGCGGTGCCCTGGCGCGAGCAGCCCGATCTGGTGCTGAGACTTGTGAAAGAGTACGACCCGTCTCAGCGCAAGGGCGGCGAGCCCCTGGATGTCTCGCGCCTGGAGACCGGACCCGTGCGCAGAGCGGTGATCCGTTACTGGCATGAGCGGGTGCGACGCTTCGCCCTGTACCGCGAGCAGGTGAGCGCGGCGTATGTCTATGGTTACGGGCTGTTCCGGCCCTATATGCTGGCGCTGGCGCGCTGGCTGGTGGCCCGGGGCTGGCTGCCGGCGCCCGAAGACATCTTTTTCTTGAGCTGGGAGGAGATCCAGGCGGCCGTGGCGAGCGAGGATGGGCGCAATCTGGCGGGGCTGGCCCGCCAGCGGGCTGAGGAGATGGCGCGCCTGACCGACGTGGAACTTCCCGAGGTGATCTATGGGGATGAGCCCCCGCCGATCCTGCCACAGCACCTGACGCGGCTGCATGGCACGCCCACCTCGCAGGGCTATGCCGTGGGTCCCGTGGTGGCGGTCAAGGGCATCGCCGATCTGCCCCGCGTCACCCCGGGTGACGTGCTTGTGGTGCCCTATTCCGATGTGGGCTGGACGCCGCTCTTTGGCCGGGCGGCCGCCGTGATCGCCGAGTCCGGTGGCATTCTGTCGCACAGCTCGATCATCGCCCGCGAGTACGGCATACCGGCCGTGGTATCCGTCTCCTCCGCGGGGCGCCTGCGCGACGGGCAACGCGTGAGCGTCAACGGCTATACGGGCGAGATCGTACTGCTCGATGCAGTGGACGCGACGATGATGGAGGAGGCCCATGCAGGTTCTCAAGGCTGAGGGGCTCGCGAAACGTTACGACCTGGGCGAGCAGCAGGTGCATGCCCTGGACGGCGTGGACCTGGCGATCGAGCGCGGCGAGTTTCTGGCCATCATGGGGCCCTCAGGCAGCGGCAAGTCTACCCTGCTGCACCTGCTGGGGGGACTGGACGACCCCAGCGCAGGAACGGTCACCCTGTCCGGCGAGGCCTTTTCCGGATTGCCCGATCGCGCCATGACGCTGTTGCGGCGCCGGAACATCGGCTTTGTGTTCCAGTTCTTTAACCTCATCCCCACCTTGACGGCAGAGGAGAACATCCTGCTGCCGGTGTTGATCGATGGCCAAAAGGTCGACAGCTACCGCCAGCGACTCGAGCAACTGCTGGATCTGGTCGGCCTCGAGGACAGGCGGCGGCACAAGCCCGATCAACTCTCGGGAGGCGAGCAGCAGCGGGTGGCGATCGCGCGCGCCCTGCTGACCGAGCCAGCGATCCTGCTGGCCGACGAGCCCACGGGCAACCTCGACACCCGGGCGGGACAGGCGGTAATGGCGCTGCTGCGCCACTCCTGTGACACGCTCCAGCAGACCACTGTTGTGGTGACGCACGACCCCCGGGCGGCGGCCTATGCCGATCGCGTGCTCTTTCTCAGGGA
>CAZMAI010000517.1:0-1569 GCA_964564195.1 uncultured Anaerolineales bacterium | reverse complement strand
TGGTATAGTTGCACTCGTCATAACCGATGTAGGTCCAGGCGTGGGGCAGGGTGCCCCGCCAATCGCTGGCATCGACGCGGACGGTGACGGGAGTAGACATCGTGACCTCCAGGAAAAGGGACGGAAGCTAACATCGATAGACAGGATGGGCAGGATAAGGATGATCGCTGACGGGTGCCACTGCCCTGTACGGGCACCGGGTGCGACGCGCTGCGTGGGTGCCCGCTGGCTACGATGATGCCAGAAGCGCGCACTGAGTTCAAGTGGCAGAGGGCCTGGACAGTCGCGACACGTGGGGGAGACAGGATGGGCAGACCGGGCAAGACCGGGACGAGCCCGGACCGCGGGCTTACAGGCCGCATCCACCGCACCTTGCGGCACGAGTGGTCCTGCAGGGCTCATCTGCTGGCAACTCGCAGGAGCAACGCTGGAGCCGCCGTGTGCTGTCGCGTAGAATAACGCTGTGCCTCCAGCTCGGCCAGCAACATCAGGAGATACTCCTGTGCGTGACAACAACCTCCCGCAGCGCCCGCTTCACTGTACTGATCGCGCCGACTGGCGCGCCTGGCTGGAAGAACACCACGCCTCCGAGTCCGTCGTATGGCTGCGCGTTCGCAAGGTGAAATCGACCATCGATGGCGTGCGGCTGGACGAGGCCGTGGAGGAGGCCCTCTGCTTCGGCTGGATCGATGGCAAGGCGGTCGGCCTGGATGCCGGCAGCTTCCTCCTGCGCCTGACGCCCCGCCGGCCCGGCAGCATCTGGTCGCGGATCAACCGCGACAGGGCCGAGCGGCTGATCGCCGAGGGGCGGATGGCTGAGGCAGGGATGGCGCGTATCCGCGAGGCACAGGCGAACGGCCGTTGGGAGGCTGCTTACTCTTCTCTGGAGGCGCCCGTGGTCCCTCCAGATCTAGCCGCCGCGCTGGTTTCGGACCCCGAGGCCGATGCCGGTTTTCAGCGCTGGTCCAACTCCCAGCGCCTGATGCTCATCCGCTGGTTGGAGGACGCCAGACGGCCCGAAACGCGTGCCCGGCGCATCGAGACGATCCTGAGCCGCGCGCGTGAGGGCCAGACGCCGTCCTAGTCCGCTGGTGGCAGGTACAGGAACAGGGATGGACAGGATCGACAAGACTGGAGGGAACCCGGGTAAACAGTAAGGTTAGCCCGTGGTCGTGGCTGCGGTCTGGCCACAGTCTCCTGGCAGGGCTGAAGCGCTGCAAGGGGCTGACCAGCCGGCGTACCTGTGGTCAGCGCCCTTTCGGGGGCAGGCTGATCGCCGGCAGCCGGTGCCCGAATCCTGTTCATCCTGTCTATCCCTGTTCACTTCGCCCTCACCCCGACCGCTCAGCCCTGTCGGCGCAGCAGCGTCGCCGCCAGCAGCACCAGCCACGCGAGATATAGCGCCACCATGGTGCGTTCCTGCGCGCCGATGGTGACCCGTTCATGCAGCAAGGAGATCCGCGGCGCCACGTAAAGACCGATCAGCGTGAGGATCACGTATGCCGCCAGGGTGGCGATGCCATAGACCCGCACCGCGCCGGGATAGGCCAGGATGCCAAAGAGGATCGC
>CAZMAI010000516.1:0-1571 GCA_964564195.1 uncultured Anaerolineales bacterium | reverse complement strand
TGCCGGATGCCGGCAGACCGGATCTCCCCGGCCAGATCCAGGCACCCCGCTGTCGTCATGCCGCGCTGCAGCGCGGTATGGCTGGCGCGCTGGATGACCGGGCCATCGGCTACGGGATCGGAAAATGGCACCCCAAGCTCGATGATATCGGCGCCTCCCTGAACGAGAGCGCGCACCAGCGGCAGGGTCGCGTTGCGATCGGGATAGCCGGCGGTGAGGTAGGTGATCAGTGCGGTGCGGCCGTCAGCGGCGGCCGCAGCAAAGGCCCGGCCGATCGCGGCGCCACCATGGCAGATTGTGCTCATCGCTGTCCCTCCAGCGCAAGAATGGTGTCCATGTCTTTGTCGCCGCGCCCCGAGAGGTTGACCAGGAGGATCTGATCGGGCGGGCGCAGCGGCGCCAGGCGCATGGCCTCGGCCACAGCGTGGCAGGACTCCAGCGCGGGCAGGATACCCTCCGTGCGGGCGAGCGCGTGGAAAGCCTCCAGCGCGGCGTCGTCGGTGGCCCAGGTGTATTCAGCCCGCGACAGGGCGCGCAGGTTGGCGTGCTCCGGCCCGATGGCGGCATAGTCCAGCCCGGCCGAGATCGAATGCGTGCTGGCGACCTGGCCGTCCCGATCCTGCAGTACGTAGGTATGCACGCCCTGCAGGACACCGGGGCGTCCGCGCTCCGGGTCCGCCAGGCGGGCGGCATGCAGGCCGGTTTCGATGCCGCGGCCCCCCGCCTCCACACCGATCATCTGCACCGCATCGTCCAGAAAGGGGTGAAACAGGCCGATGGCGTTAGAGCCGCCGCCTACGCAGGCGATCAGGGTGTCAGGCAGGCGGCCCATCTGGCTCAGGGACTGCGCGCGGGCCTCACGGCCGATGACGCTCTGCAGATCGCGGACGATCATGGGGTAGGGGTGCGGGCCCAGCGCGGAGCCCAGCAGGTAGTGGCTGTCGCCGACATTGGCGGCCCAGTCGCGCAGCGCCTCGTTGATTGCGTCCTTGAGCGTGCGCGAGCCGGCATCTACCGGCCTCACATCGGCGCCCAGGAGGCGCATGCGGGCCACGTTGGGCGCCTGCCGCGCCATATCCTCGGTGCCCATGTAGACCACGCAGTCCATGCCCAGCAGCGCGGCCACAGTGGCGGAAGCGACGCCGTGCTGTCCGGCGCCGGTTTCGGCGATGATCCGGTGCTTGCCCATCGTCCGCGCCAGCAGGGCCTGGCCCAGGGCGTTGTTGATCTTGTGTGCGCCCGTGTGGGCCAGATCCTCGCGCTTGAGCCAGATGCGGGCGCCGCCGCAGCGGTCGCTCAGCCGTCGCGCCTCATAGAGCGGCGTGGGACGGCCCACATAGTGGTGCAGCAGGGCTGCCAGCTCGCTCTGCCAGTCCGGATCCTCCTTGAGGCGGGCGTATGCCTCTTCCAGTTCCCGCAGCGGCCGGATCAATGTCTCTGGGACGAAACGCCCGCCATAGGCGCCGTAGTAGCCGCGCGCATTGGGCAGCCCGCGCCAGCCGTGATCAGTGCTCATGGTCATGCCGGTCGTACTCCTTGACTCGTGCTATGAATGCCGCTACACGCTCGGG
>CAZMAI010000515.1:0-1575 GCA_964564195.1 uncultured Anaerolineales bacterium | reverse complement strand
GCCACAGTTTTAGGTAGTATGAAGGCGTGGAAGGTTGCCGGGTATCCTGTTGTGATTCGTTAAACATCTCATAAGATCAACAAATGATTGTCATTCAAGTTTTTAATATACTATTAAATGATTCAACCAACTCTAGATTTTCTTTTTCAAATTGCTTAGATGAAATAATATTATCAAGCTTATTTTCAAGAGTTTTTATATCCATAAATTCTTTTAAAAAATCTATTGCTTCAGAAATAGATATTTCATCTAAACCCTTGTTTTTGATTAAAATTTTTATTAACATTATAAAATTAGATTCGCTAATAGTTTCCATATACTCTTTTACTTCTTTTTCATTTCCGAAATTTTTCCAAACCTGAAGAATAAAAAGAGGCATTTTTAATTCGGATAAATCATTTGAAATAAGAAAGTTTTTGATTTTTTTAGTTATAATTAATTTAAGTTCATCTACATGCGATTTTTTTAGATTAATAATGTCTTCTTTAGGCTCATCTTTCTCTAAATCATGGAGTATTCCACATGATAATTCACAAATAGTATCCAAATTATTAGATTTAGTTATAGCATTTTTTAAAATTACAAATGCCTTCTCAACATCCATAGTTTTAAGAAGATTCACAATAATACGTTCAACTATATTATATATGGATAAACATCAGTTTCATCACCAATTTTATTTCCTATACAATACATAGTCCCTGTTATACTTTTTTTGTTATTTTCATGAAATATATAATGCTCATTTCGAATGATGCTATCTAAATGACTAATAAATTTAATTTGTAAGTTAGGTGGAAGTGTTAGAATTCTTTTTATCATCTCATTTGTTTCGGAGTATACTATTTGGTCGAACTCTTCTTTAGAAATCTCCCAACTAGGGACTGCATATTTAAAATAAGTGTCAAAATTATTTCCAGTACAAAGTCTCTTATTTACCCGCCATTCCGACATATAATCTCTATTATCTACATTGGTGTAAATTCTCTTAAGATTTGGAAATAATACTTGTAAAAAACTTTCGACATTCTGAATAGGAATATCTGACAAATTTAAGTTATTTATAGCTTCCGCTAACTCCTTCTTGATGATTTCTTTGTCGTTTGAACGGCTATTAATTGAATATTGATAATCATAGAGAAGTAAATCTTTATTTTTCTTTATAAAATGGTAAAATTCTGGAAGAAATACTTGAAGAGCCTTTAGTGCATAATAATCAACATTATATACGTCATCTCTAACCATTTCGAAAGTTAAATTTAAAGTGTTTATATAGCGGTTGACATTTCTAATGTTTTTAAATTTATATTTAAGCACCGAATTATAGAGGCCATCAAAATAATAACTTTCATTTTCATTTTTGAACTTATCAAACTCTATTTCTAGTTTTTTAGTTACTAAATCTTTAACTTCATTTTCTGTAATGTGTGGAATTTCAAAAATTACTTGAATTATTTTTTCTAAATAATCAGAACCAGAGAGATTGCTTCTTTCTTAACAAAGGTTGATGAGAAAATTGGTTTTATAGATAAATCTAATGAAAGTTTGGTGGTTGCCGAATATATATTTGAAGAA
>CAZMAI010000514.1:0-1577 GCA_964564195.1 uncultured Anaerolineales bacterium | reverse complement strand
TAACCCCCTGAGCTATTATAACCGGAGAATATGGGAAGTTAACAACCTGGAAACAGAAGGTCCTGAAACACCTGAAAATGGGGATTCTGATAACTCTAATAAAATTGAGGCTTCTGAGGTTCAGAAAGGAACTGGTGAGGATAACAAATCCAATGAATCAACCGACACAACTGGTGGGAGTGCTTAATCATGGATTTGAAACCTGCAAATCCTAACGAACGTCGCCAGTATTACAGGGAAGAGTGGGATGTTAAAAATGTCCCAGATTTCATTCTCAAATCCCTTATTCAACGGGAATTTGGTTTTGACCATATGGGGAGGGGGCCTAACGACCGTTACCGAGTTTTCAAAAACACCGACTTTTTGAGAAAATTCATGAGGTACCGTGCTCCATTTGCTGCCTATTCTTCAGTGGCATTCTACCATAAACCTCGGCGGAGGGATGGATGGATAAAAGCCGAACTGGTCTTTGATGTGGATGCCAAGGACATACCTATAAGGTCCTGTGGATGTGAAAATGTCTGTGAAGTATGTTTGAATCAAGCAAAAGACATAGTTCATGGTCTGGTGGATACTCTTAAAGGTGACCTTGGACTATCTCATATTCACGTGGTTTATTCTGGTCGTGGATATCACATAAGGATACTGGATGATCTGGTGATGGGTGCAGACAGTGATGTACGTACTCAGGTCGTTAAATATTTAGTGGGTTCTGATGTGCCACGTAGTGAATACTCCAGCCACGGGATGAAATACAACCTGGAGCACTTTACCATCCCTTTTGGTTATCCTCAGGTCTTCACCCACCGGGTGAAACAGGCACTATTAGCAGTGAATATGGACACCGAAATTGACGGAGTGAATAAAAATATTCTCAAAGCTGTCATTAAGCACCGGGACCTCTTAAAAGACGATCAGTGGGGTATATTCAGAAAAAATATTGGCCCTGTCAGATATAATAAACTGGTTAAAGGTATTGCATCACTAAATCTTACCCTGGTGGATGCTAAGGTTTCTATCGATCTCAAAAGGATATTAAGACTACCCTCCTCTCTCCACTCTGGTGTTAGTATGATATCCACAGAAATTAAGAATCTGGAGACATTCGATCCATTCCAGGATGCAGTTCCCAAGTTCGTTTATGAGAGGAATGAATGAATCACCTTAAAATCGCTTTATTCAGGATCATTCTCAATAGAAATAATGTAGATGTTAAGTGAATAAAATCAATTCTTGGTGACATTTGTCAAAATTCGGTTATGATAACCAAGAATTTCATCTGGTTAACAACTCATATTTGTGAAGATAACAGTACATAAATTTCAGTAGCTTTTCATCCGATTCTTCTGGAATCAAAAGGTCTGAAACATTTAATAACTCATAATTGTTTAGTATTTTCTTTTTAAGATGTTTTCCCACTCTCAAATTTCTGATCCCCCTTTTCGTAAGGGTTCCTTTGATAAGTGACTCTGCATCCTGGTGTTCACGCCTAGTGAGTGTCACCCACTGGTCATCTTCAATCCATGAGGCAGGATGTTTCTGGGTAAATCTTTTGGCATTATCATCATCCCATACTC
>CAZMAI010000513.1:0-1591 GCA_964564195.1 uncultured Anaerolineales bacterium | reverse complement strand
GATGTTGCGCCCCTCAAAGTTGCCCGCCTCGCTCACCGGGTAGGCGGCTGTGAAGCGGTCATAGTCCTCGCCCAGTACCGCGCGCAACTCGTCCAAGGTCCACAGGTAGGTGGCGCCCTCGTGGCCGGCGGTGTCGGCGTCCTGCGCGCTGGCAAAGGCACTGCTGCCCGCGACGTGCATCTCACGCAGCAGATAATCCAACGTCTCCTCGACCACGGCGCGGTAGAGCGGCCGACCGGTCACCTGCCAGGCGTACAGGTAGACGCGGGCGAGCTGGGCGTTGTCGTAGAGCATCTTTTCAAAGTGGGGCACCAGCCAGCGCCCGTCGACCGTGTAGCGATGGAAACCGCCGCCGATCTGGTCATACAGGCCGCCCCGGGCCATGGCCTCCAGCGCCGTGTTCACCACGGCCAGGAGTTGTTCGTCGCCGGTGGCATGATGCGAGCGCAAGAGGAATGCGAGCGCCATCGGTTGGGGGAATTTGGGTCCGGCGCCCCACCCGCCATACTGCGGATCATGCTGCTGCAGCAGGCGCTGCACCGCGGCATTCAGGGCCTGCTCGCCGGGCATGGCCGCCGGGAGGCCGTTGCCAGAGGGCGGGCCCGACTGGCTCAGCAGGTTATCCACCAGTTGTTGCCCCGTCCGCTCGATCTCGTCCCGGCGGGTCTCCCATGCCTTGACGATATGCTGCAAAAGCTCGCCAAACCCCGGCAGGTTGTAGCGCGCTTGGGGCGGGTAGTAGGTGCCACCGTAGAATGGCCGGCCCTCGGGTGTGAGAAAGACCGACATGGGCCAACCGCCGTTGCCCGTCAGGGCTTGCACGGCGGCCATATAGATGCGGTCCAGGTCGGGACGTTCCTCGCGGTCCACCTTGATGGAGACGAAATGGGTGTTCAGGATACGGGCGACGTCGGGGTCCTCAAACGACTCGTGGGCCATCACATGGCACCAGTGGCAGGCGGAATAGCCGATGGAGAGAAAGATCGGGCGGCCCTCGCGGCGGGCGCGCTGCAGCGCCTCCTCGCCCCAGGGGTACCAGTCCACCGGGTTCTCGGCGTGTTGCCGCAGGTAGGGGCTGGCCTCGCCCGCCAGGCGATTGCTCATGACCGTGCGCCCCGGGCGCGCTCGCGCCCGATGGCGGTCATATAGATCACGCTCTCGGACTCGCCGTCCAGCCCCAGCAGGGCGTTGGCCTCACTGTCGTACAGCGCCGCGATCTGGCAGGAGCCCAGGCCCAGCGCCACAGCCGCCAGGGCGGCGTTCTGGGCGATGTGGCCCGCGTCCAGGTAGACATAGCGGTAGGCGCGCTCTTTGTACTTCCAGGCGCTGCGCTCAAAGACGGCGCTCCAGAGCAGCACCACATCGGCGTCAGCGGCCATCCCCTGATCCAGCGCCGCGGCGGAGACGGCCAGGCGTTGATCGCCAGTGGCCAGTTGCGCCAGAGCGTGCTCGCGGATCTGGTAATGGTACAGGCCCTGGGAGATGCCCTCGACATCATGGATGGCGAGGTAGGTCTCGATGGGATATAGCGCGCCGGCGGAGGGGGCGGTGCGGAAGAGATAGCCCCCGCCCTGCCTGGTGGCACCGTCGG
>CAZMAI010000512.1:0-1593 GCA_964564195.1 uncultured Anaerolineales bacterium | reverse complement strand
CCGTCGAAATCGCTGCCCAAGCCCACGCAATCGATCCCACCCACCTCGACAATATGTTCAAAGTGGTCCAGCAGACGCCCCAACGTGGGCCTCTCGGCGTCGACGAAGGAGGGCACAAAACTCACCCCAATCACGCCTCCCTGGGCGGACAGGGCGCGGAGTTGATCATCGGTCAGGTTGCGCGGATGATCGCACAAGGCACACGCATTGCCGTGGGAAAAGAGCACAGGCCGCTCGCTGACCTCCAGCGCATGGAAAAAGGCCCCTGGGCTCACATGGGCCAGATCGACGACCATACCGAGCGCGTTCATCTCCCGCACCAACCGCACGCCAAAGTCGGTCAGCCCGACGCCGTCCCGGGCCTCCAGGCAGCCGTCCGCCGCGCAACTGCTGACATTGTGTGTGAACCCCAGCGAGCGCACTCCCAGCGCGTAAAGGGCATGCAGCACATTGAGGCTCTTTTCCGTCACATCGGCGTGTTCGATGTGCAGGATCAAAGCGGGCTGATGCGTCCCGATCGCGCGTCGCAGATCCTCCCTGCCCCTGACGATAAGGGCATCCGCATCTTGCGCCATCAGGTCATGCAACAGGAACCCCAGCGCATCCATGGCATAGGCCAGATGATTGTTGTGCGCCTGAGTCACATCCACTGCAAAAAAGCCAGCGTCCAGGCCCACGTCGCGCATGCGCAGCAGGTCGATCTGGAATGCCTCTGTGCCGTCCAGCGGTCGCAGATGGCCGTACGGACCCGAGACAAGACCGTTGCGCTCGCTACCGTAACACTCACCCGGCTGCGCCAGGCTGGCGTTTCGCAATCGCTGGTGCGCCACGAGCGTATCGTTGTGGAGATCGATCACCGGCAGCCGTTTCAGCAACTCTCGTGCTTCCATCACCACCTCCTACGATTTGTGCAGGTCACGGTACGAGCATACCGCGACCCGGCGCTCCCGTCGAGGAAGACCGTTACCGGCCAGGGCCTGCGCTCAACACCGGTTGACACCTGTTGTCCGCCGGACTAATCTGGCGCAGATCGTACCACTCACAAGGAGCACTCTGCGCCATGGTCACAGCATCCGCTGAACAGCCTCTCGACCGCGTCAACACGTATTCCCGCCCGACGGCGCTGCGCATCACTGACATGCGAATCGCCACAATTGTGGGCGCCCCCATGCGCTGCCCGCTCATCCGCATCGAGACCAATCAGGGTCTGGTGGGCTATGGCGAGGTGCGCGATGGCGCCAGTAAGGAATACGCCCTCGTCCTAAAGAGCCGCCTGCTGGGCCAGAACCCCTGTAACGTGGACCAGGTCTTTCGCCGCATCAAGCAGTTCGGCAACCACGGCCGCCAGGGCGGCGGGGTCAGCGGCGTGGAACTGGCGCTCTGGGACCTGACCGGAAAAGCTTACGGGGTGCCGGTGTATCAGATGCTCGGGGGCAAGTTCCGCGATCGGGTACGCGTCTATTGCGACACCGACGTGCGCGGTCGCCACACGGGGGCAGCCATGGGTGCAGCGCTCAAGGAACGGATGGAGCGCGGCTTTACCTATCTCAAGATGGACGTGGGCTTGCCGCTCATTCAGGACCAGCCGGGGGC
>CAZMAI010000511.1:0-1594 GCA_964564195.1 uncultured Anaerolineales bacterium | reverse complement strand
ATTGTGTGGCGCACATCAGTGCGCGTGGGAGGAAGATATGAACTCGAGAAGGCATCTGATACTGCTGGCGATCCTTGTGGCGGCGCTCCTCGTCGCCCCGCTGGCCGTCGAAGCCAAGCGCCCTGTGGGGGTGGGGCGGCCGACGGTGACCATCGTGCCGCCGATCCCGCTCCTGCCCGGTCTGCCGGCACCTGCCGCGACCCCGGAGGCAGAGGGCCCCAATCCCGCTATGCGCCCCGACCCGGCGCTCGACCCCCAGGCGCCCTGGCTGGGCCCCATCACGGTGCTCTCCAACCGCACAGGCTTTCACTTTTGGTACACGCCGGAAGAGTCGCGCGATGGGTACGTGGCCGGACGCCAGTACCACGCGGTGTTCAAGCTACGGACCAAGTGCACGCCAGGGTGGAGTGCCATCACCGTGCCGGACCGGGCGCCGTACAACCTGACGCCCTTTGTGGGGCGGACGATGTGCTACCGGGTGAGCGGTCTCGCCACCGAGGATCAGAAGCGGGAGGCCATGGCGCGTTAGGTTGCTTGACGTCTCGCGTACCAGCACGCGACAAAGCTTGGCAGGAAAAGTGCCCCGGGGGCCATTGGCTCCGGGGCACTTGCGCGCTCTAGTGGACGGTTACCAGCGCCAGAAAAAGCTCCACCACGGCGTCGGGGTCGGCGCCGGCGTCACCGGTGGCGGCGGACGCAGTTCCCTCAAGTTCGGCTCGCTGGTGGCGTCCACAGGCGCCAGGGGCGTGCCTTCGGACCGCTGAGGCGCCTCCAGCTTGAGACCGGGCATCTCCTCGGCCATCTCATAGGTCAACCACGGATCCCGGCCTGGGTTGGCGCCAAAGGACACCACGATGCGGTGCCGGCCCGGGATCAGCGGGACGAGCGCCTCCTCCTCCCACTCGCCCGGCCGCCAGCGGTCGATGACGGTGCGGCCGTCGATGGTGAGACGGAGCCTGCCCTCAGCGCTCACGCTAAAGAGATAGTTGCCTCCCTCCACTTCCCGGACCGTGCTCAAACGCACGCCCAGCGCCTTGAGCGAGATGTCCGCGGGCGGCGCATCCTCCACCCAGTCGAACGCCAGGACGTCCGTGCGAGCGATGCGCTCGGTCACCACGGGTGTGCCGCGCAGCAGGGCCGAGTCATAGTAAGCGACGGTCCAGTCCTCAGGATCCGGCGTCGCCGTCACGGCAGGCGTCCTGGTCAGGGTGCCCGTGGCAGTTGGCGACTCTGTCTCTGTCGGCGTGGCCGTGGCAGTAGGCGTCGCCGTCGCTGTCGGGTTCTCAGTTGACGTCGGCGTGGGCGTCGGCGTCTCCGTGGGAAGACCACCCGGCGGCAGGCCCCCGCCCTCCTCGGTGGCGGTAGGTGTCGGAGTCGGCGACTCTGTCGCTGTCGGTGTCTCCGTTTGCGTTGCCGTCGCGGTGGCAGTCGGGGTCTCCGTCGGCGTCGCTGTTGGCGTATGGGTTGGTGTGGCCGTCGGCGTCGCCGTGGGCAGCTCAGTCGCTGTCGGCGTCACGGTAGGCGGGTTGGTTGCTGTTGCGGTAGGCGTGGCTGTGCGCGTCGGCGTCGGCGTTGCCGTCGGCGTCGCCGTCGG
>CAZMAI010000510.1:0-1597 GCA_964564195.1 uncultured Anaerolineales bacterium | reverse complement strand
AGAAAACGCGCATCGGGCTCGGCCACCACGCGGTAGCCCGGGCTGGAGGGCGCCGTATGCGCCGCCACCTGCGCCGCAAAGCGGGTGTTGGCCACCCCCAGGCGGAGGTGACGCACCTCGACCTCAGCGGCCGCCATATCGCGCACGGCGGCCAGCACCGCGCGGCACCAGGCCGCCTCGCCGCTCTGGCGGTCCCCATAGCGGGCGCCCATCCCCTCGGCATCCAGATAAAAGCGGGCGGGGTCCTCCATCGACCACTCCACCGCGGGAGTGTAGGCCGCCAGCGCCTCCCAGAGCGGCTCCAATGCCGCCCCGGGGGCCTCCTTCAACGCCAGACAGGCGATACGCGTGGCGCGGGTGCGCATGAGCACCTCCTAGACGATCGATAGTTTCAGGTCCGCCCGGCCGCCCATGGCGCCGGAGCGACTCTTGATCACACTGACCCGGGTGACATAGCCCACGATCTGCCGCCGCTCCAGCAGCCAGCGCTGGCGCTCAAACAGCAGGCGCAGGTCCGCGGCGAAAGGGAGCGGCAGCCCCTCCGCGTACTGGCCGGGCAGCGCCGTCTCGGTGAGCACCAGCAGCGTGGCGGAGGAACGTCCCAGCAGCGGCGCCCAGTCGCGCAGGGCCTGCTGCAGCAATGCCAGGTGCTCGGCATCGCCCAGCGTGGCCACATCGTGCACCCGGTCGAACACAGCCAGCCCGCCAAAGCCGGCGCGCAGCAGGTCGCCGGTCATGGCCAGCCCCTGCGGCAGATCCTGCGCCTGCAGGATCGCCAGCGCGTCCAGATACACGCCGCAGCGCGCCAGTGCGGCCACATCGGCCTGCGCGCCCACGTCGATATACACGGTGTGCAGCCGCTGCCGCTGAGCCTGGGCAAGCGCACCCGCCGCAGCGATCAGATGCCCCGCCGTGCCGCAGCCGATCAACTCGCTGAGATGCCCCCGGGGGAACCCGGCACTGAGTACAGTGCTTGCAGTTCGGGCAGTGGCTCTGGAGCCCCCGCCCGAACTGCCGCCTGCAACGTCATTGTCACCCGCCAGAATGGCGTCCAGCGCGGCGATCCCGCTGGGCAGCACGCCCTGGCGGGGCGCCTCCCGGGCAGAGACCAGCGCCCGCTCTCCCCAGCGCGCCTGGATGGTCGCTACCGTAGATGCCAGGCGCTGCACGCGTTCCAGTTCAGCCATGGGATAGCCTCCTGCCATAAGGATATAGAACATTTGTTCTATTGTCAAGAGGGGAGAGATGATTCACACGCTGCGCGCCACCACCCTGCGGAACCCTTGACAGCAGCCCTCAGCACGGTCATACTTGATCCGTCACCTACCATACCGCTCACACCCAGGGGGTCACCCATGTCCCAGGAAACCACCGCCGCCTCCACCATCTCCCTGCTCGAGTCGCGCCTGCAGCGGCTGCAGGCCGATGCGCTCTTTACCCGCGATCGCGATCGCCTGGCGGAGGCCGATGCCCTCCTGGCTGCCCTGCCTGCTCGCGTTGCCGGGCTACGTTCCCGCCGTTATGTCTACCACTCTGGCATCGAGGAGCAGATCAAGGACCTGGCCGGACAGTGGCCCGCCGCGCGCCGCCTGGCCGA
>CAZMAI010000509.1:0-1597 GCA_964564195.1 uncultured Anaerolineales bacterium | reverse complement strand
CCGTAGATGGGACCTCGGGTACCCCGGGGGTCGCCGCTTTGGGAACGGACGTATCCAAAGGCAGCGTATCCGGCGCCTGCACAGCCACAGCGTCCGGAGCAACGCTTTCGGGCGCGCCGCAGGCGCCCGCCAGCGCCATCGTCAGGACCGCAGCCAGCGAAACCAGTGCTCTTTTGGTCATCGTCGTGTCCTACCAGATTCCGCCGTGATGCCCAGGACCCGGGCGCCACATGGTATCGGGCCTACCGCCGCCGCAGCGTCTGCCGGATGCCGTCGATGATCGCTTGCACGCCCGGGATCGCCGCGTCCTCCAGCGTCTCCGCCATAGGCACGGGCACATCGGCGGCCGAGACGCGCACCATGGGGGCATCGAGATAGTCGAACGCCACCTCATTGATCCGCGTGAGCAACTCTGTCAGGAACGAACCCGTCTTGTAGCCCTCGGTCACACCTACCACGCGGCCCGTCTTGCGCACCGAAGCGGCCACGGTGTCCATATCCAACGGCTTGAGCGTGCGCAGGTCCACTACCTCGACGCTGATCCCCTCCTCGGCCAGTTTCTCAGCCGCCTCCAGCGCGCGGTGCACCATGCGCGAGTAGGTGATCACGCTGACGTCGGTGCCCTCGCGCTTGACATCGGCCAGGCCCAGCGGAATGACATAATCCTCCTCCGGGACGCCCCCCTGAACACCATAGAGCATTTTGTGCTCGATGAACATCACCGGGTTGTCGTCGCGGATGGCCGCCTTGAGCAGGCCCTTGGCGTCATAGGGCGTGGCCGGCATGACCACATAGATGCCGGGGAAATGCGTCCACAGCGCCTCCAGCGACTGCGAGTGGTGCGCGGCGATGGAACGGCCGGCGCCCCCCTCGCTGCGGATCACCATGGGCACCCGGGTCTTGCCGCCAAACATGTAGCGGTTCTTGGCGCCCTGGTTGGCGATCTGGTCCATCGAGAGCGGCGTAAAGTCGACGTACATGATCTCAGCCACCGGCCGCAGGCCCGTCATGGCCGCGCCAACGGCCGCCCCGCCGATCAGCGCCTCGGAGATGGGGGTGTCGCGCACGCGGGTGGCACCAAAGCGCTCGAACAGGCCCCGCGTCGCACCATAGGCGCCGCCGTACAGGCCCACGTCCTCGCCCATCACGAACACGTGCGGATCGCGCTCCATCTCCTCGGCCAGCGCGTCGCGGATCGCCTCCCAGTAGGACTGCTTGCGCATCTCGGGATCGGTCCGCACCCGTGCGGCCAGACGGCGCTCAGCCTCCACCGCCGAGGGCGAGACGGGGTTCAGGACATAGACGTCCTCCTCCACACCCGCCGGATCGGGCCAGGGCGATGCCAGCGCGAACTCGGTGGCCTTTTCCACCGAGGCCTCGGCGCCTGTCTCCACCGCGTCCACCTCCTCCTGCGTGGCGATGCCAGCCTCCACCAGTCGCCGGCCGAACACCACGATCGGGTCGCGGTCGCGCCAGTGCTGCTCCTCCTCCTTGGTGCGGTACTTGCGCGGATCGGAGCGCGAGTGGCCGTACCAGCGGTACGTCTTGCACTCGAGCAGCGTGGGGCCATCGCCGCGGCGGGCGCGCTCCAGCGCCG
>CAZMAI010000508.1:0-1609 GCA_964564195.1 uncultured Anaerolineales bacterium | reverse complement strand
AGCCGGTTCCGTATCTGCCTGTCTCTATCCTGTCAGCGCTGCGGACAGTGCCCCTGTCCATCCCTGTTAACCTCCGGATTCCCTGTCCTCCTCGCCCCCATCTTGTGGTATACTCTCCCCAATATGGAGACACAGGATCAAGAGGCGCGTAACTGGATCTATGTGCTGGCCGATGCCGATCTGGGCGAGGGCCAGATGACGGCTGTGTACCCCCTGGGGGTCAACATCGTCGTGGCCCGCGTGGAAGGCGCCCTGTACGCCGTCTCGGGCACGTGCGCGCACATGGCCTGCCCCCTGTTCATGGGCACCCTGGAGGGCTACAACCTGGTCTGCCCCTGCCACGACTGGCGTTTCGATATCCGCACGGGCCGCTTTCGCGCCGCGCCCGAACTCGGGCTGGAGGTCTATCCCGTCAGAGCCGAGAACGGCAAGATATTCGTCAGCTTGAGCTGAAAGGACACACCCATGCCCGTCGTCATGATGTACACGCTCTCCACCTGCCCCTGGTGCCGCAGAGCCAAGCAGTGGTTCACCGAGCGCAATATCCCCTTTGTGTTCACCGACTATGACCTGTCGGACGCCGAAACAAAGCGCCAGATCACGGCCGAGATGGACGCCGCCGGCGTCAGCGGGTTCCCCTATGTCCAGATCGGCGAGGAGATCGTGGGCGGGTACAAGCCCGCCGAGTACGCCCGGCTGATGGGGATCGAGGGCTGAGGCGATGACACCCGATGCACGGGTAGAGGCGCTGCGCCACCTGCACGATCGCGTCGTGCGGCCCCTGGGGTTCAAGTTCTCCCCCGATGAGGAGCTGGTCCAGTTCGTGCTGGAGCAGGAACTGATCCTCGAGGCACAGCACGGGATGCCCTACTGCCCCTGCCAGCCGCTGCGGGGCGACCGCGCGCGCGACATGCGCATCGTGTGCCCCTGCATTCCCTTTCACCGCCGGCACTATGACGCCATGAAGCGCTGCTGGTGCGGGCTGTTCGTCCATGAGGACGTCACCGATCCCGACAGCCTGCCGCAGCTGACGGAGAAGGAGCTCGGCCTTGAGTGACTTTTTCGTGCCCGCCATCCGCGCTGAAGAGATCGCCCCGGGCGGCATGCTGGCCGTCACCCTGGAAGGGCGCGAGATCGTCATCTGCCACTGCAAAGACGGGACCTACTACGCCCTGGCGCGACGCTGCGGGCACATGAACGCCCCCCTTGAGAAGGGCACGCTGGAGGGGACGATCCTTACCTGCCCGCTGCACTGCGCCCGGTTCGACGTGACCACCGGCGCGGTGCTGGGCGGCCCGCTGCCCACCTACATGGGGGATGATCCCCTGCCACCGCGCGCGGCGCAGCGCCTCAAGAACGAGGCCGGGCTGATGGCCCACATCCACACCGAGCCCATCGCCACCTATGCCACCAGGCTGGAGGACGGCTGGGTGCTGGTGGCGCTCTAGCCAGGCTGACCGCCGCAACGCCAGACTATCTTTTTACCCGCGGAGGCGTGATGCTGAAATGGATCGGCCGCATCCTGCTCATCGTCATCGGCGTGCCCCTGCTCCTGCTGCTGGGGTTCTACACCACCCTGCGGCTGGCGGACCGCACCAACGGCACGCTG
>CAZMAI010000507.1:0-1609 GCA_964564195.1 uncultured Anaerolineales bacterium | reverse complement strand
GACGCTCAGCAAGTATATCGCAGAGATTGACTCGCAGGCAGACCTGGTCGTGGTGCTGGCGCGGATGGGCTCGCCGGACGCCGCCTTGCTCGCCTATGGCGTGCCGGGCATCGACGTGATCGTGGGAGGTAACGAGCGCTATGTGCTCGCCGAGGCGCAGACGACCGGTGACACCGTGTTCGTCCAGGCGGGCTATGACGGCGAATGGCTTGGAAGACTGGACCTGGCCCGTGACAGCGAGTCGTACAGCCTGTCGCGGTACGAGATCCTGTACATGCGTCCAGACGTCGCGAACAATGCCGAGATGGCCGAGTTGGTCCAGCGCTACTATCGCCAGTATCCCGAATAGTCGGTTTGCGCTTGCGGGAGCGCACGCACAAGCGACTCCATGATTCGCGCACACCAGGCGGGCTATCACTGACACCGCCACAACCACAGGAGTTACTGCTATGGCAGCAATCACTTCCGTGATCAAACGTACCGGGGCCGTCGTCCCCTTTAACCGGGACCGCATCACCAACGCGATCTATCGCGCCGCCGTTTCAGTGGGCGGGCGAGACCGCGCGGTCGCCGAGGATCTGGCGGCCAAAGTCGTGGCGCAGCTGCAAGCTCAGACTCCCGAGGGCACCGTCCCTCACGTAGAGGAGATCCAGGACGTCGTCGAGACGGTGTTGATCAAGAACGGCCACGCGCGCACTGCCAAGGCCTATATCCTCTACCGCGACGAGCGCGCCCGGCGCCGCCAGCAGCGCCAGAAACACGAGGCTCTTGCGCGGCAGAATATTCCCTGGCGCAAGATCTATGAGGTGCTCAACTGGAGCATCGATCATGGCGTGCAGAGCGTGGAACAGCTGAATGAGCGCATCGCGCGGGGCGAGTTCGCCCAGATCGTGGCGGAATCCGATCAGGCGTACAAGGACGACATCGCCCTGGCCGCGGAGATGATTCACGACCGGCGCGGTGAGATCCGCCTTGCCGTCGTGGCCGGGCCGTCCTCCTCGGGCAAGACCACCACCACGATCAAACTCAGCCACCTGCTGACCGACTTGGGCCTGAGGCTGGTGCCTCTCACGGTGGACCACTACTTTTACGATCTCGAAGAGCACCCGGTGGACGAGTTCGGCGATTATGACTATGAGACGCCTCAGGCGCTCGATCTGGCCCTGATCAATGAGCACCTCAAGGCGCTGATCGCCGGCGAGCAGGTGCGGATCCCCTACTATGACTTCAAGACCGGCAGGCGACAGCTCGATCAGACCCCCATGCAGATCGGCCCCGATGACATCATCCTCATCGATAGCCTGCACGGCCTGTATGGCCCAATGATGGAGGGGATCGATCAGGAGCAGCGCTTTACGCTGTACATCGAGCCGCTGCTCCAGCTAAAGGGCCCCGATGGACGCTACGTCCGGTGGACGGATCTGCGCCTGATGCGGCGCATGCAGCGCGATGCCTCGCACCGCGCCTATGACCCGCAGCGCACGCTGGAACACTGGCACTATGTGCGCTCGAGCGAGATGCGCAACATCATCCCATACGTCAACACCACCGACTATATCGTCAACAGCGGGCTCCCCTATGAGCTTCCCGTCATGCGAGCGCGGCTCTT
>CAZMAI010000506.1:0-1613 GCA_964564195.1 uncultured Anaerolineales bacterium | reverse complement strand
TGTTCCACCATCACTACAGCATCTGCACCTTCGGGTATTGGTGCACCTGTGGCGATCTCTATAGCTTCTCCGGGACCCAGGGAAAGATCAGGGACATATCCGGCTGCAATCGATCCGATCTTCATCAATGCCACAGGTTCTATTTCTGTGGCGTTGTATGTATCTTGTGCACGCACGGCAAAGCCATCTTTAACTGACCTGTCAAATGCAGGTACATCTATGAATGAAAAAACATCTTCTGCAAGAATGCAGCCATTTATATGTTCCAGGAGTAATGTTTCTATCCTGGGATTTACTTTGATGTTTTTGATTATCCGGCGGGCTTCTTCCGAGGAGGTTAGTTCTCTGAATTCTTTTTGCTCCCTTTCCAACAGGTTCACTCCTTCAAGTGTTCTAATATCCTACCATTGAGTTTGAAAACCCTGGAAGCTACATACCAGAGCCCACATATGTATACTAACCAGGTTGCAATGGAAAGCCATTTAAGCGATTCCGTAGGGTCAAGTGCTTCAAAAGCTATGACCAAGGTCACAGGCATCAGAAGTAATATGGCGATCACAGAGTCATTCAGGTACTTTAAGTTTTCTAATATCACTTTTTCTTTGTCTGGTGCAGATTCCATGAGGACACCTTTTTTGATTCTATTATATAATATAAATGTGATATTAACTTAATGAGTAATTAATGTTTTTGAAAAAAGTGAAAATAAAGAGGCTTTACTCTTTAAATATAGGTGTACCAGTGTTCTGGGTGATCACTTCGAAAGCCTTTATCATCTTCCTGGTAATGGGACCTGGTTTTCCCGTTCCGATCGGGCGTCCATCTATCTTGACCAGTGGAGCGGCCTCTGCTGCTGTACCTGTAACAAAGATCTCGTCAGCTGTATAAAGGTCGAACATTCCCAGGTTTTCCACTGAGACCGGTATTTTCATCTCTTCCAGCAGTTCAATAGCTGTAGCCCTGGTGATGCCCTTGAGGTTATTAATGGTGGGCGGTGTGTAAACCTTACCGTTCTTTATGATGAAAATGTTATCTCCTGAACCTTCGGAGAGATATCCGTTGCTGTCAAAGAATATGGCTTCATCGCCTCCCTTGGCATTTGCCTCTATCTTTGCGAGGATATTGTTCAGGTAGTTGAGGGATTTGATGTTGGGAGACAGTGCATCGGCAGCGTTGCGGCGAACTGAAACAGTGATCCCTGTAAGGCCGGTCTCATACAGGTCCCCATACATGGCACCCCAGTACTGTGCGATGACGAACACTCCTGGCTTCGGGCACTTGCGGGGGTCGAGGCCAAGGTCGCCGACACCTCTGGTGACCAGGGGCCTGATGTAAGCATCCCTGAGATCGTTCTTGCGCAGGGTTTCCAGAATGACTTCGGTCATCTCTTCTTTTGACATCGGTATCTCCAGGGCAATAGCCTTTGCCGAGTCATACAGCCTGTCCAGGTGTTCCTGTAACTTGAAAACACGCCCATTATAGGCTCTGATACCCTCAAAGACACCATCCCCATACAGGAAACCGTGGTCAAATAAAGAAACAGTTGCCTGGGATCTGTGAACGTACTCACCGTTGCAATAGATTAACAGTTCGCTCATTATAGTACCTCATTA
>CAZMAI010000505.1:0-1620 GCA_964564195.1 uncultured Anaerolineales bacterium | reverse complement strand
TCGGAAGAAACGATCCCTGCCCGTGCGGCAGCGGAAAAAAGTACAAAAACTGCTGCATGCGCAAGGACCGGCTCGAGGCAGCGCGCAATGCCAGCGTCCGCGGTGAGGAGACAGCGCTCTATGCCAGCCTGGCGCAGTTTGTCATCCAGCCGCGCTATGCGTCGGCCCTGAGCGAGGGCATCTCCATCTTCTGGCGGGGCCAGTACGCGCCAGAGGCCGGCTCGGCCATCGACTCTGAGGGCACCCGGCGCATGATCGAGTGGTTCGTCATTGATTACCCGTATGGCCCCAACCGGGACCGCCTGCTCGACACCTTTATCAAGACTGAGGGAAACCGCTTCATCGCAGCGGTACAGGATCTGATGCGCGCCTGGGCCGATTCGCGCATGGGTCTGTTCCGCTACCAGGCTCGCAAAGACGAAGAGCGGCTCACAGTCGTCGAGCCTCTCCTCGAGACGGAGACCGTCGTGCGCAGCCGCCTGCTGGCGCAGAATGCGCGCCCGGGCGACCTCCTGGTGGGCCGGGTGTACACGCTGGAGGGAGAGCCGTGGCTGACGTCGGCGACGCTGGTGCTGCCCCGTGAGTTTGAGCAGCCCATGGTCGACTATGCGCGCAATGCCCAGCGACGGTATCTCGACGAGCACCCGGGCACGACGATGGAGCAGTTCCTCAGAGCCAACGGACATATCTTTAACGCGTTCATGCTTTCAGACCGTGCCGAGAGTCTGCGAGGTCTGATCGGTCCCGGCACGCGCTTTGTGGACCCGGCCGTCGTCCGCGACCGGATGCGTGAGATCACGCGCGAACAGCAGCGCCAGCAGGCCGAGCGCGAGTTGGCCACATCCGATGAACGGCAGCCGCAGGCCCTCACGCGGCGCTCGGCCGGCGGGATCATCCTGCCTGGCGCTGAGGAGCCGCACACGGAGGGCGACAGCTCGGCGCCTCAGCGTCCGACGATCCTCATCCCGGGCCGGGATGTCTGAGCAGCAGGCGAGACACTGATAGAGACAATCCGGGGCGAGGCGATGGCAGCGCCCCTACACACACAAACACCGCACCTGGAGGCGTCTTGGCACGCGCAAAGATAAAGGCCGCACTGCTCGATCTCGATGACACCTTATTGATCAACGACATGGAGACGTTTTCACCGCCCTATTTCCGCGCGTTGCTGACCAAGGTTCAGGGTGTGTGCCAGCCGGGCACCTTTGTAGAAGCCCTCAACACCGGGATCAGAGCGATGTTGCAGAATGACGGCCGCGGCGCCACCAATGCCGAGGTCTTTGCACGCGAGTTCTATCCCAGGGTCGGCGTCTCCCGCGAGGAACTCGAGCCGCTCCTGGACGAGTTTTACCGGACGGACTTTGAAGAGCTTGCGCCCCTGACGGACCGCGATCCAGACGCGCGCGAACTGGTGCAACTCCTGCGGCGCCAGGGTATCAAGATCGCCGTTGCTACCCAGCCAATCTTTCCGGCCACAGCGATCCTGGCGCGGCTGCGCTGGGCCGGTGTCGGCGCCGACGAGTTCTGCTATGATTACATCACCACCTACGAGGTGATGCGTGCCTGCAAGCCGCGGCGCCCTTTTTTCGAGCAGGTGCTCGGCCAGCTCGCGTGCCGGGC
>CAZMAI010000504.1:0-1638 GCA_964564195.1 uncultured Anaerolineales bacterium | reverse complement strand
CCTCGGCCAACTCGCGCTCGCGTCCCACAAAGGAGTCCACCGGGGCGGGGAGGTTGTGCGGCACCTGCCGCGCCTTCCGTGGCGTGGTGACGTGCATCGCTGTCCCTGGCGCGGCCGCGAGTTCCCCGGCGAGGATATGCTCCTGCAGTACCCGCGTCGCCTCCTCCGGCTCCACGTCCAGTTCACTCTGGAGGATGCGCCGGCAGGTCTCGTACTGCGCCAGCGCCAGCGCGGACTGCCCCTGGCCGGCCAGCAGGACCATCATCCGACGGTAGCCCCCCTCGTCCAGCGGGTCCAGCGCCACCCAGCGGCGCGCCCAGGCCAGCGCCTCCTCCCCGTCGTCCAGGCTCGCCAGCGCGGCGGCCGCCCGCACAGCCAACCGGTGGTACGTCTCGCGCCGCGCCGCCAGCCACTCGTCAAACTCGGGCGAGTCCCTCAGGCAAAGGCCCTGCAGCAGGGGACCCCCGTAGAGCGCCAGAGCCTCGCGCAGCCAGGGGGCGCAGGTATCACAGGCTCCCGCGTTTCCATGGCGGTGCCCCCGCCAGCCTTCGAGCAGCGCAGCAAAGCGCTGGACGTCCACATGGATAGCCTCGGAGTTCACGCGGACATCAGCGCGGGTGGCGATAAGCGGGGCAGGGTCGCCTGGCCCCGGCAGGGTCAGAAGCATCCGGTTCAGGCTATAAAGCGCATGGCTGAGGCTCTGCCGGGCGAGGGCCTCGGCATCATCCGGCCACAGCATCCCTACCAGCGACTCGCGCCGGTGGGCCGTGTCCGGTTCGACGCACAGGATCGCCAGCAGCGCCCGCTCCTTTTCCGCGGCGATGGTGACCACGCGGTCACCGCAAGAGAGGCGCGCTGGCCCCAGCAGAGAGACGGTGATCGGCGGCATGGTGATGCTCCCGAAGGGGACGCGCCCCTGAGCCCGGGCACACATCGATAGGCCGACCCCATTATGTGGCCGTGGAGCGCCGGCGTCAACGAAAGCAGCGGGCCAGGGCGAATGCGCGTCCCCTAGACGACTTTCAGAGTTCTTTGAGAGTCGCCCGCTACACTGCAGGTGACAGCAGGCGGAAAGGAGGCCTCGGATGGGCTGGGAAGCCGAGCCAGGGTATCGGGCCTACATGCTGCGCCTCAGGCGTACCGATGGGGTGCACGCCCGCTGGCTGGCCTCGCTGGACGAGGTGTCCACGGGCGAGAGGCATACCTTTGCCTCCATGGAAGAACTGGTCGCCTATCTGCGCGCGGGCATCCGCTGCCCGCCCGACTCGGACGCCCTGGAACCGGCGTCCGCCGTGGAACCGGCGTCCGCCGCCGGCGATGCGGCTGACGGGCACAACTCGGAGGTGGAGGCAAACGCCAGCCCTGGAGAGCGCGAGCGCAGAGAGGGAGCGCCACCGGATGAGGGGAGGGGTCTATGAAGGAAGCGAGCAAGTCATGTTGGGTCGGTGGATTCACTCTTGGGAGGACTGACATGAAGACGCGTTGGATACTGACACTGGCATTGGTGCTGGCTCTGCTCCTGCCGGGGGCCTCGCTGGCGGAGGGCATGGTCTTTCACGTGGCGCCCAGCGGCATCGACGATACGGCGGCGCTGGAGGCAGCGCTGGCGGCAGCGCAGGCCGCCGGGCCCGATAGCGT
>CAZMAI010000503.1:0-1642 GCA_964564195.1 uncultured Anaerolineales bacterium | reverse complement strand
GCCCTGCGAGGTCTTGGCCAGCCGATCCTGTACGGCCCATCGCGCAAGTCGTTCCTCGGTTATACGCTGAGGACGCCCCCCGACCGGCGGTTGCACGGCACGATGGCCTCTATCGCGATCGCGATCGCCCGCGGTGCAGCGGACATTGTCCGTGTCCACGATGTGCAGGCAGCAGTGGAGACGGTCAGGGTTGCTGATGCGATGATGGCTGCGGCATCTTCCGCCAGCAGCCGGTACAGCGGTTAGGGGTCGACGACACAATGTCTACCGTCTATGTCGGTGTGGGGACGAACCTGGGCGATCGTGCGAACGCGGTGGATGAGGCATATGCGCGCCTGGCAGCCGCGGGGTTGCGACTGGTCGCGGTATCACCACTGTATGAGACTGAGCCGTGGGGCCTGCTCGACCAGCCGCGTTTTCTTAATGCCGCCTGCGCGATCGAGACGCTGCGCCCTCCCCATGCCTTGCTGGCCCTGCTCAAGAGCATCGAGAGAGATATGGGTCGCCGGACAACGGTGCGCAACGGCCCGCGGGTGATCGACCTGGACATCCTGCTGTACGATGCTATAGAGATCAGCACGGAGAGGCTGACCATTCCCCACCGCGGCATGCTGGAGCGTGCGACAGTCCTGATCCCGCTGGCCGATGTCGCGCCGCACGTGCGCCATCCGCTCACCGGACGCACAATCACCGATCATCTGCATGCGCTCGGCCCAATCTCGGGCATAGCCCCCTACCCACCGGGCCTCGGCTGACCGGCGCGTGACCCTCTGGACGTCAGTCCTCATTCTCCTCGGTGTCATCCTGAGCCAGCAGGTCACGCGTGCGGTAAAACGCGAGCTTGGGCTGGCGGTACTCGTTCAGCAGACCTTTGCTGTTGTATCCGCGCGGGCGTGTCAGCCCCCTCGTCCCATCGGCCCCTCGATCGGTGCGCGTGTCAAAGAACTGCCAGACGAAAAAGCCCGTGATATCAGCACGATCGGTAAAACATGCGATTGCGTCAGTGAGCACTTTAGCCTGGTACTCTTCGCTCCAGAGCGCGTCGGGCTCCAGTGAGCGCCAGCCGTAGACGGCCCCGGCACCAAACTCGCTGACGACCAGGGGCTTGTCCCCCACCAGTGAGCGTATCCTCGTAAGGAGCGCTGGCCAGGTGATGTCATGCGTGTACCATCCGGGATAGGCATTGACGCACACAAAGTCGACAAGGTCAGTGCATCTGTCCCTTGTGCCGCGGTCGGTGGCATAGGTCACCGGGCGAGTTCTGTCGAGCTCGCGAACGGTGTCCACCAGGCGTTCCACCAGCGTCCGTCCAATCAACGTGTCCGTCGCGCACTCGTTCAACACGCTCCACGCCCATATGCTGGGATGGCTCGTATCGCGCTCAACCATGGCCCATACCATCGCTGCTGCGCGATCGCTGATGACGTCGCTGGCCAGTTGCTCGCCTCGAAAGCCCCAAAGCGGAATCTCTTCGATGAACAGCACCCCCTTTTCATCACAATAGTCCAGGAAGCGCTGGTCGTTGGGGTAATGGGAGCCACGAATCGCGTTGCCGCCCCAGTGCTTGAGGATATCCAGATCGCGCAGCATCAGATGATCCGGGAGCGCTGGGCCCCATTCAGGGTGATCCTCGTGCCGGTTG
>CAZMAI010000502.1:0-1643 GCA_964564195.1 uncultured Anaerolineales bacterium | reverse complement strand
TCGAGGACGTCGAGCACGACTATGACGCCGTCATGTCCAGCGTCGAGAGCCTGCGTCACGTGTTCGCCGCGCAGGACGACTGGCCCGCCGATGACATGACTCTGGAGGACAACTACCGCGACCTCGCGCGGCACCAGCAGGATTTTGAGCGGCGCGTCGGCTTTACCTACACGGTGGAGACGACTGATGGGAGCCGCTGCCTGGGCTGCCTTTACATCTACCCCGCCGAGCGCAAGGGCTACGACGCCCGGGTGAACTACTGGGTGCGCGACAGCGAACGGGCCCTCGGCCTGGACGAGACGTTGGGCGCCCTCCTGCGGCAGTGGCTGGCCGATGCCTGGCCATTCCAGGGCGTGGCGTGGCCGGGACGGGACGTCCCGTGGGGCGAGTGGGAAGCGATAAAGGACAGCGTCCACAAGTCTTAAGGTCTTGAGGTCTGAACGTCTGAACGTCTGAACGTCCGGAGGGAGCGTCCCACGATCTATCGTCAGGTCCGGCACACATCAGCAACGGCCATAAGCTGATGTGATTGGCGACAGGCACGCCTGGGACAGCCTCGAGCCATAGGTCACGAAGCACATAGCGACGATGACAGTAGCGACAGCACCCGCAGCCCAGTATGGCCAGAGGTGGAGACGTTCGGACGTTCGGACGTGCTGACGTTCTGACCTTCCGACGCGCCTGGCCGCCTGGCACTCGCCCCTGACTGATGCTATCATGCCCCTTAGCATACTCGGCTTCGCAGGAGTCCCCATGGCCGAAACCCTCTCCCGCGCGCAGGCGCGGCGCATCTGCATCCATGCCCAGGGACTGGACGGCGTGTGGCCGGCGTTACCTCGCGCGCAGGCCGTGGCCCGCACGGTCGAGCGCCTGGGCTATGTCCAGATCGACACCATCGCCGTGGTCGAGCGCGCCCACCATCACACGCTCTGGCGGCGCCAGCCGGATTACACGCCGGACGACCTCGACGCCGCGCTCTCCCGCGATCGCAGCATCGTGGAGGCCTGGTACCCGGCGGCCTCCTACGTACCCATGGCCCACTACCGCTACACCCTGCCCTCCATGCGCGCCACCGCGGACTGGTACGCGAAAAACTGGCGCGCCACCGGCGAGGAGGACCAGCGCGCCGTGCTGGAGCGGTTAAGAGCCGAGGGCCCGCTGGCTTCGGCCGATTTTGAGGCCCCGGAGGACCACAAGCGCGCCGGCTGGTGGTCGTGGAAGCCTGCCAAGCGCACGCTGGAGCAGTTGTTCGTCATGGGTGAGGTGATGGTCAGCGGGCGCCGCAGCTTTCAGCGGGTATACGACCTGACGGAGCGCGTGCTGCCGGCGGACGTCGACACGACGTACCCGAGCGACGAGGAACTGGGGCGCTTTCTGGCGGCGCAGGCGCTGCGCAGCACCGGCATAGCCAGCACGCGCAACCAGCGCTGGGGGCCGGGTGCCTACCGCGACGCGCTCGGGCGGGGGCTGGCCGCGCTGGCCGAGGAGGGCGCCGCCGTGCCGGTCAGCATCGAGGGGGTCGTCTGGGGCGAGTGGTACGCCGCCCCGGAGGCACTGCCCTGGGGCGAACTCCCCGCGGCCGAAGGCGACCGCGCGCAGATTCTTTCGCCCTTTGACTCGCTTGTCATCAACCGCGCCTGGCT
>CAZMAI010000501.1:0-1655 GCA_964564195.1 uncultured Anaerolineales bacterium | reverse complement strand
GGTCTGGGGTCTCTGGGTCAGAGCCTGGTGATCCAGGCGGCGCGCGATTGGCGCGATCGCCACGCGGGCGCGGGTCACCGGCTGCGGGTCACCGCTGTCGATCTCGAGGCAAACGCCCGCTGCGAGTCGCTCATGGCGCGCTACCCGGGTCTGGAGGCCGCCTGTGAACTGGTACCCCTGGATAGGGACGTCACCTCCCCGGCGTTTCTGTGCGCCCAGTGGCTGTCTGCCGAACAGCAGGACGGAACCATCGATGTCGCCTATGTGTGTCTCGACGACGACGGTCTGGCGCTGCGAACGGGCCTGGCGCTCAGGCAGGCTCTGAGCTACGACAGCACGCCTATCGTGGTGCGGGTGAGCGAGGTACAGGGCATAGCGCAGCTTCTGGGCGACCGTGCCAGTGGCACGGGGACGTTCGGCAATCTGCGGGTCTTTGGGCTCCTGGAACGGACCTGTACGCCGCAGCTGGTCCTGGGCGGAACGCATGAGATTCTCGCGCGGGCGATCCATGAGGAGTATTTGCGCCAGCAGCGGGCAGCGGGAGAGTCGTTGGCGAGCAATCCCTCTATGGTGCCCTGGGAGAGCCTCTCTGCGGAAAAGCAAGAGTCCAATCGCCGGCAGGCGGACCACATCGGTGTCAAGCTGCGCGAGATCGGGTACGGTCTCGCCCCTCTGTCGGATTGGGACGCCGCTGCCGGCATGATGTTCACGCCGGAGCAGGTCGAACGGCTGGCGCGGCTGGAGCACGAGCGCTGGAGTGCAGAGGTCCTTGCCGAGGGCTGGACCTATGCTGCGGGCCCCAGGGACTCGGAGGGGCGCACGCATCCCTCGCTGGTGTCCTGGGAGCTGCTGCCCGAGTCCGAGAGGGAAAAGGACCGGAACACGGTCCGGGAGTTGCCGGCCTTTCTGGCGCGGGCCGGGTTCCAGATCTATCGCGCCAACGGGCCCTGCGTCATCACACCCGGGGGTAGGCCCGATCGGGAGGCGCCTGCAACGTAGGCTCCCTCCAGGCCGTTTCGAGATCTGTCGCGTCTCAGCTCTCGCCCGAATCGCGTTCTGGTCAGTCCAGCACAGGTTTCCCCGGGCAGGTTTCGGCGTAGGGCACGGCGCCCATCTGGGTCGACCATTCGCCCTCGGTCATGTTGCGCACCGCGTGCGCACAGGCGATCTCCTGAATGTTGGTCAGCGGAACGGCATAGACGCGGACCACAGGGCCGCCCCAGGTGGTCACCGCCAGCCGCTGGCCGTCCGGGCTCCAGGCCACATGGCGCACGGCATCGATAAACCCCGCCAGCACCGCCAACTCTCTGCCCGTGGAGGCATCCCAGAGGCGTGCCGTGTTGTCGATGCTGGCGCTGGCGATCACCGTGCCGTCGGGGTTCCAGGCGGTGTGATCGGCACGGCGCTGTCCGGAGAAGACGACCGATTCCTCTGCGCTCGCCGTATCCCACAACTGCATCGGGCTGACCGTGACGAGAGAGCGACCGTCGGGACTCCAGGCGGCATGGGACACCCGGTTGGTCTCGTCGGGAAACGCGGCCAACTGCTGGCCGCTCTCGGCATCCCAGACCGTGGCGCGCACGCGATCGGTGCCAACCAGCTGCGTGCCATCAGGGCTCCACCAGATCCCCGTGCTGTCATCGGACATCTCCGGC
>CAZMAI010000500.1:0-1657 GCA_964564195.1 uncultured Anaerolineales bacterium | reverse complement strand
CGGCCCGGCCAGCCCATGACCTTCAAGCCCCCACCCCGGAGAGGCTTTCCGCACCGACTACACCGGCCCCCAGGGACGACGCCTCCCAGGTCCTCGCCCTCGTCGTCGTGGTCCTCAGCATAGCCACGGCTCGGAGGAGATCGGCCCTCCTCGAAAGAGAAAAGATCGGATTGCATCAGAAGATCACCACCGCTATCAGCCACGAAAGCGTAAAGACCAGGCAGACCAACGCCAGGCAGAAGAACACCCCGGCGAGGAGGAGAAGGCGACTCACCTCAAACCACCCCCCGAAGTCGGGGACTTACGAAAGGGCACGTAGGGCACCACCTCGCCACAAGCTCACCGCAACTATCCCGCAACTTCTCACAAGACCAAGGAGAATATCCGTACTCAGCAGGTTCACGGCATTTCTTCAAGCTGAGTTCATAGTCGAAGTCGGGTTGACCCTTGAAGAGTAGCGCCGCCTCCTCCGGCGACATGCCGATATTGGCCGCTTTCGTAGCTATGGCCAGCCTCAGAAGATGACCCTCGCCGCCGGTCAGAGGATCGCCCTCAGCCAAAGCCCGGACCATGCAGTAATCGAGAGACCCAGATCCGCAGGACGCCCCGGACTCCTCCGCAGCCTTCGCCTTACGGGCCTTCGGCATAGCCAGCTTATCACCGGAAAGCTCGGGGATCTCCAGCAGGACCACCCGGCCCGGAACCAGGATCAACCCCTCCAGAGGCTCGAAAGTCTCAGCGTCGAGAAAGGCAGATCGCGCCCCGGTCTTGTTATGTAGGCAGATCGGCATTTTAACGAGATTGCCAAACTTCCCGTTTTTATCGAGTTTCTTCTGCTTAGGCCAAATCTCGATCCCTTTAACTTTGGCCTCTCTTGCTACCTGTCTCATAAAGCGATAAGCGTTATACGTCCTAGTTCTTTTGAAAAAAATCCAGATATGGTAAGATCCAGGACTTCCGGAAGCCTCCAGCATGAAAGGAACGCCGTAGACCTCCAGCACGTCACAGATGGACCGGACCTTATCCCGGGCCGCCTCGCCCGTCTCGCCCTCGCCGTGACTATCCACATCGAAGCAGCCCCAAATCACATCATCATCTAGGCCGATCTCGTAGACGCCTATAGTCTTCTTTCCTTTGATGTGATCGATAACGGTTTCACGCCTGATGTAATCCAGCACTTTGGAGAATCCCCCACGCCCCGAAGGATCTTTGAACTGTTGGGCGTATACCTCGTCACGATGACAGAACATCCGGTACAACGTCGAAGCCGTCGTGTTAATTTCTGATTCTATCGTAGGAAAGTTATAAATTCCTAATTTCGCTCCTTTTTCCCTATACAATATAATAGGTAAAAAGGAGTGATTTTCGGAATTTATTCTCTCTTCATCATATAATTCGATTTTCTCTACCATTTCGGCGATTGATCGTTTCTCAGAGTGAGTACCTTTCATATCCTCACCAAAAATGTTGCAGTGTTCTATCTCCTCCTCCACCTCGATGCTGAATTTCACCGTTCGCCACGGGCGCCCGGATGGTGTTTTGCCGTCTCGGATCTCTCGGACGGGCGCCTGTCGCCCCGGTCCCCACCTCGCCAGCTCTCGGACTTCATCAAGCCGAACGCCGATCATGTAGACCCGGGACGCCGTGACGCCGTTGG
>CAZMAI010000499.1:0-1658 GCA_964564195.1 uncultured Anaerolineales bacterium | reverse complement strand
GAATAGAAACCGCGCTCCGAATCACGCGGCCTAAAGCCAGCAGGCAATGGCACGTGATCGCGTCACCGGCAAAGGCGCCGGGGACAAACGGTAGGGTTGGAAACGGCCCTGCCCCCCATCTTTGGAAAGGAGACACCGGGTCGTTGCCATGCGCCGGCGTTCTTTTCCATTGACTGGGAAGAGCGCCGGCGTTTCTTGTTGTAGATTTGGCGAGGGGGCCCAGCTTCGGTGGAGTTTGCAGCATTCCTGGCCGAGACCTTTCGGCTGATTGTCTCAAGAGACCCCGATCTCATGGAGATCGTGGCCCTCACTTTTCGGGTGTCGGGCATTGCCCTTGCCTTTAGCTCGTTGGTCGGCATCCCTCTGGGGGCGTTTCTCGGCCTCAAACGCTTTATCGGCCGGCGCCTGGTGATATCACTTCTCTATACGGGTATGGGGTTCCCGCCTGTTGTGATCGGGCTCGTCGTCTACATGCTTCTCTCCCGTAGCGGGCCCCTCGGCGCGATACAGTCGGACATCGTCCCGCGTTTGTTCACGCCAGCGGCGATGGTCCTTGCCCAGACGATTATCTCCTTTCCGCTGGTGGCGGGGTTCACGATGGCGGCCGTCATGGGTGTGGACCCACAGCTGCGCCAACAGATTGTCGCGTTGGGAGCCACAGGAAGCCAGACGGCACGGACGATTCTGCTGGAGGCCCGTACTGGTGTCATCGTGTCGGTCATCGCGGGTTTCGGCAGCATCATCTCTGAAGTGGGCGCCGTGATGTTGGTGGGTGGCAACATCGATCACAAGACCCGCGTGCTCACCACGGCCATCGTGCTGGAGACTCGCAAAGGGAACTTTGAGCTGGCGTCATCGCTCGGTCTCATCCTGCTCGCGCTCTCGTTCATCGTCAATCTCGCCATGATGCTCCTGCAGGGAAGGAGCTTTGACGAATGAACGAGGCCCTCTACCGGCTGCGAGGCGTGTCCAAGAGTTACGCTAAACATGAGGTCCTGGCCATCTCTAACCTTGACGTTCGGCGTGGCGAGATTCTAGCGATCGTGGGACCAAGTGGCGCGGGCAAGAGCACCTTGCTCAGGTTACTTAACTTTGTCGAGCCTACAGATACGGGCACCCTGGAGTTCAATGGCCGCACTTATGGGCCAGAAGACACCGTGTTATTGGAGGAGCGCCGGCGGGTTACTACGGTTTTTCAGCGTCCGCTCCTGCTCAAGAGAACTGTTCAGGCCAACGTTGCTTACGGGCTCAAGCTTCGCGGGCAGCGCGATGTGCAACACGAGGTGATGGCCGCTCTCGGGCGTGTAGGTCTGGAGAAGCTCGCTCGCCAAAAAGCGACGACGCTTTCGGGCGGGGAGGGCCAGCGGGTAGCGCTGGCGCGTGCGATGGCGCTGCGCAGCGATGTGCTGCTACTGGATGAGCCTACGGCCAATCTGGATCCCTACAACGTTGGCGCGATCGAAGCCATCGTTGAGGAGATAAATGGTGAGCAGGGGACGACGATCGTCCTGGTCACCCACAATGTATTCCAGGCCCATCGCCTGGCCCACCGGGTGGGGCTGCTGCTCGATGGCGAGCTGATCGAGGTGGGCTCGGTGGATGCCTTTTTCGAGGCACCCGCTGATCCGCGCACCGCTGCGTTTGCACGCGGCGAGATG
>CAZMAI010000498.1:0-1659 GCA_964564195.1 uncultured Anaerolineales bacterium | reverse complement strand
GTGACCAGCGGAATGGCGCACTCGGGGCCGATGACGCGCACCCCCGCGTCGCGCGCATACCTTGCCTGAGCCGCCACATCATCGGGCTGGCCTTGCAGCAGCACCTCGGGGTTGTTGACGTTCCCCATCAGCGAGATACGGCCGGCGGCGCGCGCTACCGCTTCACGGGCGTCCACCTTGGACTCAAAGTGGAAGCAGTCGAACCCCGCCGTGCAGATATCCTCAAGCCGGTCGTAGGTGTTGCCGCAGATGTGCAGCACGGTGGGGCAGCCCAGGCGCTGCGTGAGCTCGCGATGATAGGGCAGCAGGAATTGGCGATACATGCGTGCGCTGATCAGGTCGCCCGTAGCGTGGTCGGCGATGCACAGCACGTCGGCACCCGCCGCGATCTGCGCCCTCCCAAAGAGCACCGTCACCTCTCTCAGAGCGTCCAGAAAGGCGCGCACCCGCGCCGGATCGGTGATCGTCTCGAGCAGGAATTGCTGCACGCCATGCAGGTGATAGGCCAGCGTCCAGGGGCCCATGACCTTGCCCACCAGTGCCACGCGGTCGCCACCACACTCGGCCCGCAAGATGCGCAGCGCGTCCAGCACGGCCCTGACGGGCGCGCGCTCCAGAAAATCGGGCGGGATAACCACCTGCGCCGGGTCCTCCCAGGGCGCAGTGCGCACCGCGGGCATGTTCTCGCGATCTCCCCAGTCCACCTCGCAGACCAGGGCCGCCGCCTCCGCCGCGACGCTAAAGTAGGGCATGATGGCGTCGTAACCCAGGACGGTGTAGGCGCCGGCAGCCAGCTGTGCCATGAGGCGGCCGTCCAGGTGCGCGTCGGGAAACGACGCACCCGTCACGGCCATCTGCTCCACGTTGGCCACCGAGGTCACCGCCCCGACGGGAGTGTGATCCACACGCCCGCCCAGGATGGCGGAGAGAAACCGCCGTTTGGGCGTCATCGGGTAGGGTGTGCTCATGTCTCCTCCTACGTATCACAAGACCAGCCCTGGCAGGTCACACGGTCTGTCGCATGGTCCAGCGCGCCCCTGCTTTTCGTCGCCACCGAAGCGGCGAAAACAGGCCGGTCAGGCTAGTCGATCACGCTCCAGCAATCCGGCTGGGTGCCGTCCACGTCAGTGAATCCGTACACGCCCGCCAGTTGCACGCTGGAGAGCGATTGCCCGTTGAATCGACGTGCCTCAGGATCGGCTGCCAGCGCCGCCACGGCGCGCCCGACGTAGCGCGGCGTCTCCGAATGCTCGAACCCCGGGTTGGCGGGGATCGCGTCCCGCCAGTTGGCCTCCGTGACGCCCATGTGATCCAGCATCATCTCACTGCGCAGCCAACCGGGTGTGAGCGCCACGGTCGTGCAGCCGTGCGGCTCGAGCTCGTGGGCCAGCCCCCAGGCCATCCGAATGACCGACGTCTTGGCCAGGTCATAGTAGAGGTTGAGCCGGTAGTGCGCGGCGTTGTACTCGGCCGTACCATCGGTCATCTCAACGAGCAGTCCGCCCGGGTTGCGGATCAGGAGGGGCAGCGCCACGTGGCTGGTGATGATGTGCGTATCTATGGCCAGGCGCAGCAGTCGCAACCCATCATCCAGCGAGTGCTCCCACACGGGCGCGTACCACTGAGCCAGGCGCTCGCCGCCCCAGATGTCATTGACCA
>CAZMAI010000497.1:0-1672 GCA_964564195.1 uncultured Anaerolineales bacterium | reverse complement strand
GCGCCCTGTATAATTCAGAGTAGATAGCAGGCAAGGGGCCAGGCCAGCGCACCATGACGGACGCCAGCGGGGCGGACGCATCGAAGGACGATGGCTCATTAAGGAGAAGCATGTCCAACAGCCGTATTGTTCGCCTTGTTCTCCTGGTAGCGGCACTGACCCTGGTGCTCTCCGGGTGCGGCAAAAAGGCGCCAGAGACGCCGCCCACTCCCATTGTGCTCGTGGTGACGAGCACGCCCGAGCCCACCAAGGAAGCTACGGCGGCACCGACCCCGGCGGAGGGCACCAGCGTCGGCTCCAAGGGCGGGACGCTGGGCGGCACCGTGGCCGAGGCCACCGAAAAAGAAAAGACAGAGACCCTGGTATCGGGCGCAGTGGACACGCTGCAGGGCGTGCGCAGCGCTGTCATACAGATAGAGGCCCAGGGCTCCTTTATAGATCCCGAGTTCGGCTACCAGGCCAACAGCGCGGGCCGCGGTTCGGGGTTCTTTGTCAATGACCAGGGACTGGCCATCACCAACAACCACGTCGCCACGGGCGCCGCGTTCCTCAAGGTGTGGGTCGCCGGCGAACGTGATCCGCGCAACGCCCGGGTGCTCGGCGTTTCTGAGTGCTCCGACCTGGCGGTGATACAGGTGGACGGAGACACCCCGGCCTATCTCGAGTGGTACAACGACACAATCTCCGCGGGTCTTGAAGTGTACGTTGCTGGCTTTCCGCTTGGGGACCCCGAATATACCTTGACGCGCGGCATCGTCTCCAAGGACAAGGCCGACGGTGACACGAGCTGGGCCTCGATTGACTATGCGATCGAGCACGATGCGGCGCAGCACCCGGGCAATTCGGGTGGGCCGCTGGTTACGGGTAATGGCCAGGTCGTGGGCGTCCACTTTGCCTATAACGACAATGGCCAGGGATTTGCCATCGGTCGGGCAGAGGTCGAGAAGGTGTTTGAGAGGCTGGCCGAGAATCAGGATGTCAATTCCATTGGTGTCAACGGGCAGATCGTGTGGTCTGGCGATCTCGCCGGCGTGTGGGTGGCGTCGGTAGAGTCCGGATCGCCGGCGGACAAGGCGGGCATCAAGGGCGGCGACCTGATCATGCAGCTCGAGGGGCTCTTTCTCGGCACCGATGGCACCATGGCGGATTATTGCGACATCCTCAAGAGCCACATGCCAGGAGATACATTGTCCGTCAGTGTGCTGCGTTACGCCACGGGCGAGATCCTGGAGGGGCAGCTAAACGGGCGCGAGCTCGCGGTCACGGGCTATATGGAGACCGAGGAATACGTCGATGAGTATGCCTTCTCGGATACCATCACGGTGCAGGATGACACCGGGGCGTTGGAGATGTCCGTACCCGCATCCTGGAATGATGTTGCCAGCGATATCTGGTTCGCCGATGACGGCACCCGCATCGGCCCGCGGCTGATCGCCGGGCCCAGCGTCAGTCGCTTTCTCAACTCTTATGATGCCGACGGCGTCCTGTTCGTCGGTTCCGTGTCACTCCTGCAGGAGTTTGATCCCTCGACCATGCTGAATGTGTTCGACGAGGAGATCCGAGACAATAACGCATGTGAGGTGATCTACGACCGCGAGGCGTACTCGGATCCGTTCTACCAGGGGGCCATCGACCTGTACGACCGGTGCGGGCCGTCCAATGGCAGCATCGC
>CAZMAI010000496.1:0-1683 GCA_964564195.1 uncultured Anaerolineales bacterium | reverse complement strand
ACCCTCCGGGACGTACGTAGCCGTGGCTGACCCCGCGTGTGGCGGATGCTGGGCGGTCGATGACCTGGGCATGCTGGAAGCGGGCGACCAGATCACGTTGCAGGCCGGGGCCTTTAGCGTGGAACTACTGGTCCCCGACCCGTTCACCGCGCTGGCCGACAGCGCGGCAGACACGGTTGAGGGGCGGGCCGGCGGGCTGGACTATCGCCTGGTGGAGGTCCGCGGCGACTGGGGTGACAACGGGATGGCGTGGACCGCGGCGGACGGGAGCTATCTGGCGAACCTGGACGACATCCCGCCGGGCGGCGGCGGGAGTGTTCGGGTCGAGGAAGGAGAGCCAGGGGTGTGGGTCTCCTGGTCGCGGCCGCTCAGCACCCTTGACCTGATCCTGGAGGTCAACTACGGCCATGACTGGGTGCAGGCGGCCTATGATCTCGGCCACACTGCCACCTTTGTGGTGACCGAGTCGGACGGAGCCACGGTCAAAGCCACGGCTACTGATCTGCCCAGCCAGACGGTGCCCGAGTGGGGCGGGTGGACGGGCTTTACCACCATCCTCGGCGAGCCCTGGGTCCCGTCGCAGCCCGATATCGAGGCCGGAGACTGGGTGTTCGCCGTGGCTGAGAACGGGCGCACGGCTCAGGTGGAGCTCGGCGAGATCGTGGGTATGCTGGACCTCAATGGCGACACGGTTTCGGGTACGATCAGCCTGCCTGGGGCGTGGGCGACCAAGGGCTGGTGCGCCGTGTGGGTCGACGGAGGGCCAGAGATCCACTTCCCGGTGGCCACCGGCGGCGGTGACTATCTGTGCGATCTCGGCGCCGCGGGTTGGGACCTGCGCGCGGGTCAGGACGTGGCCGTGGGCTATTTTGACGCCGCGGGGCACCGGGTCATGAACGTTTTCCGCGAGGAGGGATACTCGGTCTACCTGCCGCTGGTGACGCGCTAGAGGCAGGACGGCAAAACTGCAAACCTGCGAGTGAGACCGGGTTTGTACCGGCGGACGGAGCGGCTCTGCCGCTCCGTCCGTGTGTGGGTGGCTGGTGCCTGGCTCGCCGGGGTTCCGGGTGCCGCTCCCGCTTGACAGGGCTCTTGCTGCGGCTTACTGTGGCGCTGGAGTCTCGCCGTGACAGGAAAGCCATGATGGCCAGAGCCGTGAACCCCGCATTGCGCCGGCTTGGTATGGCCGGCGATGATCGCGCGCTGATCATCCACGCCGATGACATCGGCATGTGCCACGCGACGCTGCCGGCGCTGGCCGAGGTGATGGCGTTTGGGCTGGTCACCTCCAGCGCCGTGATGGTGCCCTGCCCCTGGTTCGCGGCGGCCGCGGCACTCTACCGCGAGCACCCGGAGTGGGACGTGGGCGTGCACCTCACCGTCACGTCAGAGTTCGCCGCCAGTCATTGGGAGCCCGTCGTAAGCCGCGGTCCGGCGGGCCGGTTTCTCGACGAAGAGCGTTATTTTCACCGTCAGTCGCCGCCTGTCCGCGAGCAGGCCGACCTGGATAACCTGCGGGCACGCTCGACGCGCAGATCACGCAGGCGCTCGCCGCGGGCCTGGACATCACCCACGCGGACCAGCACATGTTCATCCTCTCGGATCTGCGCCTGTTCCCCACCTATGCCGAGGTCGCCCTTCGCAGGCATGTGCTGCCGCTGCTGCTGCGACGCAGGGATTACG
>CAZMAI010000495.1:0-1683 GCA_964564195.1 uncultured Anaerolineales bacterium | reverse complement strand
AGCACCTCGGCGGCGCCGCCCCACGGCAAAATGCGAGCGCGGGCGTCCTCCAGGCTGGAGAAGGGCAAGTCCAGCACCAGCCACCCGTCGCTCGCCGCCCGGGCAGCCGCGCTGAGCTCAGCATCCAACGCCGGGAACTGGCGCCGCAGTTCTGGCAGTAGCGCGCTAGAGACGCGCAGCCGCACCGGGTAGGCCCTGCGGTCCTGTGCCAGAGTGCGCACCGCCATCTCCCAGCGGGCCCGGAGGTCGAACCCGTCGGGCACGCGGGCAGGGGCGTCCAGCGGCTTCGCTGCCAGCAGGTGGTCCACCCTAAAGACCACCGTGTGCTCGCCGGCGCCGGCCAGCAGGTACCAGCGTCCCTCCTTGGCGACCAGCCCGTAGGGATCCAGTTCCAGCCAGAGGGACTGGCCGTGCGGGCCATCGCGGGCCACTCGCAACCGCTGCCCGGCGTTGAGCGCGCCATAGACCGTGCTCAGCAGCGGCACGGCCGGCTGCGCCGCCTCCGACCAGGGCGCAGGATCGACATAGACGCGCGGCGTGGCCGCACCGGGGCGGCTCGCCAGCAGCTTGAGCACCGCCTGGCGCAGCGCCGCGCCCAGCCCGAGTTGGGCCAGAGGCGCGGGGATCTCCAGCGCCGCGAGAGCGCCCAGCTCATCGGCCGTCAACCCGGTGAGGTCTGTGCGATAGTCCTCGATCAAGCGGCAGCCACCTCCGGGCCCGCGCTCGGTGACCACCGGCACGCCGGCCATGGAGAGCGCCTCCAGGTCGCGGTAGACCGTCCGCTCCGAGACCTCAAGTTCGACGGCCAGGTCCGCCGCCGTCATCTGGCCGCGGCCCTGGAGCAGCATCAGCATGGCGAGTAAGCGATCCGCGCGCACTGCTGCCTCCTCACATATGAGATATCTACAGCATAGCACAAAATCCTGACACAGGATGTCAGGTAGCATGTGGCATGATGAGGGCGTGGTTGCGCAACCCACAGCACGCAGATTCGTTCGAGAGGAGAGCCCCCATGACGCAACAACTGAACGTCCGCATCGTCACCCTGCCCCCCATGCGCGTGGCCAGCTTTTACGGCTATGGCGCCGGACCCGAGATGATTGCGCACGGCAAGCTCGAGGAGTGGGCGAGGCCACGCGGCCTGCTGCAGCCGAACAGCGGCCGGCTGGTATTCGGGTTCAACAACCCCAGCCCGACCCCCGGCAGCCCGAACTATGGCTACGAGTTCTGGATGACCCTGGACCCGAACGAGGACCCCGGTGAGGGCGTCGAGGTCAAGGAGTTCGCGGGCGGCCTGTACGCCGTGACGCGTTGCATCGGCGTCGAGATCATCGGCGAGGTATGGCAGCAACTGGCGGCCTGGCGCAACGGCACACACTACCGCTACGGCAACCACCAGTGGCTGGAGGAGCACATCAACATCTGGGACAGCGACCCGTTTGTGCTGGACCTGTTCCTGCCGATCGGGGAGTAGGGCCCCACGTCTGAAGGTCTGAAGGTCTGAAGGTCCGTACGTCAGGATCAGGCCGCGTGGTTAAGGCTCAGGAAACGATCCGCCACCCGCGGCAGAACGAGGCACTCGGGGAGACACCGCACGGGGCACCGCCACAGGTGCCCCGCCGGTCTATCGCATGCCTGTTGCTCACCTACGGGTGGGGCGGCGGGCGACGGTTGTAGGAGACG
>CAZMAI010000494.1:0-1683 GCA_964564195.1 uncultured Anaerolineales bacterium | reverse complement strand
GTGCGCGGCGGCAAAGCGGTAGGCCACCCGGGTGACATCCGCGGTCGGCGCACTGACCTGCGCCATGCCAAGCGGGTCGGCCACGTCAGGCGCGGGGATATCCAGCCAGCCCTGATCAATAAAGTGTTTGATGCGCGCCACCGCCTCCTCGGGCGTGCGCAGCGACATCCGCACCGGCCCCATCACAAAGACGCCCACGTTGCGCTCCTGGGCCATGGGATAGACCTGTTGCTCAGCCAGCTGGTTGAGGATGCCATAGTGCACCATAAAGGTGTCGAACAGATCCTCTTCCAGGGCGGTCACCAGCATCTCGTGCCTGACATCGGTGCCCATGGTCTCGGTGATCCCGATATGGCCGATCTTGCCCTGCTCCTGCGCGCGCAGCGCCGCAGGGTGAAAGCGGTCGATGATCGAGCGATACGCTTCCGGCGATACCCCGTGATACTGCAGCACCTCGATGTGATCCGTGTGGAGATAGCGCAGGCTATCCTCCAGTTGCTGCGTCAGCGCCTCCGGGCCGGCGTCGGGCGCGACGCGCCCGGGATTGAACTTGGTCGCCAGATAATAGCGATCACGGGGCACGCCCACCAGAGCATCGCCCAGGAGTTCCTCGCTCGACTTGTAGGCCGGCGACGTGTCCAGGATGTTGATGCCCAGATCGAGCGCGGCATGCACCACGCGATAGGACTCGTTGGCGGTTCGGCCAGTTGATTGCCCAAGCTGCGAAGGGCCGCCGGTGCCGAGTCCCACCAGCGAGACCTCCAGGCCGGTCCGGCCAAGCGTTCGATACTCCATCTCTCTATCTCCTTACTACTGACGGTCGTGCCTAGTCCGCTGCCATAGATTGCCCTTTGACTCTAGCACATCGGGCGCACCGGGGCCAGTGAGACAGGTCTATGCTGTGCGGCGCTGCTTTTTGACACCGTTGTCCAGGTGTGATATGTTGTCACTAATCCGTTCACTGCGTAGGCGGTTCTGTGACAGCTGTTCCCTCAACCCTGGGCATTATTCTCGTTCTAGGTGAGCTCCTCGTTATTGAGGAGCCGCTACTGGTTGGGGGGAGGTCGCGCAAGAGCTAGCCGCCAAGCGAGACCAAAACGCAGAGAAGCCTCACCCAACCGGGATGAGGCTTTTTTTACTAGATATCGGACCTCGATGAAGGGCCCATCGCAGCAAAGACGCCATCAAGCCGGCAGAGCCTGGCCGGAGAGTAGTGGCGTCTTTTTTTCATAATCGCGTCGAAACAGGAGATGGTGCCGTGAAAAGTGATTCGGTGAAACGTGGTCTGGAGCGCGCTCCCCATCGTTCATTGCTGTGGGCGCTGGGCAAAACCGACGAGGAGATGGAGCGCCCGTTCATTGGCGTGATCAGCTCCTACAGCGAAATCGTCCCCGGGCATACGAATCTGCGCACCATCGCCGACGCAGTCAAGAGCGGCGTCTATATGGCAGGGGGCACCCCCTTTGAGACCAGCACCATCGCGGTCTGCGATGGCATCGCCATGAATCATCAGGGCATGAAGTACTCCCTCGCTTCGCGCGAGTTGATCGCCGATTCGGTCGAGACCGTGGTTCTGGCCCATGCCTTTGACGCCATTGTCCTGGTGCCCTCCTGCGACAAGATCATCCCCGGCATGGCCATGGCGGCGGCGCGGCTGAACCTGCCGGCCGTGATGGTCACCGG
>CAZMAI010000493.1:0-1710 GCA_964564195.1 uncultured Anaerolineales bacterium | reverse complement strand
CCAGCCCAACCAACACCAGGAGCCACAGGATCAGAGGCCAGCGTTCGGAGACAACCCGCAGCGGCCATTGGCGTCCGGCCAGCGTCGGCGTGTTGCGAGCCGTAGCGCTGCCCTGTGGCCGCCGTGTCACGAGCCAGCGCCCGCGGAGGGATGCCAGCACAAGGGCTGTCAGAAGGCTGAGCCCCCCAAGAGCGACGCCCGCCCAGACCGCAGGCGCCGCATACCAGAGCCGTACCGTATGCTCCCCGGCGGGCATCGCAATCGCCTGCAGCGCATAGTCGGCGCGCCGGATCGGAACCGCATTGCCGTCGACGCTCGCACGCCAACCGCTGCCCAACAGGCCGCCCGCGTACCACTCGCTGATCACCAGGTAGCCAGCCGAGGCGGCCTGCACGGTCAGGTGCAGCTCGGAGGGCGAAACGCGCTCTACGGTCACCTCCTCCTCGGCCCCGTCCACACGCTCCTGCGGCTCGACAACGGCCCCCTCGAGAATCACCATGGTCATCGGATCCAGCCCGGGATCGCGCACGGCCTCCAGCGCAGCCTGTTGGCCGTTCACCGCCGTCACGCTGTGCACCATCCAGGCGCGGGCGTGCGGCGCCGTGTTCCGGTACAGGAACAGCCAGCCATCCTGCAGCCAGAGCGTTCCCGGCGGGATGTCCGCGACGTGCTCCAGACCGGGCTCGTCCAGCGGCGACTGGCTGAGCACCATGCTGACGTCGAGCAGGCTGTACAACCTGAGCCGCGGGAGCGCCCGCAACTTGCCAAGTGCCGCGGGGCGCAGGGGGCTCACCCCCCAGATATCCTCGATTCCGTAGAGCTCACCCAGGTTCGCGGCCAGCAGTCCTGAGCTGTCCACGCGTGCGACGGGTTGCTCCGCACCGGCCGCGTGGAGCATCGACGACCAGCCATCGCGTGCGATGTGGTAAGGGGCCACGGCGGGCGTGACGCGAATCGATACCACTGCCACATCCACCGCCAGCAGAAGCAGGAACAACGCGGGGGACTGGGGCCGCGGAGCGCGCCTGCGCCGGCTCAGCGGAACCAGGAGGAGGATTCCGTAGAGCACCAGCAGCGCCCATGCCCAGCCCCACAAAGGCAGCCACGCCGCGCCCGCATCGCCGGCAATCAGGGCGAGCATCAGTCCGGCAAGCGCCAGCGCCGCCGCTGATGCGAGCACAACCTGCCAGGACCTGCGACGGATGATGCCGCGGTCATCCCGCAGCCAGACGGCACACCCCATGGCGGCCAGGATGGCGAGCGCACAGCTGAACAGGGACACCCAGCGCTCCTGACCGCGAAAAAGCGACCACCCGGGGAACAGCCGGTAGCCCGCAGCAAAGAGAATGCCGTCATCGCCCAGGCTGAGCAGGCAGGCCGCCACGAGGACGCCCAGCCAAAAGCCCGTCTCGTATCGGGGCCGCGCCGGCATGCTCGCACGGTGGGCCAGCGCCAGGCCTGCCAGCATAACAGCCCCCACACCGATATACTGCGGCGCCCATGCCGTCAGCCCGTTGGGCACCAGGACCTGGAGATAGTCCTGCAGCGGGAATCCAGATCGTACGAAATCATAGCCCGCGCCCGCCCGCTCGGTCAGCGGCAGATAATCGAGCGCCGGCAGCCAGACAGGTGCTGCCAGGCCAAGCGCCAGACCCCCGAACTGCACCCCTCCGGCGGCGATCCAGCGCCAGCTCCAGCCAGCGCGCCAGG
>CAZMAI010000492.1:0-1714 GCA_964564195.1 uncultured Anaerolineales bacterium | reverse complement strand
TCGACCTGAGCGATGGGACGTGGCAGGTCACCCTGTTTCCAAGTATGGTCGCCTATTTTGCCATTGATGTGACGACGGCGGCACCGGCGGCTGCTGCGGGGGTGGCCTGGCCGCCCGAATTGGCCGGCGTCGTGCCCGAGCCCGCCTCTGGATCGGTCCAGTCAGTCCTGCTGCTGGGTGACCGCGGCACCATGGTGCAGTGCGCATTTCCGGACATGGCGAAGCTTGAGGCTTATTTCGACGCTCTGGAGGCAGCTGGATTCACTGCGACGAGTCGCATGGACTCGAACGGGAGCCTGGTCCGCGTAGACTATACCAGGGACACGACAGAAGTGAGCCTGATGATCTCTCAAATGAGCGCTCCGGTCCTGAATGTGATCATCCAGATCAACCAGTAGGCACAGCATTGACACGCAGGCCAACGTCGCCTGACGAGAACAGAAAAGAGGATTGCCAATGGCCAGAGTTGTGATCCTGCCCAAGCTGGGGCAGACCATGGAAGAGGGCACGATCGTCGCGTGGCTCGTCAACGAGGGCGACGCGGTCAACCGCGGCGACATCCTCTTTGAGGTCGAGTCGGACAAGGCGGTGCTCGAGGTAGAGTCCAGCCAGAAAGGCACCCTGCTCAAGATCCTGGTGGGGGCCGACGCCACGGTGCCGGTGCTGACGCCCGTCGCCGTCATCGGCGAGCCGGGCGAGGATATTTCCACGCTGCTGGCGGAGCCGGGTGGCGGTGGCGCTGCGCCGGCCGCGCCCGAGCCAGAGGCAGCTGTAGAGACGGTGCCTGCTGAGCGGGTAGCGTCAGCCGTAATCGCTGAGCCCGCGCCGGCGGGCCGCATCGTCGCCTCGCCGCGGGCGCGCAAGCTGGCCGGGGAGAAGGGTGTCGATCTGGCGCGCGTGGCGGGCAGCGGCCCGGAGGGGCGCATCATCGAGGCCGATGTGCTGGCCTGGCTCGCCGCGCAGCCCGCGGCCACGCCTCTGGCGCAACGCCTGGCCGCCAGGGACGGTGTGGCCCTGGCGGGCATCACCCCCGCCGGCACCCGTGTGACCGCCGGGGAGGTGGCTGCTGCCGCAGTGCGGCCCGCGGCTCCCGCAGTTGCGGCCGCCACCGCAGCACCTGTCGCGGCCGCTGGCCCCGGCGAGGTCACACCCATGCGCGGGGTGCGGGCCATCATCGCCGAGCGCATGGCCACCTCGTCCCAGACCACCGCGGCAATCACCATACACAGCGAGGTGGACGCCACGGCATTCGTCGCCATGCGCGAGAGCCTGCGCGACGCGCTCAAGGGCGAGCTGGGGTTCAACGTGGGGTACAACGACCTGCTGGGCGTCATTGTGGCGCGCTGCCTGGTCGAGTTTTCCTACATGAACGTGCAGCTGACCCCAGAGGGCATCCGGCAGATGCCGTCCGTCAATCTGGGCCTGGCGGTGGATAGCGACCGTGGCCTGCTGGTGCCGGTGGTGCGTAATGCCCAGGCGCTGGGAATCCGCGAGTTCGCGCGGACCTTCCGCGAGTTGGTGGAGCGCGCCCGGGTGGGCCGGTCCAGCCCGGACGAGCTTACGGGCGGGACGTTCACCATCACCAACCTTGGCATGTTCGGCGTGGATATGTTTACGCCCATCATCAACCTGCCCGAGTGCGCCATCCTGGGCGTGGGGCGGATTCGCCCCGTGCCGGCGGTGGTCGACGGGCAGGTGGTGGTCCGGCAAAAGA
>CAZMAI010000491.1:0-1719 GCA_964564195.1 uncultured Anaerolineales bacterium | reverse complement strand
CCCGTGCCCTTGAGTTGCAGTTAACGGCCTCGCGACGCTTTCAGCCTCGCCCGACGGCCAACCCTTGAGCCGTATTCCGTATCAGAGTTCTATCCCGGAGGCGTGCGCATGTCGACACACGCTTGCAGGCACCCGGCTCTGCCGGCCTTCCGCCGCGCGCACGGCATCGGTTAGCACAATGAGTGGCAGAAACACCCGCAGGGAGTGCGGCGCTCCCTTTTGTTCCTCACGTAGCCTCAGCCGCTGTCGTAAGGCTATCGGGTCACACGATGATGGCGCAGGCTGCCCGATGCCCTCCATCAAGCGCCGCTTTGTGTCCGAGCCGACGACCGCGGATGCTGTCAGGCGCCGGCGCTAGCGCACCGCTGCATACAGCCCGAACACGCTGCGCGGCGACGCGTCGCCCTCAAAGTAGTAGTGGATCTCGCGGTACTCGCCGGTCCGCTCCAACCCCGCCGCATCCACGGCCCGGTTCAGCGCCTCGTAGGCTTCCATGATGTGCTCCAGGCCGCCCCACAGCAGCAGGCCGCCGCAACGCTGCTCGGGCACCTCCAGCAACTGCGCGGGAGCTGCCGCCTCGGTGCCAGCGGGTGCCTTTACGCCCACCTCCATGATATAGCGCTGGTTCTCCGTCTGCTCGTCGACCGGGTAGTACCGCACAAAGATCGCCCCGGCGGGGTAGATCGCCGCGGCCTCCTGCGCGCGGTCCAGGTCGCCCATCATCGGCTCAAAGACCTCCCCCAGTCGCGCAAAGGGCGTTGGCTCGCAGGCTACGGCCAGCCACGTCGCCTCGGGCAGCGTCAGTACGCGCAGGTCACTGATCAGGTACTCTTCGTTGTGCGTAGAACCCATGATCCCCCTTTGCGATGGGCGAACCCACTCGGACTCTGACCTCGACGGCACAATCACGGCCCTGGCTCAGTGACTCGCCATACCGTGATCCGCTACACGATCTGCATCAACACGATCAAGAGCAGGAACCCGCTGAGAAAGCCCAGCGTGGCCTCGTGTTCAAAGCCGTGGCTGTGGCTTTCGGGGATGAGCTCATCGGAGACCACATAGATCATGGCGCCCCCGGCAAAGGCCAGCGCAAAGGGCACCAGTCCGACAAACCAGGTGGCAAAAAGCGCGCCGATCAGCGCGGCGATGGGCTCGGCCATGCCTGAGGCGAGCGCCCAGCCGATGTACTGCCGCGCTGGCATGCCGCAGGCGCGGAAAGGCGCTGCCACGGCCAGCCCCTCGGGGATATTGTGCAGGGCGATGGCCAGCGCCAGCAGCAGGCCCAGGTGCGGCTGCGCGATAAAGGCGATGCCCACGGCCAGGCCCTCGGGGATGTTGTGCAGCGCCAGCGCGGAAAAGAGCATGATGCCCCTGCGATAGGCCATGGGGTTCGTGCAGGTGAACGCGAGCGACTCGTGCTCGTGGGGGAGATACTTGTCCAGTGCAAAGAGAGCAGCCGCCCCGACGGCGATGCCCAGCAGCGGCATGAACAGCCCGTCCTGCGCCAGCGCCTCTGCGATCAGGCCCAGCGTGGCGATGGCGGTCATCACGCCGGCAGCAAAGCCCAGCAGCGCGTCGTATTGCCGCATCCCCATGCGCGGAAAGAGCGCCACCAGCGCGCCCCCTGCGCCCGTGGCCAGGCCCGCCACCAGGCTCAACAGCACCGCATTCCAGATCGCCATGTCGCCCCCCGCGCGCGGCAGGTGATGGACTTGGCCC
>CAZMAI010000490.1:0-1726 GCA_964564195.1 uncultured Anaerolineales bacterium | reverse complement strand
AGCACTATCTGGGTGTTACGGGTAACTATCACAGGTCCGGAAGGTTTGGTGGCCAGCACTGCAAATGTAAGGGGATTGTTCACGGTCTCTACTCTTACCCTTTCTCCTTTAGAGAGCGGTCTGCCCTCAATGATCCTCAGGATAAAACGAGATCCACCTACAAGCTGGACCGGCTGGGTAGGTGCAAGTGTGACACTTTCAGCTTCATGAGCTAATATCTTCCTGACGGTTACCTGATCGTCCAGACCGATCCTGGCATTGTACCGCAGATTGCCGTCTATACGGATTATTCCCTTACCGGTATCGTCAGCATAACCCGGCCAGACGATAGCGTAGCATTTGTCCTTGCCCCTGATCTCTATGATATCGCCGCTTGTAGTTCCCAATCGTTGCATCAGATCTTTTTCCAGACGGGCTATGCCTCTGCCTGCATCCCTGGGATATGCCTGTGCCACCTGTACGATGATCTCGTCGGACATTTCTAAACCGCCATTTTAAGAACCGGTGTCTTTAACACGTGATTTCAGAAAAAAAATCATTATTCAACTAATTAAATATTCGTATTTAGAATAATAGGTCAATATTTAAAACACTATGTGGTCACTAAGAGAATATGAAACACAACATTTATATGGAATTGTTTAGTACACAATCGTACATTATAGTTTAACATAGGACATTCAATTTAATGGAAACCTTTAAGGCCGGGATCAAAATGTATGAGGACTCAATGCAATCTAATATGTGGAAAGAATATACAGCACCTTCTCCGGAGGAACAGCTTCAGAAATTCCGGTCCCTGCTGGAATATGTTTCTGCCAATAGTCCTTTTTACAAACAGAAGTTCTCAAAAGAGAATGTGGATATAAGGTCCATTAAAGGTCTTGAAGATATCAGTACTCTTCCTTTCACCTACAAGGAAGAACTAAGGGATGCCTATCCCCTTGGTCTGCAGGCAGCGCCTGAAGAAAAAATAGTGCGCATCCACTCCTCTTCCGGCACCACCGGTAAGCCGGTCATCATTCCCTACACGCAGAACGATGTGGATATGTGGGCGGATATGATGAAAAGATGCTATGAGCTTGCGGGCCTGACAGATCAGGACAGGATCCAGATCACACCCGGTTACGGTCTGTGGACCGCAGGCATTGGTTTTCAGCTGGGTGCCGAAAAGCTGGGTGCCATGGCAGTACCCATGGGTCCGGGAAATACGGAAAAACAACTGCAGATGCTCATGGATCTGCGCTGCACTGCTATCACAAGCACTTCTTCCTATGCCCTGCTGCTTGCGGAAGAGATCAACAGGAGAGGTATAAAAGACAGGATCCACCTTAAGAAAGGCGTCATCGGCTCCGAAAGATGGAGCCGGAAGATGCGCACCCGTATCGAGGAAGAATTAGGTCTGGAAAGCTTTGACATCTATGGCCTGACCGAGATATATGGTCCCGGCATCGCACAGGACTGTTATCTGCATGAAGGTCTGCATTACTGGTCAGACCTATTATATTTCGAGATCATCGATCCTGTAACAGGTGAAATTCTGCCTGACGGAGAACTGGGTGAACTTGTTGTGACCACCCTCTCAAAGGAAGGAGCACCACTCATACGTTACCGGACAAGGGACCTGACCCGTATCATTCCGGGCCACTGTGCTTGTGGATGTCCGTTTCCCCGGATAGACAGGATCTTAGGCCGCACGGATGACAGGATCAAGATAAAAGGTGTC
>CAZMAI010000489.1:0-1732 GCA_964564195.1 uncultured Anaerolineales bacterium | reverse complement strand
CGGCAGGCCGCCCAGGTCCCGCACGTTGGGGCACGCGGGCCAGTGCAACTGGCGCTCTGCGATCAGCGCATGATCAGACATACAGGCACCTCTCCGTCATCGTCACCGCTTACCTCGCCCCATGGTCTATGGTCTGCGGTCCATGGTCCACGAGCCGCTCCACCAGCGCCTCCCGCTCGCCCGCGCTCAGCCCGATATGCGCGAGGTACCCCGCCGTGCCTCCATAGGTCCCGCCAAAGTGGTCCAGCATGTGCGCAAATACCGCGGGCCAGGCCAGCGGCTTTAGCCGGTAGTCCGGCTCCACACCTGCTGCCGCCGCCTCGGCCACCATCGCGTCCCACACCGGCATGAGGCGCTCCTCGCTCTCGACATAGTCCGCCATGATGATCTCGCGCGGCACGCCTACCAGATCCAGCAGCATCCCCACGATAATTCCCGTGCGGTCCTTGCCCGCCTGGCAGTGTATTGCCACCCCGCGCGCTGGCGCGCTCACGACGCCCCGCAGGATCGCCGCGATGTTTGCCGCACAGCGCTCGGCGACGATGGCATATTCGTGGCTGTGGTTGGCAGGATCAGCGAGCAACCCGTCCAGCTCCAGATCGGCCGTCACCAGCGGGAGGGATAGGCGCAGCACGCCGGCCGCCGCCGCGCTGGCCGGCACGGCGTAGGGTTCCTTGTCCAGCTCCCAGGGCGAGCGCAGGTCGATGATGGTGCGTACCCCGTGATCCACCAGTGCCTGCCAGCCTGCCTCGTCCAGACGCAGACAATAGTCGGAGCGCACGATAGCGCCCCATCGGGTCACCCGGCCGTTAGCCGCGGGCAGCCCGCCCAGGTCGCGGACGTTATAGCAGTTTGGCCACTGCAGCCGTCGCTCTCCCAGCCGTGCCTCATCGTGCATACGTCAACGCCACCTTCATAGAGTCATCCGACATGGTCCGTCGTCTATCGTCCATGGTCTATCGTTTATCGTCAGACGCTCTGCTCCGGCCGCTCTACCAGTCGCCCCACCAGCGCCTCTCGCTCCTCCGCCGCCAGCCCGATCGCCTGCAGATAGCGCGCGACGCCGCCGTAGCACTCATCCAGGTGCCGCAGCAGGTCGAGCATCGTCTCGGCCTGCAGCAGCGGCTGCTCGCGCCGGACTGCCTCCAGCGCAGCGGGGTCGCTCGCCACGGCCGGGTCGGCCAGCGCCGCGGCCATGGCAGCCTCCCAGCGCGGCCACAACTCCCCCTGCGAGGCCAGGTAATCGGCCGCGATGACCTCCGCCGGCACGCCTGCGACCGCCAGCAGCAGCGCGCTGACGATCGCCGTGCGGTCGCGCCCCGACTGGCAGTGGATGGCGACGGCTCCCGATGTGGTCTCCAGGACGGCTCGCAGCACCGCGGCGACGTTGGCCTGGCAGCGGTCCACGGTGATCACATAGGCCTCCGCCAGCGTCTCGGCGGCAGCGAACAGCGGGTCGACCTCGGGGCCGCTGCACCGCAAGGGCAGGTTCAGCATGGCGATCTCTGTGCCCGCGACCAGCCCCGCCGGCGGGGTATACGGCTCGTGCGCGCGTTCGTCCGGGTCGCGCAGGTCGATGACCGTGCGGACGTTGTGGGCCACCAGCGCGTCCCAGCCCGCGTCAGCCAGGCGACAGAGGCAGTCCGAGCGTACCACTACGCCAGAGCGCGTCCGGGAGCCAGCGATGTACTCATCGCCAGCGACCGGCAGGCCGCCCAGGTCGCGCGCATTC
>CAZMAI010000488.1:0-1742 GCA_964564195.1 uncultured Anaerolineales bacterium | reverse complement strand
GGTACTCCCAGGGCATGACGGCCGAGTCCCCGATGCGTTCGCGCAGCGCTGCCAGACCCTCTTGTTCGGCGTCGTTCAGCGCATAGCCGATGGCGACGAACTCGCAGCAAGGCTGGCCCGCGGGCAGCGTGCGGCTCACCGAGTACTCCATGTCGGGCGAAAAGCCCTGCACCAGGGCCCGGTCAATGTCGCGGCAGTAGAGGCGGCCGTAGCGCTGCAGCCCCTCGGCGCGCCAGGCATCGTTCCAGGGGCAGACGGTGACGAGGCGCTGCCACTGCGGCGTGTGCTGGATCGTCATGGCCTCATGCGGGTATTCGGGCGCCGACCACTCGCCCAGCGCCTGGTAGGTGGTCCAGTCCAGCGGGAGGCCCAGCGCCTCGGCGCGCTGCGCCATGCGTGCGCCCCGCTCGCGGCCATAGCGCTGCACGGCCTGGCGGAGCAAGTCGTCGGCGGGGATCGGCCCCAGCACGCGCTCGGCCTCCTGCGCCAGCCAGGCAAAGAGCAGGGCGTGCTGCGGCGGTCCCAGCGGCCTTGTGTCTGATATGGTCATGCGTGCCTCGCTTTCACAGCGGATCGGGCCTGGGCGCCAGCAGCGCGCCGGCCCGGCTCAGGGCGTCTTGCAGGGCGGTCACGTCCACCTCGCGCGGGGCGATGCCCTGCAGTGCAGCCATCCCGGCCGCGGTGCCCGCCGCCTGGCCCGCGATCATACAGGCCACCGTGTTGCGGGTGCTGTTGTGCGCCACGGTGTCGATGGTCATCATGCGCCCGGCGATCAGCGCGTTCTGCACGCCACGGGGGATCAGTGCCCGGTAGGGGATGCCATAGGCGCCGCCATCGCGCACAAAGTAGCGGCTGTTATCTATGAACGAAAAGCAGCCGATCTGGTCGTCGAACTGCGCGCCGCCGGTGCAGTCCTCCTGGGTCAGCTCATAGTCGCAATGGATCGCCAGGCCGCGGCGCTGTCCCGCCGAGGGGGCCGGTCCCGCCACGTAGCACTGCTCGCACCCGGCGAAAGACTCGCGGAAGAACTCGGCCACCTCGAACATCTGCGTGCGCAGCGAGATCTCGGCCTCGGTCAGCGCCGCGGCGCTCATGCCATCGTTGGGGCCATAGTTGATGCAGTTCATGTAGGTGATCTCGCGCGGGCGCAGCGACGAGGAGAGAAAGTAGTTGGGGATACCGGTGGCGCCCTGCGCCTGCAGCTTGCGCATGTCGATCCCCAGGCGCACCAGGTCGCGGGTGTAGGTGCCCGGCTTAACCGCGTGGGCGATCTGGGAGATCAGGCCGCGAGCCTCCAGGTCGGCCTCCAGCGCCTGCAGGTCCACGTTGCACAGCCGGAAGGTAAACCCGGCCGAGTAGGCGCCCGGCTGCCCCGGCGTAAAGCGCTCGAACGGTGCGCCGGCGCCCGCGGCGACCGTGCCGTCGCCGGTAGTGTCCACATACACGCGCGCGCTTACTGGCGTGCGCCCCTCGCGGTTCCAGAGGGTCAGGCTCGTGATCGTTCCCACTGCGTCCGTCTGCACTTCGTCTATGCCCGTGTGCAGCAGCAGTTCGACGCCCGCCTCGCGACAGAGGGCGAACAGCTGTTGCTTGGCCACCTCGGGCTCCACCGGCGTGAGCATCGAGACGAAATCGCCGCCGCGCTCCATGCGGATGTGCCCCAGCCCGCCGCCCGCTGCCTGGATGCGGTCCACCAGTTCCTGCGCGATGCCGGCGGCCACGCGCGCGCGGGGATAGCCCGG
>CAZMAI010000487.1:0-1746 GCA_964564195.1 uncultured Anaerolineales bacterium | reverse complement strand
CTGGCGCCGGTGCGGGAGGAAATGCGCGAGCGGCTGATCGCGCGCATGATCGCGGCGGGGGAGGTGCAGCCGGAGATTACACCTGCCATGGGACCAAACAATGGTCGCCAGTAATCCATGGTCGGGTGAGCCAGCCAGCAGCTTTATTCCAGAGGCGACGGAGACATACCGTCCCGTCCCCTGGTTACCCCGGGATATCCTGCGAGGCTCGCTGGTCGCGTTGGGCCTGTTGGTCGTCGGACTGGTGCTGGCCGTGATCGCCGCCGTGGTGGCTGGCTTTGCCGGATTGGACCTGGCCGACCCCTCGTTCATGCAGTTTATGGTGTTTGTGATCATGGGTCTGGAGGCGGTCTTTATCCTACCCGCATGGCTCTTGGGACCCAAGAAGCATGGTCTGGGGCTCAAGTGGCTGGGCTTTCGCCCGGTCAGCCTGCCCAGATCCGTTATCCTGACCGTCACGGGCCTGGCAGTGATACTGGGGGTCAACGTACTCTGGGGCATGGCCATGGTGCGGTTCGATATCCCGGGGCAGCCCGACCTGGTGCCGCTGTTCGGTGAGGGGCCCTTTGGCATCGTGGCGGCCATAGCGGTCGCGTGCGTGGTGGCGCCATTTGCGGAAGAGATCTTTTTCCGGGGCTTTATGTTCGCGGGGATGCGTGACCGCTGGGGCCTTCTGGCAGGGGTGCTGGTGTCCTCTTTGGTCTTTGCACTGTTTCACATGTCGCTGAGCACGCTCGTTCCCATCGCGCTCATGGGTGCGGTGTTTGCGCTTCTGTACGAGCGCGCAGGGTCGCTGTGGCCCTGCATTGCGCTACACGCCATCGTCAACCTGATCGGCGTCTTGGGCGCCTACGCCGCAGCGTAAGATTTCTGTTGCACAGGCGGAGCGGTCGAGGGGGATGCATCGCGTCCCCCTCATCGTTCCAGTGATAGATCACGGGGCGATCGTAAAGATCCTGCCGCCTTCGCGTCCGAATACATCGGGCTCGTACATCTGGTAGGCCTGCGTGGGAATGACGACGTATTCCCCGGCGGTGGTACAGCGCAACTGGTAGGTGTACTCGTACGTCCCCCGCGGCAGGTGTTCCGCAAAGAGGGCCAGCTTTTCATCGTGGAGTTCGTGATGGGTGGGCCAGCTGGGATACCACCACCACCCGTCGTCAGGCCACTCCGGGATCAGGTTCATAGTATCCGGGTCCAGGCGCCGCGTCGTGGCCAGCGTTGGATCGATGGCCTCGCAACCGGCAGGGAAGGGATCCTCTACGACGAGATAGTACAGGTCATACGGCGCGACGACCGTGAGTTTGACGGTCAGGGTGTCGTTTACGCTGGCCGATGCGATGGTCTGTGCAGATTCACCGTCTGCATAGTACTGCCGGTAGACGATGATGCCACGATCGAGCGGCTGGATGTCTTGTACGGGCAGCAGGTATCGCAGGAAGGCCGAGTAGTACAACCGTCCCGGGGCATCAGCAGGCGCCTTTTCGATATCCACATACGTGTCCCCTCCCGCCGCTAACCTGTCCATGGGCACGCTCACGACCTGGGGCGCGTCCAGGCTGGTTCTGTCGACGGATCCCTCGGCGGCTGTCTCGCCGTTGATGGACATCTGGTATTCGTATTCGGCCTCCAGCTCGCCGGTTGCTACCATGTAGTCCGAGAGCGCCAAGATCGCCCAGACATTCTCCTGAGTGGACTCCCAGCGCCCGCTGGAGCGCGCCATGGTCAGCCAGCGAACCGCCTGCG
>CAZMAI010000486.1:0-1750 GCA_964564195.1 uncultured Anaerolineales bacterium | reverse complement strand
TGGCCCAGGTCAAAGCCATCACCCGCGGCAACGCGGCCGGCTGATGAAACTCGGCGTCAGTTCCTGGGCCTACCCGTGGGCCATCGGAGTGCCGGGAATGTCCCCGCAGGAGCCCCTGACCGCGCCAGACCTGGTTCGCGAGGCGGCCCGGCTGGGCGTAGGTGTGCTGCAGATCGCCGACAACCTGCCACTGCAAGATCTGTCCAACGCAGATCTCGTGGCCCTCAGGAGCCTGGCCGACGGCCTGAGTGTGTCTTTGGAGGTCGGCACGCGCGGCATCGCCCCGGCGCTGCTGGAGCGCTACCGGCAGATCGCGCTGGCCCTTGGCTCGCCCATCGTCAGGGTGGTGATCGACACCGCCACGCACCAGCCCTCGCCCGATGAGATCGTGGCCACGCTGCGGGGACCGCTGCACGCCTATCAGCAGGCAGGGATCATCCTCGCGATCGAGAACCACGACCGCTTTCGGGTGCGCGACCTGGTGCGCATCCTGCAGCGCCTGGACAGCCCCGCGGTGGGGATCTGTCTGGACACGGCAAACTCGCTTGGCGCGTTGGAGGGCACCGAGGCTGTGCTGACGGCGCTGGTGCCCTGGACCGTCAACCTGCACATCAAGGATATCGCCATCGCTCGGACCAACCGGGGAATGGGGTTCCTGGTCGAGGGGCGGCCGGCCGGCGAGGGCATGCTGGACATCCCGCACGTCCTGGACCTGCTGCGCGCCCACGGCCGTGACCCCAACGTGATCATCGAGCTCTGGCCGCCGGAGCAGAACACGCTGGAGGAGACCATCGCCCTGGAGTGCCTGTGGGTCGAGCGCAGCGTGGCCTATATGCGCGGCCTGCTGCCCGAGTGACAGACGATGTCGATGGCCGATCGTACGACCCTTAACCTCTTGCGGCACGGCTCCCCCGCGGATGCACCAAAGATCGTGCCCCTGACCGCGGGCCCGCTCGCCTGTGATTATGTCAATGGCGATCTGCGCAACATCCGCCTGGGTAATCGGGAGATCATCCGGCGGATCTATGTGGCCGTGCGCGACCAGTACTGGAACACCATCCCGGCGACGCTGGAGAACGTGCGTTTCACCTCGGACGCACGCACCTTTGCCGTCCGCTACCGGGCCACGCACCGCGCTGGCGAGATCTGCTTCCGGTGGGAGGCGACGATCACCGGGGATGCCTGCGGTGCGATCGTCTTCGCCATCGACGGCGTGGCTTGCAGCACCTTTCTGCGGAACCGTATCGGCATCTGCGTGCTGCATCCCCACACCTGCGCCGGCGCCCCCTGCCGCGTGACCCACACCGACGGCACGATGACGACAGGTGCTTTTCCAGTTGACATCGCGCCGCACCAGCCCTTTAGGTGCATTGATGAGATTGCGCACCGGGTGGACGGTGGGATCTGGGCTCATGTGGCCTTCGCAGGCGACGTGTTCGAGATGGAGGACCAGCGCAACTGGACCGACGCCTCCTTCAAGACCTACAGCACACCTCTGGACCTGCCCGCGCCGGTGCGCATCGCGCAGGGGACGCCGGTGCGTCAAACCGTCCGGCTGAGTCTGGAGGGCGGTCCGCTGCCCGCGGCTGCGCGTGCTGCGGATGATGACGTGCGACTGACTCTCGGCGCTCCCATTGGTGGCACACTGCCGCCCATCGGCCTGGGGGCGGACACGCTGTCTGGGTCGCTCGACGGCCCCAGCCTGGCCGCGTTGCGCCCCCTGCGCCTGAGCCACCTGCGCGTCTCGCTG
>CAZMAI010000485.1:0-1758 GCA_964564195.1 uncultured Anaerolineales bacterium | reverse complement strand
GAGACGGTAAGCGCCTACGCAGGAGCTCCAGTTGACGGTCGCATCGCGCCTTTCATCGCGAGCGCTGGCGGCGCGTTGCAGACGCCAGGAGAACTGTTCCGCCAAGTCGCTCTCTTTACCAATGCCAACTTTTACACCGCAGATACCATTTACGATGGTCCATCCAAAGTTATCCCGGCCAACACCAGCGCCCATGACCTGGCCACCGGCGCCAGGCCGCCCTACGAGCACCCCCAATTCGCCGACCTGCTGCCTCGTTCGGTCAGCGTGAACACCTGGCGTGGCCCGCGCACGGTCACGTATTACAACGCAGAAATCGCTGGCCAGGAGGTCCCTCTCGCGGCAGAGCGGTTGAGCGTGGTCTGGTTCGCCGGGGAGCTGCTGCCAGATGTCCGCGGAGCTACCAGCGGCTGGAGCCTTAGGCCGTTTCAAGTGCCGCCATCCTTCGCTGACGCTCAGGCCAAAGTACTCATGCCCGTTGCAGTCCGCGCCTGTGCCGACCTGATGGACCTCTTTTACCCAACATTGCGTCTCACGGCCCAGTTCGAGGATCTGCGCGAGCGGGAGAACAGCCCGTCGGTGATTAACATAACTGCTGAGATGTCGCATCTGATCGCCGAGGACAAAGCCTGGAGCGAGCAGGCCATGACGATTGCGTACACAGGCCCGGCTGTACTGGAGATGAACGCAGAGAACCAGACGCCAGTAGTGCGCAAGCTTCACTTTGTCAACGGGCAACTGGCTCGGATCGAGAACCACCTGGGAGAGATGGTCGAAACGCCTCTGGTTGTCTACGTGGAGGCCCCGGATACCACCATGCCCGAGGCCGAGGCGTTCTACCGCGCCACGCCGGGGACGCATCTACAGATCCGGATCGAAGCGGGCAGCCGCGATTTCGCCAGCGAGCCCTACCTGATCGCCCCTGAGGAGGCGACCGTAACCATTGAGGCGCCCCGGCTCGTGCTCGTTGAGTTGCGCGAGGGCGCCACAGAGGCCGAACACCAGATGTCCGCCTACGCGCTGCCTGAGGGGGAATACGAATACGTCTGGACCTACGGCGATGGCGGTAGCGACAGAGACTCGCCGGCGCCAGGCGAGTCCTCCACCGTCAGCCACACCTACCGCAACCTTGCGGCAGGCAATTCCCTCAACCCCACGGTGTCCCTATATGATCCCGAGAGCGGCGAGTTGCTGGCTAAAGATAGCATCACCATACAGGTCGAGGGCTCGCAGACTGACACCTGGGACTGCGGTTGGCCGGTGGACTACTCCGGTCTGAACAAGACGACCGGAGACAAGTACCTGGGCTACTCCTCAGGCTTGTTCGGCACCTGGACTGGCCCATACTTTGAGTTTTGGGATACCGAGCAGACACGCCTCCGGGCCGTCACCTGCTACAAGGATGGCCTCAAGCATGGACGACTTGTCGAGTGGTACGAGAACGGCCAAATGTCGGTGGACGAATGGTGGAATATGGACCAGCGTGACAAGTTGCAGAGCTGGTGGTACCAGGATGGCACCAAGTGGCGCGAGATGATGTTCAGCAACGGGGTGGCGGACGGCCCGTATCGGCAATGGGGACTCAACGGCCAGTTGATGGAAGAGGGTGCCCACACCAACGGCAGCTACTCCGGGATCTGGCACTACTGGAAGGCCGATGGCAGCTGCGACTGGATCAAGAACTATGACACGGGCGGGATCATCCCGTGCCCTTGAGTTGCAGTTAACGGCCTCGCGACGCTTTCAGCCTCGCCCGAC
>CAZMAI010000484.1:0-1758 GCA_964564195.1 uncultured Anaerolineales bacterium | reverse complement strand
CGCAACTCGGTCTGCGTCATCCCGCCAAAGCCATAGCGCTCCACGGTGATCAGTTGCACCGCGATGCGCGGCTGCCCCGCCAGCAGCCGCCGCGCCGCCTCAGCGTGGGTGATCCCCAGGGCCGCCTCGTTCCAGGAGACCGCGGCATGCGGCACGAGCTGGCCCGTGCCGTAGGGCATCTGGCGCCAAGCGCGCACGCCCGCCAGCCCAACCACCGCCTCAAGCAAGATCTGCACCCGCCGCTCCCACTCGGCCATCTGGGCGGCGTGATCGGCATGGACGTACAACTCCACCGCCTTGGCCAGGCCCGCGATCGACTCTTTATCGGTCTTCATGGCCCGGCCGAGCGCGTCATAGGGGCAATCGTTCAGCCGGCAGGCCTCGATCAAGTCGGCGCGCCCCAGGATCAGCCCGCTGGCCTGAGGTCCCCGTAGCCCCTTGCCACCGGAAAAAGCCACCAGATCGGCACCCTCGGCGGTGTAGCGGCCGAGATTGCTCACGGGGGGCACCTCCGCGGCGGCGTCCACGATCACGGGCACCCCGGCGGCGTGGGCGATCTCCGCTACCTGAGGCAGGGGCAACGCCTCCTGCGTGCAAAACCAGGCAAAAGTGTAATAGACGCCGGCGGTTCGCTCATCGATGGCGGCGGCGAGCGCCTCCGGGTCCGGGGCCACATCGACGAAGCGTCCGCCGGAGAGGAGCAGCGCCCGGTCGTAGGGGTTGCGGTGGGCCGGCTGCACCAGAAAGCGATGCTTCAATCCCTCAGTCTCGGGCAACTGCGCGATGCGCGCGGGATCGGTACCAGTCATGCAGGCCGCGGCCATCAGGGCGATCCCCGCCGTGGCGCTGCCGCAGACGTGCGCCGCCTCCACCCCGATCAGATCGGCGATCCGCCGCCCCGCCACCAGATGCAGCTCGTCCATGTCCACGAACTGCTCCGCGGCCGAGGCCATGGCCGCCACCACCTCGGGCGGCATCAGCGAGCCCCCCAGGCGGGTCAGCGTCCCCGCGGCGTTGATCACCGGCCGCACGCCAAGCTCATCATAGATGCTCATCTGAACTCCCTCCGGCTGACGGCTGTCCTTCGCCAGCGGTGATGATACGCGACTGCTCTATGGTGGCGCCGGGCGAGAAGGCTTACACCGTGCCGGCGATGCGCTCCAGATGCGTCTGCACCAGGTCCGCCGGCACTCCGGGCGGGGCGTAGGAGACATAGAGCACGCGGGTTGTCTCCGTCGTGATGGGCGAGCGGTTGTCTTGCCCGTAGATGATCGAGCAGGCGATGCCGTCGGCGTCGCGCATGACCATGTCCCCCGCATAGATCTCGCGGGTCGTGCCGTTCATCAGCGTCATCGTGTCTCCCTCGCGGGAGACATCGATCGTCACGGGCGCGCGCAGCCGGGCGACGTCGTGGCCTGCGGTGAGGACGAGCGTCTCCAGCTCGCTGGCAAAGCTGGCGTCCACCAGGGGCGAGACCTCGGGCAGGCTCTTGCCTTTGAGGATCGACTCGAGCTGCAGTTGCACGTGGTAGGTCTTGGTGAAACGCTTGTAGTAGCGCTGGTAGGCGGCCAGCACGGGGAGCGCCAGCAGGTCCTGGCGGGTGTGGCCGGCATAGTGCGAGCGCAGCCGCTCCTCGACGCCGCGTTTGAGCGGCTCCAGGGCATGCCCGGCATCGCTGTTGACGGCCCCGGAGATCTCCAGCAGGCCCACGGACCCGCCGGGGTGGGCACGGTGCCAGTCAGCGGTGGCAACGATCGA
>CAZMAI010000483.1:0-1772 GCA_964564195.1 uncultured Anaerolineales bacterium | reverse complement strand
GCCCCCGGCGACTTCGGTCGCGATATAGCGCATCTCCGGACCGTCCAGCACCTGCGCTGGTTCCCTTTCTATGGACAGGCTCAGCACGTACACCGGCTCGCCGCCGGCATGCGCCCGTGGCTCCGCGCCCGGCGGCAGCTGCGCCTCGATGGACAGTGTCACCACGCCCGAATCCTGCACGGGTTGTCTTGCCGTGATCACAGACAGGCTCCCGATGGTGCGGCGCGTGATGGCCACGCGGCGGTCTGCCTCGCGGGTGATCGCAATCTCATAGTGGTGACGGTTGTTCATAAGCACGGTCAGACCCGCCTCCTCGCCGTCGCGTACCGGAAAAAACTCCAACCGCACGCTGGCCGCCATCTGCTGGTGCTGCTGGCGCCGCCCCACAAAGGTTGGCGACGCGGTCTCGTTCAACGTGACCGAGGTGCCCTGCAGCCGCAGCCAGCCAGAGCGCTCGCCCAATCTGTAGTTGTCCATGTCCGGGTTACGCAACCAGTTCCAATACAGGGGCAGGCTATCGTCCTCAAAGGCGTCCTCGGTGGGCTCGTCCCAGCGTCGCCGAGCTGTAGTGGCAAATGCTGGCGCCTCGGCCTCTACCTCTGCCCGTCCGTCAACCCCAACCACCGGCCAGCCGTCGCTGGTCCAACGCACCGGCGCGATATTGGTCTCGCGACCCAGGTTGTGGAACAGTGGGTATTGTCCATGGGGTCGCGTCGCCAGGAACACGATCCACCAGGAGCCGTCATGCGCCTGGAACAGATCGGCGTGACCGGTGGACTGGATCGGCCTGCCGGTGCTGCGGTGCGTCAGAATCGGGTTGTGCGGACAGGCCTCCCAGGGGCCATAGGGCGTGGGCCCACGAGCGATGGTGACCATGTGACCCCGCTCGGTGCCGCCCTCCGCCAGCATCATATAGTAGGCGCCATAGAACTTGTACAGGTGCGGCGCTTCCGGGAACGAGCCGCCCGTCCCCTGCCACACGGGTTTCGGGGCTTCCAGCGCTTTGCCCGTCGCAATATCGATCGGACACTGGACCAGGCCCTGGCGCGACGTCGCGGTAAAGTAGCAGGTGCCGTCATCGTCGAAAAAGAGGCTGGGATCGATGCCAAAGGCACCGGTGTCCACCCAGATCGGGTCAGACCACTCGCCGGCGGGATCCTCGGTCCAAACGTAGAAATGGCCGCCGCCGGTGACATTGGTTACCACCATGTAGAAACGGCCGTCATGATAGCGGATGGTGGGCGCAAAGATACCCCCCGAGGCGCGCGATCCACCCAGGGGCACCTGCTCCGGCCGCGTCAGGCAGTGCCCGATCAATTCCCAGTCCACAAGGTCGCGGGAATGGAACACGGGTACGCCGGGAAAGTACTCGAACGTGCTGGTGACGAGGTAATAGTCCTCCCCCGCGCGGCACACCGACGGATCTGGGTAGAATCCTGGGATGACCGGGTTCCGGTAATTCATCTTGGCGCCTCCTCGCGCGTAAAGATACCGTGAACGCTGCCAGGAGAGTATAGATGCAAGCGGGGAGAGAGGCAAGGGGCACAGTACACACCGCGGCCCGGAGCACTCACTCCGGGCCGCGGCAGAGGGCACACGGGAGGCTCAGCAACAGTGCTGATTGAGGGGGCTTGCCTGTTGCGCCCTGACCAGACCGGTCCCGGCCTTCCGCACAGAACCGGCGCAACTCACGATCAATATTCTCGCCTCATCACTATGCAATGGTCTTGTGCAACCATTCGGCGGCCACTGCTAGTCCTTATTCTCTGCCT
>CAZMAI010000482.1:0-1773 GCA_964564195.1 uncultured Anaerolineales bacterium | reverse complement strand
TTGCGATTCCCGAGATGACGGTCTAGAGCGCAGCCAACTCTCGCATCGCCAGCGCACGCTCCAGACTCGACGCCAGGTAGAAATACCATGTCACCTCGCGCGTGGCGCCGCCATCCAGCCCCAGGGTCCCCGAGAGGGCAAAGCCGCGGCCCACTGTTCCCGCATCGCTCAAGCTCAGCCGCCCCTGCGGGCAGACTGAGAGCACGCTGGCGCCAGTGTTCTCGTCGGTCAACGCGCCCCACGTGCGTCCGGCGTACCGCATACCCCACGGGGTCGGCCGGTGCCACACATCATCGCCCACAAGCGAGAGCCGCGCCGGGTCGCCGCCCAGACTGAAGTTGGCACCGCCGCCGATCATGATCTCCTGCCGCGTGGCCCGCAGATTGGTGAGCCGCAGCACGGCCTTGAGCAGTGGCGACTGCGGCAGCGTAACATAGTCCATCTCGACCGCCAGGTCATGCAGCTCCTTGCGCTCCGGGCGGCCCGAAAGGCGCACGCCGCGCCACTCCAGCCATGAACCGGTGCAGGTGATCTCCTGCGCCTCAAAATGCTCGCCAACCAGATTCCCGCAGGACTCGGCATCGTCGTTCAGATACAGGCGCAACTGAATACCGCCATACCAGGGATACGACCAGGCATGGCCTGAAGGGGTCGGGAACGATGACTGCAGTTGATCTGCGCCGCCCGACGACCAGCTGATTACGCTGGGGCCGTAATCGGGCGCGACCGCAAAGGTACTCAGCCCGTTGCTAATGACGTGCACGGCGTGACCGTCACGGGTCTCCTCGGACACAGTCACACTCCCCTCAGTCCCAAGCCGTAGCACGCTAAAGCTGGTCCTGCTCGCCATCGTGCGCAGCTCGAGATCCAGATCGGCACGATAGCAGCCCGGCTCAGCCGGCACCTGCAGGCGCAGCGGAATCTCGATGGCCTGCCCGCGCGAGAGCGACGCCACCGGCACGCTCGAGGGCTCAAGCGCGAGACCCCCTGTGCCAAAGAGCGTCAGGTTGCCCTCCATCACCCGGGCCGAGACCGAATCGACCGTCACAACAGTCTCCAACTCATCCTCAATCGTTGCCATCACCGGCCGCGGCGTCGAGGCCAACACCACGCTACGTGCCTCGGGCTCGCGGCTCTCCTCCGTGCGCGCCCGCTGCCCAGCCCAATGCAAGAGCGCCTCACGCGCCGCCCGCCAATCGCCACGGCCAGTCCACAGAGCATAGCGAGCCGCCGGCGAGCGCTCGCCCCGGGAGAGCGAGAGAGGGGCGCTCATTAGCCTAAGCGCCCACTGGCCGTGCCGGACACGTTCCGTCTGAGCGGACCAGGCCATACCGCCCGCAACACCGTCGCGCTCGGCGGCGATCCAGGGCTCGGCATAGTCCTCAGACGTCGCCGGCATCTCGTCGGCATCAACGGGATAGTTGGACAACGGGGCACGCACATAGCCCATCTTGAGCGGCGTCGTCGCGAACAGTCTGCCGCTGTCCTCCCAGTGGTTCTCCATGATCAGCCGGCCCTCGTAGGGTAGCGAGCCTACACAGGCGAGTTGTTGCTCGATTGTGACCAGGCCGCTGGCAGCCAGTGCTACCGTCAGATCCATGAACGAATCGTCGTGGTGTTCTGGCTCGGCGTGCATGTGCACCACAGGCTGGCCGCCCTCATTCGTTAGCGTGAGGCTGAAATGCTTCTTGTCAAACGGGCTGGGCGAGTAGGGCGGGCCGGCCAGCGGGCAGGCGCTGAGCAGTGTCAGGCCAGAATCCTTGTGCGTGAGCC
>CAZMAI010000481.1:0-1775 GCA_964564195.1 uncultured Anaerolineales bacterium | reverse complement strand
AAAAGTCGGTGAATTCATAATCATCACCGAATAAATAATTTTTTATTTTTAAATAGATAAATTTTCCAATAATTTTTCTATAATTTTGATATACCCTACATTTAAACCCAATCGGGTTATGATATATTTAATTTTTTAATTTAATTAACTCTGGGGTATATAAAGATATTATCATGTTCTTTCAAGGTAATGTCGTTTTTTAGGATTGATATGTAAATTTATGTGTACCGTAAGTTCTGATTTTTTAATGTTTATTTCTTTTCTTTTAAAAAAATTTCTTTTATGAATCTATCGTTAGGGTCGATATGTTTATATCATCATATCAATATTATCATTTTTTTTGTTGATATTTTTATTTCATATTACATTAAAAAAAGTTTAAATAGGGGGTAAAAATACAAATAAAGGTTGTAATAAATATTTATTGTTTTTAATATTCTTCACAATAGGTTTTTTGTATTTTAGCCATTGATGGTGTAGTAATGTAGAGGGGCTTGCTCCATAAATTACCGTTGATATTATAGTTCTATTATTAATAGTTTATGGCCCACCGTAATTTCGATATGTTTATATACTCATATCGATGTTATTTATTTTTGTGGATATTTTTATTATTAGATCATGACAAAAAAAATTCAATTGGGGTTTTAAATGAAAAATAAGGCATATAATAGATATTTATTGTTTTTAACATTTTTTGCAGCGGTTTTTTGTATTTTAACCATTGGTGGCGTTGGTGCTGCAGAGGTACCTTCCGCGAACTTTACCAGTAATATCACCAGTGGAAATGCGCCTTTGGATGTGCAGTTTAATGATACTTCCATTGGCAATGCAACTAGCTGGAGTTGGGGTTTTGGTGATAGCCAGACGTCTACAGAGCAGAATCCCGCCCATAGTTACACAACTGAAGGTAAATACAGCGTCAGCCTCACAGCGAGTAACGAGGCAGGCAGCAATACCATAATTCAAAATGATTACATCAACGTGGCAATTCCACCCACAGTGAGCACTAGTCTCACTGGTGGAACCTACAACGAGACACAAACGGTAACCTTAACCAGCGATGACCCTACGGCAACTATCTATTACGCTAATGACAAAACAGATCCCCGAATAAGCAGTACACGGATAGAATACACAGGATCCATCACCATCAGCAATACTACAACCCTCAGGTATGCAGCAGTTGATGTTTATGGTAATTGGAGTCAGTTGTACCTGCAAAATTATGTGATTGGAAATGGAACTGCCAGTAAGGGGCCATCTAACAATACTGGACCGGAAACCAACACCACATATTGGACCTACCCCACCGGAGGAACCATATCCTATGCCACTCCTGTTATCGGTACAGATGGGATCATATACATCGGAAGCGGTGATGGTAAACTCTATGCTTTAAACCCTGACGGAACAATTAAATGGACCTACACCACAGGAGGCGCAATTTATGGTTCAGCAACCATCGGAACTGATGGTACTATTTACGTGGGAAGTCGAGATAAGAATTTGTATGCTTTGAATTCTGATGGAACCTTGAAATGGTTTTACGCCACGGGAAATTATATATACGGTTCTGCGGTGATTGGTTCTGATGGAACCATCTATGTAGGGAGTTATGATAAGAATTTGTATGCTTTGAATTCTGATGGATCGCTTAAATGGTCTTACACCACTGGAGGGTACATATACAATTATGGAGGAAGCCCAACGATTGGTGCTGATGGTACTATTTACGTGGGAAGTCGAGATAAGAATTTGTATGCTTTGAATTC
>CAZMAI010000480.1:0-1776 GCA_964564195.1 uncultured Anaerolineales bacterium | reverse complement strand
GCGTCGATGGTCACCTTGAGCCCGCGGATCACCAGCGGCGCGTTCATCGAGGTGTAGGCGTCCACCGAGGGGGCGGTGGGCAGCGAGACAAAGGGACGTCCGCTGCGGTGGCTGGCAAAGCGCGTCAGGTCGCAGAGCGTGCCCGAGCCCGCGGCGATGTACAGGCGTCCCGCGGGCGCGCCCGCCGAGAGCAGGACTTCGACGATGCGCGCTTCGTCGGCGACCGCCTCCGGCCCCGCCAGGCAGATGGTGCGCACTGGCAGGCCCTCGGCGCGCAGCCGGGCCTCCACCGCGGCGCCGAGCACGGGCCAGGTGCGGTCGTCGCAGACCAGCGTATACTCGGTATATTCTTTACCGCGGAGCCATTCTGCCAGCGCGGCGGGGGCGTCGGGGCCAACGTACTGCGTGTCAACGGGCAAGGCGCACCTCCGGTGGGCGAGAGTGGAACAGGGGGATGATGCCCCAGAGGGGAGGGGGTGTCAAGGGGGACGGTTGAAGGTTTCAGGTTACGGGTTGCGCGTTTCGCGTTGGCGCGTTCCGCGTGAACGGGCGAGGCCGCCAGATGGCAGATATCAGATTGCGGACCATACGAGCAGCGGCTCCAGGGCGCAGTGCGAACTCGAGCGCCGGCTCCGACAGGAGTTGACCGGTTGACCGCTCGCTGCACACGATGGGTGCCTCCAGATAGCGCTTGACATTTATTGTCAGCGCTGTGTAGACTGCCGGCAGTGGGATTGATGGTTTGGCTGATCGCTTTGCCAGCGCTCGCACCTAGCAGTTATCGACACGGTTCGATGTTAGCCGCTGTCCGGTTCGGGTGCTCTGGTATGAGTGTGTTCAGGCGCGCTATCCGTGGGTGTTCGTATCCTGATGGTGGGCCCTTTCGGTTCCTTTCTGTGAGAGGTGTCAATCCATGCTCTACTCCAACAAACCGACCCTGACCGCCACCGAGACCGAGTTCCTGCTGTTCATCCATCCCCAGATCAAAGAGCGCGCCAAGGTCATTCGCGGCTATCGCTGGGACCCCGAGCGCCGTTGTTGGGTCTATCCGCGCACCAAACCGGTGTGGGATGCCCTGGTGGCCGAGTTCGGCGAGGAGCTGACCACAGCGGCTCGGGTGCGGCCGGTGCCCGCCGAGCCGGCACCGTCACTGGAGGCGCTGCAGGAGCGCATCCAGGAGCTGGAGCGTGAGAACACCGGGCTGCGCGACGCGCTCAATGCCTCGGTCGACGTCATCATCGACGAGGACCTCGATCGGGCAGGGATGGAGCGTGCAGACCTGAGCCGGCAGCTGGACGAGGCCCGTAGCCAGTTGGCGTCGGTCCGTGCCCTCGCCGAGGCGCAGATCGCGGACCTGCGCCGGGAGGCCCGCGGTGCCGCGGCGCGACGCGACGCCATGGAGAAGGAGCTTGACGCGGCCCGTGAGTCCCTGGCCGGGCTCCAGGCGCAACTGGTGGCCCGATCCCGCGATACGGACATGCAGGCGCAACTCAAGCAGATGGCGCTGGAGGCCACCGGCAATGACAGCACCTTTGCACCGGTGCTGGATATGCTCGACATCTCCAACCATCTGCCCATCAAAGTCGGGCGGCTGCTGGAGGATCAGCTCCGCCTGCTGCTCAACATTCCCGAGCGTGATCGCAACGTCGACCTGTACGAGCTGATTCAGCAGGCGGGGGAGTACGAGCTCCTGCCTAAGGACGCGGTCGACATGGCGCACCTGATCCGCCGGCAGCGCAACACCATCGCCCACGCCGAGGCCTACGAAAAGACCTA
>CAZMAI010000479.1:0-1794 GCA_964564195.1 uncultured Anaerolineales bacterium | reverse complement strand
CGACGGCTGGCAACCAGTGCGCCACCTCCTGCCAGTTCAGAGGCACCAGGCCGATCGTGTATGGCTCCAGGTGGCCGTGTGTCAGCGCGAGATACAGATAGCCGAGGGAGAAGGCGAGGCCCAGAATGCGGGCCAGATAGCCCCATCCCAGCCAGGCCAGTGCTCTTTGCGAGCGTGGCGTGTCATGCAGGGCCAGTCGCTGTCCACAGGCTTCCGCCAGCAGCACGGCCGCAATCCATGCCAGCAGATAGACCACGCCGGTGAGCAAAGCCCGCAGGGTAATGCCGGATAGCGCAGGCATTATGTCGCACACCTCTCATCAGCCGGCGGCGGCCAACAGTTCCAATCTTCGAGCCATGCGAGCACCTGGACAGCGGCATGCTCGGCAAACGCCAGGACATCACCCGTCGTGAGGTAGCGAGGCGGCACCACAGCCGGCGCGAGGTGATCGAACCATCCCAGGGTGCGCTGCCGCCAGAGCGCAATCTCTGTAACGCTCACCATGCCGGGGACATCTGCGGGCTGTGCTTCCGCCAGGAGGCGCCATACCTGGTCACGCCAGGGGGCGGTCTCAAAGATCTGCCGGTCGATCTCGTCGGTCTCGCGATAGTACAGCGCCCGGCCCTGTGCATAATCCATATCTGCCGGGAGGCTGCTTCTCAGCGGGAACCATACCCGGGCGCGCCAGAGCAGATCCGTGAGCACGTGCGTGGCGTACCTGACCTGCAGCGGTCCTAGGGCAACGCCCTGCTCGCGCCAGTGCACGAGCAGCGCGCGTGCGGCATCCTGTGCCCCGTCCGTGATATCCGTAGAACTGAGAAAGAGATGCACGCGCCGCTTATCATCAGGTGTCCAGCCAGGGCGCATGTGAATGGCGTCCGGGGCAAGGCTGCCCAGGAGAAAGCCCGGCGCCCTCGGATCCTGTAGATCCGGGAGCATCGTGACCGCGACGGCCAGGTGTACCATCGGCAGGGGCATGTTACTCCGCCTCGTCGGGTGCCGTACTGACTGCCGCCCCCGGCGCACGCGCATCGTGGCCCATCGAGAGATGTGTGACATCCAGCCGGGCCAGCGTCAGCGCCCCAATGCCGCCCTCGGGTCGGTCCACGCGGCCGCGCTCATACAGGCACAAGAGACTACCATCGGGCGACTCGGTCAGGTCCGCGTACCCCGCCGGCCCGGCGTCGATGACCGTCGCCCCGGGCCAGGTCTGCCCCTCGTCGAAAGAGGCGCGCAGGGTCAAGTTCACCCGGGGCGCGGCCAGTGTGGCAGGGGCATCCTCGGCCGTGAGCGAGTCCGGGTTCACAAAGTACAGCACGCCTGGTCCTCCGGCGGCACCGGCGCGCAGGAGGCTGCCGAAACAGCGGGGCTCGGGCAGAGCGGGATCGTAAACGGGCTCCGACCAGGGTCCGATGCCAGTGGCGCTGGTGGTGATTGCTCGTCTCCGTGCTGCCCCGAGGTTGCGCATATTCAGCAGCACCTGGCCGTCGCCCAGTTCCACCGCTTCCGTCTCATTGCAGCTCGGGATTGTATCGGGGACCAGCGCGCCTGCCTGCCAGGTGGCGCCGTGGTCGTCGCTATATATGACAGCCGCGCGGTTGGGCTCGTGGGCACGGGTGGGGCTGGCCGAGAGCCAGATCGGCGCCAGCAGCCGGCCGGCGGCAAGCTGGATACCGTGCCCGGGTCCGATCGCCAGCACGGTCCAGGGGTAAGCCGACTGAAAGCACTCAAAAGTCGCTGTGATGTCAGCGGGTGGCCCAAAGCTGCGGCCGCCGTCCTCGCTGCGGCGATGGT
>CAZMAI010000478.1:0-1798 GCA_964564195.1 uncultured Anaerolineales bacterium | reverse complement strand
CTTTCCGTCGTCGCGTTCTGAGCTACCGGTACCTCTTTTCGGCGGTCAACACGCATCTGTTGCTTGAGCGACCCTGGTCGGGACAATGCGATCAGGATGGAGACCTGGTCTATGATGCGCTGGCAAAAGGACGCTGCTTTGTGGCCTATGATCGGGCGGCGCCCGCTACCGGTGCTCGCTTTGTGGCGAGGCGCGGCGAGCGCTCCTGCACCTACGGCGAGACGCTGGACGGGCAGGGGGAGGCGACCATTTCGGTTTCACTGCCTGCAGAGGCAGAGATTCGGCTGATCTGCAACGGGGAGCGGGTGATAGAGACGCGGGGCAACGCGCTTAGTTATGCGACGCGGGTGCCCGGCGTCTATCGCTTTGAGGCCCGGCGCCAGTTTGCCGGGCACCAGGTGGGGTGGATATTCGGGAATCCGATCTGGGTGACGTAAGGTTGCTCCTCTCCTTTTCCGTGTAATGCCAAAAGCCAGTCGGTTGTTGGATGTACTGCTGAAAGGATGCGAGATGGCAGACGCAAATCGTCCTAATATCCTGTTCTTTTTCACCGACCAGCAGCGTGCCGACACGGTGGGATGCTACGGGAACACGCTCGGGCTGACGCCGAATCTGGACGCGATGGCCTCAGAGGGTGTCCGCTTTGAGTACGCCTTTACGGCGCAGCCCGTCTGCGGGCCGGCACGGTCGACGCTGCAGAGCGGCGTCTATCCCACGCGCACGGGCTGCTACCGCAACGGGATCCCCTTGCCGCTGGATACCCGCACGATCGCCCACGAGCTGCACGACGCCGGCTATGAAGTAGGGTATATCGGCAAGTGGCACCTGGCTGGCCGGGGTATGTACGATCCGCAGTGGGTGCCGGCCGAGCGGCGGGGAGGCTATCGCGACTTTTGGCTCGGCGCCGATCTCCTGGAGTTTAGCTCGTCCGCATATGGCGGCGGCTATTATGACGCGGACAATGCCTTTGTGCCGTTTACCGGTTTCCGCGTTGATTCGCAGACCGACCACGTGCTCGAGTACCTGCGTTCCCGCGATGGCGAGCGACCATTCTTTCTGTTCCTGTCATATCTAGAGCCCCATCACCAGAACAACCTCAACCGCTACGTGGCGCCCGAGGGATATGCAGAACGATATACTGAGTATCCTGTCCCGCCCGATCTGGTGGAGCACCACCAGGGGGATTGGCAGACCAATCTACCGAACTATTACGGCATCTGTGCAAACATCGACGAGAACCTGGGCCGGATACGGGCCGAGTTGGAAGCGCTCGGGATGGCTGACAACACGATCATCATCTACACCAGCGACCACGGATCCCACTTTCGTACGAGGAACGCCGAGTACAAGCGCTCCTGTCACGAGGCCTCGATACGCGTGCCGATGGTGGCGTGTGGGCCGGGTCTGCCAGCGGGTGCCGTGGTAGACAAACTCGTGTCCCTGGTGGATCTTCCGCCAACGGTGCTGTCGCTGGCGGGTATAGCGGTCCCCGATCATTATGATGGACGCAGCCTGCTCGAGCTGATAGCCGGGAAGGCGGAGGACTGGCCTGATGATGTGTTTGTGCAGGTCAGCGAGTCGCAGGTGGGGCGCGCGGTGAGGACCGACCGGTGGAAGTATGGCGTGACGGCGCCAGAGGGCAATGGCTGGGCCGATGCGTCGGCGATGCGGTACGTGGAGCAGTATCTCTATGATCTGCAGGCCGATCCCTACGAGCAGAACAACCTCGTGTCGGACCAGGCACTGGCGCCGGTGCGGGAGGAAATGCGCGAGCGGCTGATCGCGCGCATGATCGCGG
>CAZMAI010000477.1:0-1805 GCA_964564195.1 uncultured Anaerolineales bacterium | reverse complement strand
CAGGTAGCCGTATGCGATAAAACCCCACATCAGCGGCTTGCGCAGCGGCACGACCGCCTGCTCGACGCGAAAGCCCGTCCAGAGCAGGCGGTGCAGGGGCTCGGTGAGCACCAGGATCAAGAGCAGGGTGGGCACGACGGACAGCAGGACGATGTTGCGGCGCGTCAGCCACCGGCCGGGCCAGACGTACTCTAGCACAAAGCAGGCGATGGCGGTCACTGAGGGCAATTGCAGCGCCGCTGCCGCCTTGGCCCAAAGGATGCGCGTGTGATCGGCCACGGCGGCATCCTCCAGCACCGAGGCCAACGCCCACAGCGCCGCGAACAGGCACCCGATGGCAAAGGGGATCGCTCCCGGTACCTCCCGGTGCCGCCAGGCATAGATCGCCAAGCCCGCCACCAGGATGGCGGTCAACAACGACGGCCATATTTGCGCTGTGTAGAGGTAGGATGCTTGCATGGCGTCTCCGCGCGGCAGGCAATGTCGCGCCAGCCATAGTATAGCGGCTGCCGCAGCGCGGCGCAAGCATGGCTACGGGGCGCGGTGGATCCTGCGCTGGAGCGCGGCCTTCACGCCGCATCCGTTCCGAAGCGCGTCGGAGAGATACCGCCGGCCTGGGCTGGGGCGCCGCTGGCGCCGCCTGTGCAGAAGGGTCACGGGCGACTCAAGTCGCCCGTGACCATGACCGCATGGCCAGAGCCTGGCTACCGCAGGCTAAAGGGTGGGTAGACGTCCGTCACCAGCAAGAACGCATAGGCGCTCACCCTCAGGCCCCAGCGCATCACGCCGGCCATATAGTCGAACATGCCGCGCGGGTATTCGCCGGTAAAGAGGATCGACAGCCAGGCAAAGAACCACACAAAACAGGTGCCGACCCCGAGCAAGCCCAGCGCGATATAGTGCGGGATGGCCAGGAACCACTTGACCAGGGGCATCCAGCGCGTCAAGTCCTGCTCCACGTCGGGATAGTCGAGCTCGAGATGCACGCCCTGCTCCTCGACCGTCGAGGGATACACATCGGTCAGCAGGAGCGCATAGGCGCCCACGCGTGCGGTAAAGCGGGTCAGCTCGCGGCGAAAGTCGAACCACCAGCGCGGGTAGCGCTGCCGGAAGAGGATCATCAGCGCCGTGGCCGCCGTCAGCCCGGCCATGAGCCCGCCGGCGGTCTCGCGCGTCCGCTTGACCACCTCGCCGGCCTCGTTCAGGAACACGGTGTTGGTCACCGTCTCGCCCGCGCCGCTGATCAGCCCCAGGATGATGGCGACGGGGATGATCCAGATCCAGCGCAACAGCGTCGTGACTTTGTCCAGGGATTCCGGGTAGTCGATCTCCAATCGGGCTGCATAGTCGGGTCGTGTGTCCATGTGGCTCCTTTCGTGTCGTATCAATCGACGCACTATACGCGCCCGTGGGGCGATGGTTTCGGTGAGAAACAGACCGCTCGCGCATTTGGCCGTTGCGGCACGGGTCCGTTGGGGCGTGGGCGCAGTAACCAGCGTCTTGCACTCCGCGCCCGGCGCGGTCTCTAGGCCGCTTCTCTCGTGATGTGGGTCAGCCAGAGGCTGACCCACCGGGCGCGTGCGGCTCCCTTGGGGCGCGGGTCTCCAGACCCGCGTGGTTTGTCGTGAGGTGGGGCGGCCCCCTCCTTAGCCCATCCGGCTGAAAGCCGACGGTCCAGTCAGTTCGAGCGCAGCCTGGCCCTTGCTTGGCAAGGGGCGGTCGCACCCGCGTGATGTGGGTCAGCCAGAGGCTGACCCTTGTATCTTGTCTATGGAGTACACTGCTGAGCAGCGAGCACCGACCGG
>CAZMAI010000476.1:0-1805 GCA_964564195.1 uncultured Anaerolineales bacterium | reverse complement strand
AACAGATCAAGGACCTCGACAACAAGTACGTCGTGCACACGTACAACCGCTCCTCGTTTGTGCTGGAGCGCGGTGAGGGCTGCACCGTCTACGACACCGACGGCAAGGCCTATCTTGACTTTACCACCGGTATCGCGGTCAATTCGCTGGGCTATGGGCACCCGGCCATCACGCAGGCCATCGCCGAGCAGATGGGCAAACTATCGCACGTCTCCAACCTGTACCACACCATCCCGCAGGCCCAGCTGGCCCAGATGCTGGTCGAGTCCTCCTTCGCGGACAAGGTCTTTTTCTGCAACTCGGGCGCCGAATCGGTCGAGGCCGCGATAAAGTTCGCCCGCAAATGGGCCCGCAAGCACTATGGCGAGCAAAAGATCGAGTTCATCTCCATGACCAACGCGTTTCACGGGCGCACCATGGGGTCGCTGGCGCTCACGCCCCGCGAGCACTATCAGGACCCCTTCAAGCCCCTGATGCCGGGCGCGCGTCTCGCCACCTTTAACGACCTGGCCTCAGTCGAGGCACTGCTGGACGACAAGGTGTGCGCCGTGATCCTTGAGCCGCTGCAGGGCGAGGGCGGTATCCACGCCGCGACCCCCGAGTTCCTCGAGGGGCTGCGCAAGGCCTGCGACGCCAACGGCTCACTGCTGATCTTTGATGAGGTGCAGTGCGGCCTCGGCCGCACGGGCACGTTGTGGGCCCACGAGCCCTACGGCGTCACGCCCGACATCATGACGCTGGCCAAGCCCATCGGCGGCGGCCTGCCCATGGGCGTGACCCTGATGACGCAGGCAGTGGCAGACACCATCGAGCCTGGCGATCATGGCAGCACCTTCGCCGCGAACCCGATTGTGGCCGCCGCGGCGCAGGCGGTGTTCAAGACCATCTCCGACCCCGCCTTCCTGGAGCATGTGCGCTGGGCCGCGGACTATCTCGAGGCCGGCCTGCTCAAGCTGCAGGAGGAGTACGACGACACCATCGTCGCCGTCCGCGGCCGCGGCATGATCTGGGGCGTCGAGTGCAAGGTGCCGGTGGGCCCGGCGGTCGCGGCAGCGGCCGATGCGGGGTTGCTCGTGCTCAACGCCGGACCGAACGTCCTGCGCCTGCTGCCGCCGCTGATCGTGGAAAAAGAGCACCTGGACCAGGCGCTCGCTACGCTGGACAAAGCCTTTGCTGCACTCTAGCCCTGCCCTTTCGGAGGTGTCCGTGCCGGAATCTGATTCCGTCATCATTCGTCCCGCCCTGGTGAGCGACGTGCCCGCCATGGCGGAGATAATCAATGGGTTTGCGGCCAAGCAGATCATGCTGCCCCGCTCGCAATTCCAGTTCTACCAGCACGTGCGCGATTTCTGCGTGATCGAGCATGAGGGCAAGATCATCGGCTGCGGCGCCCTGCAGTTTGTGTGGGCCGATATGGCCGAGATTCGGTCGCTCGCGGTCAAGCCCGAGTGGCAGGGGCACGGGCTGGGGCGCCGCCTTGTCGAGTGCCTGCTGGAGGAGGGCCGTGCCCACGGGATCCCGCGGGTGTTCTGCCTCACCTATCAGGACGCCTTTTTCGCCCGGATGGGATTCCACGTGATCCCCCGTGAGTCGCTGCCCCACAAAATCTGGGGTGACTGCCTCAACTGCCCCAAGTATCCCGATTGCGACGAGATCGCCATGATCAATCACTTGACCGAGGAGTAGAGGAACGATGCCCAAACCTACCATCAAGAAATGCGTGCTCGCCTACTCTGGCGGGCTGGACACATCCGCCATCGTGGCCTGGCTCCGCGAGAACTATAACTGCGAGGTGATCTGCGTCA
>CAZMAI010000475.1:0-1818 GCA_964564195.1 uncultured Anaerolineales bacterium | reverse complement strand
ACCTGCCCGATCACCACGCCAGGATCGCCCGGTTGCGCTGCGGCGATGATCTCCACACGTGACGGATCAGCTGTCCGCAAGGAGAGCTCTCCCGCCGGAAACGTGCCCGCCGACCAGAACCAGCGTCCGCCGCTTGACCTGGCCTCCCCCTGGGAAGCCAGTGCCTGCAGGATGGGCTCGTCGAGGGCGTGCTCGGATGCCTCGCTGGCGGTCAATGGCAGTTCATAGAGCGCACACCGCAGCTGTCCGACTCGGATATGCAGGTTATGCGTGTTGACGCGTGCCGCCTCGGGAGCGGCTCCCAGCAGCAGGTCCTGATGAGCCAGCAGATACTGATCGAGCGGCGAGGCGTTGGCAACCAGTATGGAGATGCCCCCGTCCGCGCCGCGCCCGACGCGCCCGATACGCTGCCAGAAGCTCGACGTGCTGCCCGGATAGCCCACCAGGATGCAGGCGGCGAGCCCTCCGATATCGATACCCAGCTCCAGTGCGCTGGTTGCGACGACACATTGCACAGTGCCATCCCGCAAACCCGCCTCTATTGAGCGCCGTTCCTCGCCCCGATAACCTGCCCTGTACCCCCTGATCGTCTCCGTGTCGACGCCCATTCGCCCTGCATCCTGACGCAAGGCGATGACGAGCTGTTCCACAGCCAGGCGTGACCGGCAGAAACAGACGGTCTGCAGGCCATGTGTGAGGCAGTGACGCACCAACAATCGCGCATCTTCAAGCGGCGGCCGCCGGATGCCGAGCCCCGTGTCGGTAACGGGCGGATTGTACAGCACAAGGGTACGGGGGGGCTCTGGCGCTCCGCTCTGATCCACGAGTGAGACAGAATCCCCCAACAACGCACGCGCCAGCTCACCTGGGTTGGATACTGTCGCCGAGGTGCAGATGAAACGGGGCTCACTCCCGTAGAACCGGCATAGACGTCGCAGTCTCCAAAGCACGCCCGCTACCTGGCTGCCAAAGACACCCCGATAGGTGTGCATCTCATCGAGCACAACATAGGCCAGGTCCCCGAACAACTCGCGCCAGCGCGTGTGATTGGGCAGGATGCCCGCGTGGAGCATGTCGGGGTTGGTGACCAGGATGCGCGCCTTGCTCCTGGCCGCAGTCCGCGCCGCGGGCCCGGTGTCTCCGTCGTATGCAGCCACCAGACCTCGGTCCAGTCCGAGGCTCTCCAGATCATCGCTGATGCGCTGCAGTTGGTCGTGCGCCAGCGCCTTGGTCGGAAAGAGGAGCAACGACGTCTGTCTGCTCTCTAGCAGCCTATGTAGAGCGGGCAAGACGTAACAGAGCGTTTTACCTGATGCGGTGGGGCTGACAACTACCGTATGCTTCCCCCCCAGCACGTGCCGAATCGCCTCAGCCTGGTGCGCATAGAGTCCCGCGATGCCGCGCCTGTGCAGCATATCACGCAGCGGAGGCGCTAGGGTCTCAGGAACGGGCACCATCGTAGCCGGTCGGGCGCGCTGTTCGCTCCAGCCAACGATCTGCGGCGCCAGATCCGGGTCTCCTTTCAGGGCAGCCTGCGCAGACTGCAGTCGCTCTTGCAGCCTCATCCCTCTGGCTCGCCCACCTGCCCTGACAGCAGCGCGCGCAGCCCCTGCTCATCCACCGTGGGAATGCCGAGCTCTTGGGCTTGATTCGCCTTGCTGGCTCCGGGCGCATCGCCCATCACCAGATAGTCGGTCTTGCTAGAGACGCTGCCCACCACCCTGCCCCCCGCCTCAGTGATCAGCTCTGTGGCCTCCTGGCGGCTCAGACCGGGCAGCGTTCCAGTGATCACAAAACTCAACCCCTCGAGTGGCTGGC
>CAZMAI010000474.1:0-1823 GCA_964564195.1 uncultured Anaerolineales bacterium | reverse complement strand
GAGATCTGGATCTTTGACCACAACTTTGCCGATGCCGAGGCTTTCCCGGCTCGGATCCTGGCGGAACCCGCCGGTTATGGGGCGGCCGATGGTGTGGCGTTTCATGATTATGAGGGGGATCCGTCGCAGATGGGCGCCCTGCTGGAGCGCTACCCGGACAAGCCCGTGTACATGACGGAGCACTCGACCTGGGGGACCCGCGGGATCGAGCGCGTGCTGCAATATCTGCGGAATGGGTCGCGCAGCTACAATGCCTGGGTGACCTGTCTGGACGACACCCAGCAGCCCAATCCCGGGCCGCACCCCTGCAGCCCGACCTTTGTCACCGTCAGCCGCAGCGATCCGGATCAGGTGAGCTACATTCCCGAGTACTGGCTGCTGGGACAGATCACGCGCTTTGTCCGGCGCGGGGCGGTGCGAATCGGCAGCGACGCGGGGTCGGCGAGGAGGCTGACGTACGCAGCGTTCGAGAACCCTGGCGGGGAACTCGTCGTTGTGGCTGTGAACCAGACACGGCGCGCGCAGCGTTGCACATTGGGCTGGCCCGGCTGGCAGGCCACCGCCGAGATTCCCGCGAAAACGGTAGGGACGCTGGTCATCTCTGCGACCTGAGGTTCGCTGACGTTGTACTACAGGGTTCTGTCGCTTGAGTTCCGGCATGGTTGCCTATACCATACCGGCGCGCACCGCCGCTTTGGATGCGTCGGCGCGGACATTATCGTTGCGCGCGATTGAAGGGAGCCACCATGCCTGACCCGGACAATACCGAAACCCTCTTGCCCTACCGCGACCCGTCGCTGAGCGTTGAGCAACGCGTCGCCGACCTATTGGGCCGCATGACGCTGGAGGAAAAGGTCGGCCAGCTACTGATGCTCAACGCCCAATCCGAGGATCTGTCGTTCATCAATACGCGGCAGCCCGGATCGATCCTGCATATCCTGGGCGAAAAGACGCGCCGGGCGATGCACCTGGCGGCGCAGAACCGGCTGGGGATTCCCCTGCTGATTGGCGAGGACGCCATACATGGGCACTCCTTCTGGAAGGGCGCCACCATCTTTCCCACCCAGCTGGCGCTGGCCTGCACCTGGAACCCCGATCTGCTCGAACGCGTGGCGCGTGTCACGGCGGAGGAGGTGGTCAACACCGGCATCCACTGGACCTTTTCGCCGGTGCTGTGCCTGACCCGCGACCTGCGCTGGGGCCGGGTTGACGAGACCTTTGGCGAGGACCCCTACTTGATCGGCGAGTTCGCCGCGGCGATGATCCGTGGCTACCAGGGCGAGGGACTCGATGACCCCCGGGGCATCCTGGCGACCGCCAAGCACTATGCCGGCTATTCAGAGACGCAGGGCGGTCGGGACGCCTCCGAGGCCGATCTCTCGCGCCGCAAGTTGCGCAGCTACTTTTTGCCGCCCTTTGAGCGCGCCGCCAAAGCCGGCGCGATGACCTTTATGACCGGCTACCAGTCGATGGAGGGCGTGCCCTCTACCTGCAACCACTGGCTGCTGACCGAGGTGCTCAAAGACGAGTGGGGCTTTAAGGGCGTTCTCGTGACAGACTGGGACAACGTCGGGCGCTTGGTGCGCGAGCAACGGGTGTGCGAGACCATCGCAGACGCTGCCATCGTGGCAGTGCGCGCCGGCAACGACATTATGATGACCACGCCGACCTTTTATGAGGGGGCCATCGAGGCCGTCCGCAGCGGCCGCCTGGACGAATCCGAGATCGACGCCCCCTGTGCACGGCTGCTCGCCCTCAAGTTCCGCATGGGGCTGTTTGAGAACCCGCGCGAACCCGACCTGGACAAGGCCGCGCAGGTGGTC
>CAZMAI010000473.1:0-1830 GCA_964564195.1 uncultured Anaerolineales bacterium | reverse complement strand
TGTTCTTTGAAGCGAGCTGGGGAAACGCCACAACGCTGGAGCGCCTGATTTCGGTACTGATGGCCCGGAAACAGGTCTTCAGCTCGGGCCAGGTGCGCCTGTCTCTGGAGAAACTCGGCATTCGGGTCCCCGATCAGGAGCTGGCTTTGGCTCTGCAGGGACTCGCCCTCACATCCTTGATCGTACCCCGCGGTACCGAGTATGCTTTCACTTCGGATGCATTCTCGCGCATACTGGGTGAAACTGGCTTTGCTCAGGGATTCCGCGATAGCCTCGCTGAGATGCACCTGGAAGAACAAAGCGAGCCCTAGTCCTGGCCCGATACCATCAACGCAGCGAGTGCTGCCACCAGAGAGGAGTGTATGATGCGTCAGATCACCATCACAGCTGGCTTGGTCACGGCCAACGCGGTACTCAACGACTCGGCCACCGCTGATGCTATCTGGGAGGCCTTGCCGATCACGGCCCGGGCGAGCACCTGGGGAGACGAGATCTACTTTGGCATTCCCGTGCATCTAGACGAGGCCCGCGATGCTCAAGAGGTAGTCAATCTGGGAGACCTGGGATACTGGGCGCCGGGCCATGCTTTCTGCATCTTTTTCGGGCGCACGCCCATGAGCAGAGGTAACGAGATCCGTCCTGCGAGCGCAGTGAATATCTTTGGCAAGGTCGAGGGTGATCCAAGAGCATTCACGGACGTATCAAGTGGCGCGACAGTCACCATCAAGCGTGCGGCTGAATAGCGGCCGCGCCTAGCCCGACAGTCCGGCCAGCAGGCTCTTCTCCTTGTCCGCGATGGCCTGCAGGGTGGTGTTCGCCAGCACGCCGGTGAGCTGCTTTTGGGCTTCGCAGACGAAAGGATACAGCCCGCAGGTGTCGGTTCGATCGCAGCCCGCTGATTCAGAGAGACAGGGGCAGAGAGCCAGCGGGCCGTCAATAGCCTGAACAATCTGGTACAGGGTGATCTCGGCGGGCGGCCGGGCGAGGGAGAACCCTCCTCTGGCTCCCCGGTGCGACTGCACGATCCCCTCGCGGGAGAGGTTCTGAAAGATCTTGGCCAGGTAACTCTCGGGGACACTCTCCTGCCGGGCGATCTCGCTGATCAGCGCGATCGTGCCCGGCGGCTGCATCGCCAGGTAGATGGCCCCTCTGGCGCCATAATCAACACCTCTGGTCAGTCGCACAATTTCATCTCCCGTTCGCCGGAATGCTGATGCCATTCTATCATAGGGCAACGGATCACTCAAGATAAATCGGGGTAGATTTGTCCGGCTTGTGCCGAAAGGATGGTTACCCGTGCCCCAGGATCTTGCCGCAGCCTACGAGCAGACTGGTGTTCTGATTATCGGCGGCGGGGGAGCAGCGCTCCGTGCCGCCCTGGCCGCCTGTGAAGCCGACCCGGCCCTGGAGATCACCCTCGTCACCAAAGGGACCCTCGGCGCTAGCGGCGTCACGGCCACCGCCTGCTCCGATCGCATGGCCTTCCATGCCACGCTCTCGCATACGGCGCCCGGCGGGCCGGACGCGTGGCGCTATCACGCCGATGATATCTACACTATCGGCGGCCAGGTCTCGGATGCAGACCTCGCCAGCATTCTGGCGCATGACGCCGCCGAGGCCTTTGCGTACCTGGATGCGCTGGGCGTGCCCTGGGCCAGGCGCCCCGATGGCACCGTCGACCAGTTCCTGACCGATGGTTCCGTCTACCCTCGCGCCTGCTACACTGGCCCCTATACCGCCAATGATATCGAAGCGGCCTTGCTCAAGCGCCTCCAGTCTACGTCCGTGCGCGTCCTCGACCACCAGATGGCCGCCGACTTGCTGCTGGAC
>CAZMAI010000472.1:0-1836 GCA_964564195.1 uncultured Anaerolineales bacterium | reverse complement strand
ACTCGCCCGGCTCGGCGATCCAGCCGGCGTAGTCAGGATGGTAGTAGGCAAAGGCACGGTAGTCGAGCGGAATGGTGACCGTCCTGGTCTCGCCCGGCTCCAGCGCCACCTTGGCAAACCCCTTGAGTTCCTTATCCGGGCGCACCAGTCCGGCCTCGCGGTCGTGCACATAGACCTGCACGACCTCTTTGCCCGCCATGCAGCCCGTGTTGGTGACATCGACACTGACCGACACGCCCTCCACGTCTTTAAAGGTACAGGCCGAGGCGCGCACGTTGCTGTAGGCGAACGTGGTATAGCTCAAGCCATAGCCGAAGGGGAAAAGCACCGGAACCTGCTTGGCATCATAGTAGCGGTAGCCGATGTACAGCCCTTCTCCGTAACGCACCTCGCCCGCGCCGCCGGGCCAGTTCAGGTAAGCCGGCGTGTCGCTCAGCTCCAGTGGGAAGGTCTCAGCCAGGCGGCCGCTGGGGTTGACCGCACCCGTGAGCACCTCGGCGATGGCGATACCGCCCGCCTGGCCCATCATGTAGGCCTCGAGCACGGCGCCCACGCCGTCGATCCACTCCCACATGGCCACCGGCGACCCGTTGTTGAGCACCACCACGGTCCGCGGCTGCACAGCGGAGACAGCCTTGATCAGGGCGATCTGCTGCGCGGTCAGGTCCAGGTCGGTGCGGTCATAGCCCTCGGACTCTTTGTAGGTCGGCAGCGCGATGTAGAGCACCGCGACCTCAGCGGCCTGCGCCAACGCCACGGCCTCGCCCGTGAGATCGGGGCGTAGCACGTCGTCGGCGGGATAGCCCTCGGCGAAGCTGATCTCGGCCTCGGGCATGCGCGCTTTGAGTTCATCCAGCGGAACGGCGACCCTGGTCGGGTTGATGTGCGAGGAGCCGCCTCCCTGGAAATGCGCGTGCTGCGCCGCGCGTCCGATGACTGCCACCTTTTTGACGCCCGTGAGTGGGAGCACCCCGTCGTTCTTGAGCAGGACCATCCCCTCAGCGGCGATCTGGGCCGCCAGCGCGTGGTGCGCGTCCACGTCAAAGGCCTCGAGGCTCGGGCGCTTTAGGCCCTTTTCCACCATGCGCAGCAGGCGCAGCACCGAATCATCCAGCACGGCCTCGTCCAGTTCGCCGGCGCGCACCGCGTCGATCACGGCCTGCACGCGCGCGGGGCGCGGGCCGGGCATCTCCAGGTCCAGGCCGGCTTTGACGGCGGCCACGCGGTCGTGCACGGCACCCCAGTCGGAGACGACAACGCCATCAAAGCCCCACTCGCCCTTTAGTATGTCGTTGAGCAGGTAATCCTGCTCCGAGCCGTACTTGCCATTGACCTTGTTGTAACAGCACATCACGGTCCATGGCTGGCCCTGCTTGACCGCTTTCTCAAAGCCGGTGAGATAGATCTCGCGGAGGGAGCGCTCATCGATGACGGCGTTGATGCTGAAACGCTGGTACTCTTGATTGTTGGCGGCATAGTGCTTGAGCGAGGTGCCCACGCCCTTTTCCTGGACGCCGTTGATCAAGGCAGCCGCCATCTCGCCAGCCAAAAAGGGATCCTCGGCATAGTACTCAAAGTTGCGGCCGCAGAGCGGCGAGCGCTTCATGTTCACGCCCGGGCCCAGGAGCACATTGACGTCTAGCGCCTGGCACTCTTCGCCCAGGGCGTTGCCCATGCGCCGCACCAGGTCCACGTCCCAGGTGGACGCGGCGCAGGAGGCGGTGGGGAAACAGGTCGCCGGCAGGCTGGTGTGTCCCATGGCGTGCACGTCCGCCTGGCGCCGCACGCCGTGCGGGCCGTCTGCCATGATCGCCTCGGGCAGCCCCAGCCGCTCCA
>CAZMAI010000471.1:0-1843 GCA_964564195.1 uncultured Anaerolineales bacterium | reverse complement strand
GTGACCGTGCCCGTCAGGAACCCTTTGCCCAACGGGCTAAAGGGCACCAGGCCGATCCCCAGCTCCTCCAGCGTGGGCAGGATCTCGGCCTCGACGGTGCGGGTCCAGAGCGAGTACTCGGACTGCAACGCGGCCACGGGCTGCACGGCATGCGCCCGACGGATGGTGTGCGCGCCCGCTTCGGAGAGGCCAAAGTGTCCCACCTTGCCCTCGGCGATCAGATCGCGCACGGTGCCGGCCACATCCTCGATGGGCACAAGCGGATCGACCCGATGCTGGTAGAGGAGATCGATGTGGTCGGTGCGCAGGCGCCGCAGCGAGCCCTCCACGGCCCGGCGGATGGTCTCCGGACGGCTGTCCGTCGCCGACCCGTCGGCGTGGCCCTCTGCTGCGTGCCGAAAGCCGAACTTGGTGGCGATGACCACCCTGTCACGCAGGGGCGCCAGCGCCTCGCCCACGAGCTCCTCGTTGTGGCCCCCGCCGTACACCTCGGCCGTATCGAACAGGGTCACGCCGCGCTCCACGGCGGCGCGGATCAACGCGATGTTGTCACTGCGCTCGCCGGCAGGACCATAGCTCTGGCTCATGCCCATACAGCCCAGGCCGATGGCCGAAACCGTCAGCCCGCTGCGTCCCAGTTGTCTGGACGGCAACGTGCCCACGGCGCGCTGTCCGGCGGTCAATTCTTCAGGCATAGTTTACTCCAATGGTCGTAGTCGATGGGTTGCTGACAGATGGCGTCAGGTTCCGCGCCGTGCGCCGCCGAGACGCTTGACCGTCTCCGGGTCGCGGTGATCAAAGAACTGGCTGCGGCCTGTGTCCAGCGAGGCGATCGCGGCGAGGTCCGCTTCGTCCAGGGAAAAGTCGAATACGGCGATGTTCTCGGCGATGCGCTCGGGCCGCACGCTCTTGGGGATGGCGACGACGCCGCGCTGTATCAGCCAGCGCAGCACGATCTGGGCCACGGAGCGCCCATGCTTGGCGGCCAGCGCCGTCAGCACCTCATTCTGAAAGAGCCCGGCTCGTCCTTCCGCGAAGGGCGCCCAGGCCATCATCTGGATGCCACTCTCGACCAGGATGCGCTGGGCTTCTATCTGCTGGTGATAGGGGTTCACCTCGACCTGGTTCACCGCCGGCGGCACCTCGTTGTGCAGCATCAGGTCCAGGATACGGTCGGGGTAAAAGTTGCTGACGCCGATCGCCCGCGCACGGCCCTCGCGGTGCAGCCGCTCCATCGCCCGCCAGGCGCCGTATACGTCGCCGAAAGGCTGGTGGATCAGGTACAGGTCCACGTACTCTAGCTGCAGACGCTCCAGCGAGCGCTCAAAGGCGGCGGGCGTGCGCTCTTCGCCTGCATCGGAAATCCACAGTTTGGTGGTCACAAAGATCTCGTCGCGTGGGAGGCCGCTCTGCTTGATCGCGCGGCCCACGGCTTCTTCATTGCCATAGGCCGCGGCCGTGTCGATGAGGCGGTAGCCCGCGGCCAGCGCGTCGAGGACGCACCGCTCGCATTCGGCGGGGTCGTGGATCTGAAAGACGCCAAAGCCCAGCTGCGGCATCTCGATCCCGTTGTTCAGAGTCACCTTGTTCACAGTCATTCCTCACCTTTTCTCTCGCTCTCAAACGTCCAGGTGTTTCCTGGCACCGAACACACCAGGTACCAGAACAGACAAGATGCAGAGCCGCTGGCATCCCCTGTGCACTGAGCCTCGTGTCGGCGCTGCTCGGCGCCTCGTAGGGCGCTCAATCGTACTGCTCGTGGCCGGATCCCGATGCGTTCTCAGCGGTTCGCCGCCAGCGATTGGGCCAGCTCCTGCTCGCGGGGGAGCAGGATGGCGTCGTA
>CAZMAI010000470.1:0-1844 GCA_964564195.1 uncultured Anaerolineales bacterium | reverse complement strand
GTGGTGCGGGGCGTCGTCGCCATTCGGGGGACGGCGCAGCACCCGGCTTTCCAGTTCTACAAAGTGGAATACGGCGTGGGGGAGGATCCCGCGGGCTGGAACTCGATCGGAGATATCGTGCGCAACCCGGTGGAGGGGGGCACGCTCATGACGCTGGACACCGCCGCACTGCCCAACGGCGTGTACTGGCTGCGCCTGACCGTCGTCGATCAAACCGGCAACTTTCCGCCTCCCCATCGCGTGAGGGTCACCATTGCGAACTAGGCTACTGCTTCTCGCTTCGGTTCTGCTGATCCTGCTGGCCGGCTGCGCCACTGCGGGAGAGCCTGCAGGGGACACACTGGCAGGTGCGGCGGCGCCGGTCACAGAGGTGGCCACCTACGCTCCCTTGCCGACCATCGCGCCCAGTGTGACGCCCACGCCGGCGGCAACGGCCTTGCCGACGCTCACACCGACGCCCGAGCCCACCGCCACGCCCATTGCCCCGGCCCATCTGGTGGGCAGCTATCCCATCGATAACGACGGCGCCGTGCTCTCCGGCCGGCCGCTGGTGCTCGTCTTTGACCGGCCGATGGATGCGGTCTCGGTGGAGGCCGGGCTGGTGATCTCGCCCGCCGTGACGGGAAGCATCGAGTGGGAGGGCGCCGAACGCCTGGCGTTCTATCCCGAGGGCGGCTGGGAGGCGGCCGCCGCAGAGGGAAACGATGCCTGGGAGGTGCGATTGAGCGCCGATGTGCGGGCTCAGGATGGCGGCCTGCTGGAGGAGGCGTTCACGATCCGCTTTAGCCTGAGCGGGCGCGGCTCGCCCATCCCGGTGCTGATGTACCACCACGTGGAGGATCTGGGGCCGGATGCCACCGAGGGCAAAAAGGACTGGACGGTCTCGGTTGGTGCCTTCCGGGAGCAGATGGCCTACCTGGAGGAGCACGGCTGGATTAGCATCTCGAGCACGGCGCTGGCGGCCTATCTATTGGATGGCCAGCCACTGCCGGTGCGCCCTGTGATGATCTCTGTCGATGACGGCAACCGTAGCTTTTACCAGAATGGCTGGCCGATCATGCAAGAGACCAGTCTGCGCCCCGTGATGTTTGTGGTGCCGCAGTTTGCCGAGTATTCCGGCTATGTGAACTGGGACGAGATGCGCGCGCTGGTGGCAGGGGGCGCCTGGATCGGCTCCCACGGGTACAGCCACCGCAACCTGCGGGAGGTGCCTGAGGCCGACCTGGCCTGGGAGCTGGGCGACTCGCGCGCCATCCTCGAGGAGCAACTTGGTGTCACCGTCGATGGCTTTTGCTTCCCTTACGGCGGGCGCAACGAGGCCGCGCTATCCGTGATCGGGGACTATTACCGCACCGGCTATTCGCTCAACCCCATCTACTGGCAGCGCCCGGAGGAACCATTCTTTATCGGCCGGCTGCGGGTGGACTACCGCACGACGATGGAAGATTTCGTGGATCTGCTCCCGGGGAGCTGACCGGGGACTCGATCGTACACAGGAGGGGGCAGGTGCATTCGATGCACCTGCTGCATCGGGCACCTGCCCCCTTTGACGATCAGCGCCGGCGACGCCGCGCCGCGATGTGGATGGGCCGCTCCAGGGCCGCGAGCCCGGCCTCGGGGATCGCCTCGCCCAGCGTAGGGTGGGCGTGGATCGTGCGCTCCAGGTCCTCCAGGGTGAACTCGTACTTGCGCAACAACGTCCCCTCCAGGATCAGGTCGCTGGCATGGGCGCCCAGGGCGTGCATCCCCAGCACGGCGTGATCCTTGCTCTCGGAGACGATCTTGACGAAACCCTCCGTGTCGCCATAGGCCATGGCCTTGCCGTTGGCCACCAGCGGGAACAT
>CAZMAI010000469.1:0-1847 GCA_964564195.1 uncultured Anaerolineales bacterium | reverse complement strand
ATCTTCTGGCCTGGCGTGGAGGATGGCACCGTCACGAGCCCGCTCCATGAATTCCGGCGGCGTGTACATGTGCCACAAGCGGTCGTTATGGTCAAAGTGCAGCATGGCGGCGCTCGTCGCCAGCAGAGCCAACATCCGCCGCCCGCCCGAAATGCAGACGTGCAACTGATAGCCCTGCGCTTTCAGACCGGCGATGAGCTGATAGATCGTATCCCACGCCACGTTGGCCGCCACCTCGTCGCGGATGTCGTCCAACCGCTCGGCACCGCGGCGGATGGGCAAGAACTCCAGGCGGCAGGGGTGGTCGCCATAGAAAGTGCCAACGAACTCGCGTTCGAGCCTGTCCAGTGCGGCTGCTGTGCGGTTGTCCTCAATCTGCGGTGTAAGGTGCAGCACGACCACCCGGCGAATCACCTGGCCCTGTCGCAGCAGCTCGTCCAGGGCAAAGGTGACCACCTGTGGTTGCCCACCGATGGTTGCGATCATGACGCAATCGGTTCGATCCATTGTCTGACTCCTGACAAAATCTGACATGAGAGGGTGAGATGGAAAGGTTTCCGGCAATTGTTATCGGAGGACCTCCGCACAGCGGCAAGTCGGTCCTGACCTACAGCTTGACCCAGGCGCTCAGGGCGCGCGGCGTGCAGCACTATGTAGTGCGCGCCACCCCTGATGGCGAGGGCGACTGGGCGAACGAGGCGGCGCAGCAACTGGTACGTACCTTGCGGGCCAAGGGTGAGTTCAGTCCGGCCTTTACCGACTTTGTCTGTCGCAGCCTGGCCGAGCGCCACCTGCCCCTGCTGGTGGATGCGGGTGGTCGGCCAACGCCCGAACAGGAACGGATCCTGGACAGCTGCACCCATGTCATCCTCTTGACGCCGGACGAGGCAGCTGGCCTCTGGTGGGGTGACCTTGCGCGGCGGCACCACCTGCCCGTGATCGCCGATCTCACCTCGGACCTGCACGGCCAGGATCGGGTTACCGACGCCGGCCCACCTCTGCGCGGCGTCATCTCGGGCCTGGACCGCAGGCGAACGGCAACCGGGCCGGTCTTTGATGCCCTGGTGCAGCGCGTAGCAGCGATACTGCACTACGATGCCGATGAGCTCTACAGGCTCCACGAAAGCATTTGTCCCGCGGAAATCGTCATTTCCCTGGCTCGCCTGGCGCGGACGCTGGAGATTCCCTTCGAGGGCGAGAAGGCCTGTTGGCGGCCGGAGCACATCCGCCGCGTCCTGGACTATTTGCCCGAGGCCACGCCTCTGGGTTTGTACGATCGCGGTCCCAACTGGCTTTACGTCGCCGTGGCTTTGCAGGCAGCTCCGGCGCCCTTTGTCCAGTTTGATCCGCGCCTCGGGTGGGTGCAGGCGGCTGCCTTGCAGCAGGGTGAGCCACCGTCCGGCGCCGCTCTGCGGTTTCGCCGCCGGCAGGCCGCCGGCTTTGTGGTTCTGAACACCTGTGCGCCGGCTGCTCACCTGGAGCATGACGAATTCCGAGTGCAGATCGCGCCCGTGTTGCCATCGGACGTGGGCATTGTCCTCGGAGGCCAGCTCCCGCTGTGGGCGTACACCAGCCTGGCCCTGACCTACTATCGGGCTGCCCCCTGGGTTGCGGTGTATCAACCTCAACTTGACTGCGCCGTCGTCGCCTACTCGGCCGACACAAAAGTGGCGGTCGGTGATCGGCTCCACCACGTGGGCACCTGACTGCGTCCATCCGCCAGGTCCGCGGGCGCAGAGGGGCACCCCCTCCCGCGCTCGAGAGTAGGCTGTGCCTCGCACGCAAAGCAACGGCCCTGGAAAAGGCTGCCCCATCGCACTTCTCCTACATTTGACCCGCACCGCAAA
>CAZMAI010000468.1:0-1854 GCA_964564195.1 uncultured Anaerolineales bacterium | reverse complement strand
CTACGCGCGCGAGAAAGATGCCGAGTAGAAAAAGCGCCAGTCTTGTGACCGAACTACTGGCTGAGACGTCCTCCCAGTTGAGTTCCTGGACCAGATTGACGAGGTTCCGGACGATGCCGGGCGCCAAAAGCTGCACGCCAACCAGGCCGATCATCGCCAGGATGGCGATCACCAGGGGCTTGATATAGTTGCGGGCATAAGCCGCCACAAATCGGAGAGTCTTCATCTCAGGGAACCTCTATCCAATTCTACGCTTCAGGGCATACGGACGATGAGCATGCCGTCCAGGTTGTCTTCTTCCTTCTTGTAGAAGGGGATGGACAGCGCGTTGTCGCCGTACTTGTCAAATACCTGGCGATTAAAGGCGTCGAGGTGGCGCATATAGTCGTTCTGCGCCGCGACAACCTTGCCATTCAAAAAGATGTTGTCCACGACGATCAGGCCACCCGAGCGGACATGCTTTTCGGCGTACTCAAAGTAACCATAGTTGTTGGGCTTGTCGGCGTCGATAAAGGCCATATCGAGATCGCCGTTCAGGTCGAGACTGTTGAGTGTCTCCAGTGCCGGACCCACATGCAACTCAACCTTGTCTGCCACCCCTGCCTGGGCAAAGGCATCGGCAGCCAGTTCCGCGTGCTTGGGATTGACCTCACAGGTGATCAAGCGGCCGTCCGCCGGCAGTGCGCGCGCCATCCACACGCCAGAGTAGCCACTCAACGTACCCACTTCCAGGATGGTCCGCGCGTTGACGAGCCGCGCCAGCAGGTTCAGAATCCTGCCCTGCTCCGCGGTGATGTTCATCTCCGGCACCCCGCGCACGCGCGTCTCGTTCAGAATCCAGTCATACACTGGATCCTTTTCCAGCGTGGTGTCCAGGTACTCGAGCATCCCGATAAAGGTCGGTTTCATCTGGGTGTCTGTCAATGCCACAGCAACATTCTCCCCGATCGTATTGAGAGCCAGCCTCGCAGGCAGCACAACGCCCGGTCAGGCGCGTGCTCGTCCGTCCTGGCCGGGCCACTAACCCATTATACCCGAGTTGGCGTCACCAGCCAAGCGACGCCGGCACCCTCCTGATCGACTAGTCGCGTTTCAGGCTCGCGACCAGAGTCGCCGCGCTATCGCCCAGGAGCATGGCGTCCGAGCCCACGGTCACAAAGCGAAAGCCCTGAGCGAACCGACCGGCCGTGCTCTCGGGGCGCGCGGCGATCCCAGGCACCTTGCCCTGTCTGCGGCAGGCGGCGAGGGCCTCGCTGATCGCCTCCTCGTGCCGGGCACGATCCTGTGGCAGGCTGAGATCCAGCCCCATGGAGGCACCCAGGTCAGCGGGGCCCACCCAGCAGCCATCCACGCCCGCAACACTGAGGATCTCGTCGGCATGCTCCACGGCCGTGATCGACTCGATCTGGACGGCAAGGTACACCTCGTCGTTGATCCCCTGGCTATAGTCTCCGCCCAGAAAGGCGGTACCGAATGGGCCGATAGAGCGTCCTCCCCGCGGCGGGTACCGGACCGCGCGCGCGGCCTCCAGCGCATCGGCGCGCGAGTTCACCATGGGTACGATCACACCGAGCGCACCCGCATCGAGCGCGCGACCGATCGTATAGTAGTCGTTCTGCCGCACCCGCAAGTAGGGACTCGCCCCACCGAGCACGATGCTGCGAAAGGCCTGCAGCGTGGTACTGTCGTCCCAGATACCGTGCTGGTTGTCTACCATGATAAAGTCAAAGCCGGCTTGCGCGAGGACTTCACCCGCGAGAGGCGCCCCCAGCGAGAGCGTGATCCCCACCGCCGGTTGACCCGCCTGCATCCTGACACGCGTCTGGTTCACGATCATCGATCTACCTCCATTCG
>CAZMAI010000467.1:0-1854 GCA_964564195.1 uncultured Anaerolineales bacterium | reverse complement strand
CGGAGGGGTGGGGCACGCCGCCCGACTCGCAGGCCGCGATCAGGTCGCCGCCATCAGCGCCATCGTGCGCCCAGGTGAGTCCCGGAGCGGCAGTGGCGACATAGACCGTCAAGCACACGGCCGCTATTAGGAGCGGCAGCAGTGCCCTCAGGGGCGACGGGGCAGGCCGGGGAGAGGTGCTCATGGGCGGATTATAGCCGCGGGCGAGCGGCCTCCGCAAGGAAACGCCGGGAGACGGGAGAGATCAGCCCGTCTTTTCCAGATGCGCGTACTGGGTCATCAGGCGCTTGATGCCCTTGTCGGTAAAGGCGACCGTGACTTCCTCGTCGCCGCCGACGATCTTGCTGCCCACGACGATGCCGGCGCCAAAGATCGGATGCACCACCTTTTCCCCGGCGTGAAAGGCAACCTCCTGCAGCGGGACGCGCTCCTCACGCGGTGCGGGCGCTTGCGCGCGGGGCGCGGCCGGCCGGCGCTCACCGCGCGGTTGCAGGCGCTCCGCCTCTCGCAGTCGCGCCTGCTGCACCCGCTCGCGGCGCCGGTCGAACAGCTCCCGGCGGCTCCCGGCCGGCGCGGGGGGGCGCGCAGGAGTGACCTCGCGGGGCGCGGCGGGACGCGCCGCCTGGCGCCGGACGTTACCGTCCACCAGTTCGGCGGGGATATCAGCCAAAAAGGGCGAGGGCACGCGGACGTCGGCATTGCCAAAGATCGTCCGTCTGAAAGTGTAGACCAGATACAGTTTGCGCCGGGCGCGGGTCATGCCCACATAGCATAGCCGCCGCTCCTCTTCCATCTGATCGGGGTCGTCCATCGAGCGCGAGTGCGGGCAGAGCCCCTCCTCCATACCCACCATAAACACCACGTCATACTCCAGGCCTTTGGCTGCATGGAGGGTCAGGAGCGTCATGGCGTCGGCCTCGTCCTTGAGCTCATCGACATCAGAAACGAGCGCCACTTCCTCCAGAAAAGTCGCCAGGGCCTCCTCGGCGAGGATGCCATCGTAGCGCTCTACCGCGGAAAAGAGCTCGCGCACGTTGGCAATCCGCTCCTCGCCCTCTTCGGTCCCGTCTCGGAGCGACTCGATATAACCCGTGTCCTCCATTACCTGGCGCAACAGCGCGGTGAGGGTCTGCTCAGGCATAGCCGCCCGCGCCCGGGCCAGCAGCAGACCGAAATCCGTCAGGCGCCGCAGCGCGACGCTGCCGATCCTTGCACCCTCGCCGTTTCGTTGCGCATCCAGCTCGGCCAGCCGCAGCAGCGCCCACCCCATGGACAGCCCCTGCCGGCCCGCCCAGTCACGCAGCTGCGCGATCGTCCGGTCGCCGATCAGGCGGGAGGGGACGTTGATAATCCTCAAGAGCGAGATCTCGTCGTCGGGGTTATAGATCAGGCGCAGATAGGCGAGGGCGTCCTTGATCTCCCGGCGCTGGTAGAACCGCACCGAGCCCACCAGCTGGTAACGCACCCCGCGTCCCATGAGCGCATCCTCCAGCGCCCGCGACTGGGAATTGGTGCGGAACATCACCGCGCACTCCCGCAGGCGGCAGACGCCCTGGCTCACCAACCGCAGCGTCTCCTGGACCACATACTCGGCCTCTTCGCGCTCGTCGTAGGCCTCAAAGAGCTGCAGGCGCTCGCCCTCGGGATTCTCGGTCCAGAGAGTCTTGTCATGGCGCAGGACATTGCGTGCGATGACGTTCCGCGCCGCCTTGAGGATGTTTCCCGTGGAGCGATAGTTCTGTTCCAGCAAAAAGACCTTTGCCTGAGTATAGTCCTGACGAAAGCGCAGCACATTACGGAAATCGGCGCCCCGCCAGCTATAGATGCTCTGATCCTCGTCGCCCACGCAATAGA
>CAZMAI010000466.1:0-1855 GCA_964564195.1 uncultured Anaerolineales bacterium | reverse complement strand
ACCATGGTGCTTGAGCAATTGCCGCATCCAGAGCGCGTTAGGGATGCTATCTGGGACCAGGCTGAGCGTACGCAGGCGACGGTGCACGCCACAGAGCGGAGGCTGATGGCTGATGCTCTTGTGAGCCAGTTAGGAATAGATACCAATGAAGACCTCCCGCAGCCGCCTGTCTATCGGGAAGGGATCGTTGAAGATGGCCAGCCTCAGATCAGTGAGGATCAGGGGCCGTCGGGCGTCTGGATATGGCTGCGCGATTGGATCAGATCCTTTGACATCATTTCCAGGGATACGGGTTCCGGGGTAGATCAGGTCGTGTGGCGTAAGCACTGGATCTTTTTGGTGCGGTCTGCATTCTTGCCCGCTATCGTTACCCTGATCGCCTGGACGTTCGCAGTGCTATCCTGGTTCGGTGTGCCGTCCGCGCTGGCTGGGACTGCTGCCTATCGGCTGATTGTTCTGGGGCTCGCACTGGCCGCCGTCCTCTGGCTGCTCTGGGCCATTGTGGATTGGGGCAATGATCAGTACATCATCACCCGTGACCGGATTGCTGACGTAGAGCAGAGGCCATTCTCAATGCACTCTGAGCGGCGAGAGGCGAGTCTGGGAGTGATCCAGAATGTGCGTTTTGTCATACCGCATTTCTGGGCTGCGCTCTGGGGCTATGGCAATGTGCTGGTACAGACAGCCGGGCCGGGCGACTTTACGTTCGATAGGGTCCCGCGCCCTGCGCGCGTGCAGGCAGAGATCATGCGACGGGTGGAGGCCTTTCGCCAACAGGAGCGCGACACAGAGGCCAGTCAGCGCCGAAGTGAGATGGCCGAGTGGTTCGCGGTGTATCGTGATCTCAGCGAGCACAAGTCTGACAATCCGCTCACCGATCTGCCCTTGCACGACATCGGGGCAGATCGCGATGGGCCCGAGAGCTAACCAGACTGTTTCTCAGCGCCTGGGGCCGTAGGGAATAAAGTCCTCCCTCACGGGCGTAAAGGCATCCAGAACGCGCGCGTCCGTCAGGGCCACCAGGCCGTGGACGACATTGGGCTCGACCAGACAACTATCGCCAGGCTCGAACTCGTACACCTTCTCGCCCAGCGTAAAGCGCACCCTGCCAGAGATCACATAGACTGCCTGCGTGTGCGGATGGCCGTGCTCGGGAAAGGTCACGCCCTCATCGATCGCTACTTCACAGAGCATCAGATCATCGCAATAGGAGAGCACCGTGTGGGTGACTCCAGGTTGCATCTCCCGGCTAGTCCTGTGTGCGCGTTGCACGATCATGGTATCCCCCCTGATTCTATCATTCGCGATCTGCCAGACCTCAGATAGTGAGCACCTCAGCTTCGCCATCGGTCACGGCAATGGTGTGCTCAAAATGGGCGCACAGCTCGCCGGAGACAGTCGCCACGGTCCAGCCGTCGCGCTTCACGTAAAGGGTCGGGGCGCCGATGGTCAACATGGGCTCCAGGGCGTAGGTCATGCCGGCACGCAGGGGCGCCCCGCGATCGCGCTTGCCCCAGTTGGGGATCTGCGGGTCCTCGTGCATATCGCGGCCCACGCCATGGCCGGTGTACTCTCGCACGACCGCATAGCCATGGCCCTCGGCGAACTCCTGGATGGCGGCGGAGACATCGCCAAAGCGACTGCCCAGGCGCGAGGCTTCGATGCCCACCCAGAGCGCCTGTTCGGTGACCTCGATCAACTCTCTCGCCTGTGCAGAGATGGTCCCCACCCCGACGGTCGCGGCAGAGTCACCCACAAAGCCATCCAGGATCGTGCCCACGTCGATGCTGATGATCTCGCCCTCCCGCAAGCGTCGCCGGCCAGGGATGCCGTGTACGAGCTCGGAATCGACACT
>CAZMAI010000465.1:0-1859 GCA_964564195.1 uncultured Anaerolineales bacterium | reverse complement strand
GCCGCATCGCTCAGCCTGCTGTTTCATCTGGCAGCGCACCTCGCCGCCGACCGCATCCTCATGCTGGGGGCCTATCGACCGGGCACGGCGGGCGCTGCGGATACGCATCAGGGGCTGGATACCATCGTGCACGAGATCCAGAGCGGACACGGGGACGTTGTCGTGAACCTGGATCAATCCGACGGGCAGCGCTTTGTCTCGGCCCTCGTCGACGCTGAGCCCAACACGCTGGATGGCGCCTTTCGTGAGGCGCTCTACCGTCAGGCGGGCGGCAACGCCCTCTTTGCCAGCGAGTTGCTGCGTACACTGGGCGAGCGCGGCGACCTGGTGCGCGACGCGGCGGGTCGCTGGAGCGCTGGCGCTGCGCTGCGCTGGGACCGCTTGCCGGCCCGCGTCGAGGCGGTGATCGCCGAGCGGGTGGGGCGGCTGCCGGCGGCGTTGCGAGACGCCCTGCGGGTGGGCAGCGTGGAGGGGGAGACCTTTACGGCCGAGGTGGTCGCGCGGGTGCTCGGCGTCGACCCTCTCGCGCTCGTGCGGGGGCTGGGCGACGCGGCCGGGTCCCGGTACAACCTGATCACGGCGGCGGGCCTGGGCCGCGCTCGGTCGGGCCCGATCTCCAGCTACCGCTTCCGGCATATCCTGGTGCAGCACTATGTGTACGGGTCGCTGGATACGGTGGAGCGCGCCTACCTGCACGGCGCCGTGGCGGAGGCGATCGAGGCAACGATGGGCGAGGATGGCGATGATCACGTGCTGGCCCTGGCCCGGCACTATGAGCAGGCGGGCGACGCGCAGAGGGCCTCTGCCTATCTGCATCGCGCCGGCGATCGCGCCATGCGGCTTGCGGCCTTTGCGGAGGGCGAGACACTGTATGCCAGAGGGCTGGCGCTGCTCGCATTGGTGCCGCAGTCCCGAGACCGGGACGCGGCGGAGATCGCCCTGCTGTTGCGTCTATCAGGCGCCAGGGGGCTCGTTGCTGGCGATTCGGATCCGCGGCTGGCGGACATCGGGCAGCGCGCCCTCTCGCTGGCAGAGCGGCTGCAGGACGACCTGTTGCGCTACCGTGCCCTCTTTGTGCTGGTCAACTATCACATCGGGACCGCGGCCTATCAAGCCGCCACGGCTGAGAGCGAGAGGATGCTGGCCCTGGCGCGGTCACTGGACGATGACGACCTCGCCGCCTGGGTGCGGGGCTTTTGTGGGCAGATGCACATGTACCGCGGCCAGTTCGCCGAGGTGGTGCGCGATGTCGAGCCCCTCCTGGCCCGTTGGAAGGCCGGCGGTTTGGACTCGCTGCGCGAAAAGTTGAGCCAGAGGTATCTGTGTGTGAGCAAGTCGCTGGTGCTCATCGTCATGGCACTCACACCGATGGGGCAATTTGGCCGGGCTCTGGGGTACCTGCGTGAGGCCCTGGACGTGGGGCGCGCATTGGGCCCGGGCTTTGAGCTGTGCTATCTGACCGGCGTGGTTGCTTTCTACTATATTGACACGCGTGACCCTGAAACGGCGCTCAAGTGGGCCATCGAATACCGCGCGCTGGCCGAGAGGGCGGGGATGGCCGACTTTACCCAGTTCGCGCGGGGCTTTGAGTGCTGGGCGCGGGCACAGATGGGCGAGGCGGATGTCGTGCTGGACACGGTGCGCGATCTGCTGGCGCGTACGGAGGCGGCGAATTACCGCTCGATTCTGCCACATTACATTGGCAGCCTGGCGGACTGCTACCTGGCGGCCGGCAGGGCTTCAGAGGCCCTGGCGACGGCCAGCAGGGGCGTGGCCCTCTGTGTTCAGCAGGGTAGCGAATGGATGCTGGTAGGGATGCACTGGACTCGCGGCCGGGCGCTTTTGCTGCTCGACCCTCC
>CAZMAI010000464.1:0-1864 GCA_964564195.1 uncultured Anaerolineales bacterium | reverse complement strand
TGGGGTGGCGCTGAACAGCCAGAGGCCGAAACGATCGCCCTGTTGCAGGCACGCTATGGCGAGTCCCTGCAGGCTGTCAGGCGTGAGGAGCTGGCGCGCGGCGTGACGGTGCTGGGACCGCATCGCGACGACATGCGTTTTATACTGAACGAGCACGATGCCCGTGTCTATGGCTCGCGCGGGCAGCAACGGACGGTAGCGCTGGCGCTCAAGCTCGCCGAGGTGACCCTGATGAACGAAAGCGTCGGGGAGATGCCTGTGCTGATGCTGGACGATGTGCTCTCCGAGTTGGACCGCCAGAGAGGTCTCTATGTGTTGAGCCGTGTCGCACAGGCGGAACAGGTGCTGGTGACGACCACAACTTTGGCGGATGTACCTCCGAGCTTTGCGACCGAGGCTCGGATCTGGCGTATTCGTGCCGGAACCGCCCTGCCCTGGCCGGCAGTCTCTGACCGGCAGGGCACCATACCCGAGGAGGGTGACGCGTGAGCGACCAGTTGACTGTAGCACTGAGCAGCATGCCCGGCTCCCGTGACGAGTTCCTGGCACTCCAGGCGTCACTGGCCACAGCCGCGGAGGGCGGCGCCGCCGCCTTTCTCCTGGCCTTGTTTCTGCGGCGCGCCGATGCGACGCTGGGGGCGGCCTGTCTGGCGGAGAGCGTGGATGGCTCTCGTCTCCGGATCGGTGCCCCTGGCCCCGAACTCACCCGGCGCGATCTACAGCGCATCGATGAGCAACTGCGCGCGAATCCGGGCCTGCCAGCGGCCTATATCGCGGGCGCCACGCCGGCCAATGCCTACTCCCTGCCTGAGATGCCCTGGACGGTGGCGTTGGCCACCAATCCCTACTCGGGTGACGTGGAAAGGGGTCGCCTCAAGCTATTTGTGCGCTGTTCGGGCGCCGACTTGCCCCGACCGGTCACCGTCAGGCGGCAGGAGACCGGCCTGTGGAAAGCGTCCGAGTGGAGCAGCCTGCTGATGGGCATACGCCGTCCCGCATAGGGAGACCAGCAGGACGGCAGATCACGCGACGCTGAGCGGCCGTTTGGCGGGTATCCCTGTCCGGCGCGGGTAGCGTTCGGGCGTGGGCGCGATCTTGTCAACGACGACGAGGTAGTGATCGCCCAGCAGTTCGTACAGCGGCACCTGCTTGATCGCAGACAGCCGTCCGCCCAGCAGCGAGATGGCGGCAGCAGCCTGCTCGGCTTCCTGTTGGACGTCCTCTCCCTTGGGGGCGATGAACCGTCCTCCGGTGCGGCAAAAGGGCAGGCAGTACTCGGCCAGGACATTGAGCGGGGCGACCGCGCGCGCAACGACCACGTCGTAGGCCTCCCGGTGATCGGGGTCGCGGGCAAGCTCTTCGGCCCTGCCCTGGATGATCTCGACGGCGGTGAGATTGAGCCGCCGCACAATGTGATTCAGCCAGGTGACCTTTTTCCCGACCGATTCCAACAGCGACAGGCGCAGATCTGGCAGCAGGATCCGGAGCGGGATACCCGGAAAGCCCGCGCCTGTGCCTACATCCAGGCAGCGCAGCACGCGTCCAGGACGCTGCACCGGCACCGTGTCCGGGATGCTGCCCTGCGGCTCCTGCGATGGGAAAGCGAGCAGGCACGTGAGCGAGTCCAGCAGATGCCGTGTCTGCACGTCGCGATATCCGGTGATAGCGGTCAGATTGAGGCGCTCATTCCAGTTGCACAGCTCTTCATAGAGCGTCTGAAATCGCTCGAGATGCTGGGCACTCAGCTGCAGTCCCAGCTGGCCGGCGCCCTGGCGCAGAATCTCCATCTGATCCCCAGTCTGAGCTACTCTCACGCAAAGATCTTGCCGGGGTTCATGATCCCCCTCGGATCGATCGCTCCCTT
>CAZMAI010000463.1:0-1871 GCA_964564195.1 uncultured Anaerolineales bacterium | reverse complement strand
GTAGCGGTCGATCAGTAGCGTATCGATGCCGGTGATGACGAGTCCCATGGTCATTTCTCCTCTGCCGTGCAGGTCGTATCGTGATATCGCTCAGTTTTCCGTCAGTGTGGACACAGCCACGCCGCCAGGTCATCGGGAACTGCGGCCACGTCCTGCGGCTGGCCGCGGCTGCGCATCGACACCGCCCCCGCGATGCCAGCCGCGACGCTCATGCGCCCGGCCAGTGGCGTGGCCTCGGGGGCCTTGCCATCCAGACACATGGCGACGAAATCGCGGCATATGACCGGATCGGCGCCACCGTGGCCGCCCGTAGCCGGCTTGACGTCATAGGTGCGGTCAGCTAGTTCCCGCCAGGAGTTGGAGCGACGCGTCTTGACCCAGACCTTGCCCTCGGGCTCTGAATTCTCCACCCGCCCCTCTGTCCCGATGAACGTATAGTTACGATGATAGTCCGGCGTAAAGTGACACTGCAGATAGCTGGCCTTGATGCCGCCGTCCAGTTCCATGATCATCATCTGGTTGTCCTCGACGTCGACCTCGCGCCGAAAGGCGCACTGCACCCGCGACCCCGACAGTGCCTCGACACAGGTCTCGCGCTCGGGGCACTCGGGGCAGGTCAGATCATTGGAGCGGTCGCCACCGAACATGTCCAGCCCGCCGAAGGCCGCCACGCGCCGTGCGTAGCGGCCGGTGATCCAGTGGATCATATCGATATCGTGCGAGCCCTTTTGCAAAAGCAGCGAGAAGGTGTTGTCGCGCCGCGCGTGCCAGTCGTGAAAGTAAAAGTCGCTGCCCATGCCCACAAAGTGCCGCACCCAGACGGCTTTGACGTCACCTATCGCTCCGGAATCCACGATCTCCTTCATGGTCCGGAACATAGCCATGTAGCGCATATTAAACCCGACCATCAAGTGCCGCCCCGACTCACGCCACGCACGCAGGATGTCATCGCAGCCATCGACGCTGATCGCCAGCGGCTTTTCGCAGAACACGTGCTTTCCCGCCTGGAGCGCGGCTACGGCATGCTCCTGGTGAAAGTTATCGGGCGAGGTAACCGCGATGGCGTCGATGTCCTTGCGATCCAGCAGACGGCGATAGTCTGCGGCGGTATAGAGCTCACCACCGTGTTCGGTACGGAAGCGCGCCAGGTGCCCTTCGTCGATATCCGCTCCGGCGACGACGAGAGAGCGCCCGCCAGGCGTGTGCCAGTGTCGCCAGAGCCCGCCGCGCCCCGTGACCCCAATCATCCCGATCCGCAGCTGTTCCATCCCCATTACGCCCTCCGATACCATCCTGCTCTCTGGCGACCCAATTGCGCTGATGATAGGATTACAGCAGGCACTGTCAACCACCGGACGACCGACCCGCGCTGGACGCAAAACGAGCAGGGCTATATAGCCCTGCTCGATGCTATTGGCTTTCCAAAAAGGTTAGCAGTCCAGAACGATGTCCTCGGTATAGTGCTCGGCCTTGCGGATCGCCCGATCCCTGAGGTCCAGAGCACGCTCGCTCAGCGTCTCGCGGGTCTCACTCCCAGGCTGCGGTGCGGAGAGAATCCCGGCCGCCCAACCGGCCACCAGGCCCAGGAACACCCCTAACAGAAATGTGCGCATCTTTACCCCCCTGAAATCGGCCTGTGGGATACATCCCCACAGGCGAGTATAGCCTCACGTCAAGGCCTGTCCAGTCCGAGCACGGCGCAGCCAGACTCTAGCTTGCCAGCTCGGCCAGGCGCGCCTCCAACCGGGTTCGCTGCTCTGTGTACCCTTGCAGCTTTTCGCGCTCTCTAGCGACGACGGCCTCGGGTGCGCGCGCAGTAAAGCGCTCGTTCCCCAGCAGCGCAGTGACCCTCTCCAGCTCTTTGGCCACCG
>CAZMAI010000462.1:0-1876 GCA_964564195.1 uncultured Anaerolineales bacterium | reverse complement strand
TGCCGCCCGGAGTGACACGCGCAGGAAGCAGCGCGATAAGCACCACGACGGCGATAACGCAGGCCAGCGCCAAAAGCGCAGCCGCAGCCAGCGCGACGATGAGACAGGTGCGATTGGAGGACTTGCGCTCGCCAGATAGTCGCTCTGTCATGCATACGCCCCCGGAAATAGCGAGCAGCCGTGGGCAATACCGGCCGGACACGTACTGATGCGGCTCTGCAGGAGTTCCGGCCCACGTTCAAGCGGCCCGCTGGACGCCCATCGCATTGTCCTCAGAATAGCGCATCCCGGGGGCAATGTCTATGGCATGGACAGCAAGTCATTTTGGCCGCTATGTGATATTAGCAGCCTGCGGGCGCAAGCGGGTCCGAAGCCTGCTCCAGAGCTTCCAGAGCGAGCTAGATGCCTGCCATCCGGTCCGATATGCCAGCCCCACAACGGAAAAGTCAGAAACAGGCCCTATTCCGCTCCCCAGGTGCACAGCTGCGCTGTGGTGATACTGGGGTTGCCATAGCCCATGTATTCCAACGGCCCCGTGGGTTGAGGATAGTCCGCCAGCTCTGCCTGAAGGCGCTCGCACAACAGGCGCATGCCGGTTTGGCCCTGCCAGCCATCGACGGCGTGGCGTGCCGAAATCGTCAGCGGCGCGCCGGGATAGGCTGCGTTGAGCCAGCCCGCCCGCCTGCCCGCCTCCATACGATCGCCGCGCAGAAGGTGCACCAGCACCAGCCTAAAGCCCGCGAACTGGGCGATGGCCGCCTCGGTCTCGCCCCGCGTAGCGCCAAAAGGCTCCACGACGAGATCGGGGTCCTCCAACACGCGCACCAACAACCGTTCTGCCTCCGCGAGTTCGCCGGAATCCATCAGATCCATGGCCTCGTACAGCAGGTGGTGCCGGTATTCCGTCGGGTCCCACACCGTTTCACGCCAGCGCACCGCGCCCTCCAGGTCGTCCTCCCCCTCCCAGGCCCAAACTTCGGTGTATGCCCGCATAATCCCGGCCCCTGCCGAGCCGATGACGCCCCCGTGGAGTTTCAGCACGGAGCGATCCCCCTCGGGCACCAGGCGCACCTCGGGGTAGGAGAGGCTGATCGTCCCCCCGAAGGGATCGGCAGGGTCCACGAGATTGCGAAAGCCTGCGCGGGTGAGGCCGATGACGGTGAAGTAACCATAGCAGGTGTGCGCGCCGCAGTCGGTGTCCTTGAGCACGAGCTCGGGCAGGCCATCGCCCGTCATGTCCGCCAGGCCGGCGATCTCAGGCATCAGCCCCGGCTCGCGGCTCAGCAGGTCGGTACCATCATGGTGGCCATAGAGCGGACCGCCTTCGCCGATGATCCAGAGGTTGCCTGGCTGCGAAAAGAACCACATGCCCGCGTACTCTGGATCGGCCTCGATATCGAGGAGTTGCAGGACCCACTCGTCCCGCAGGTCGCCAGTGAGCTCGAGGTTGCGCCATTGCGCCTGATCGTCCTGCCAGCCCGCCGCCATCAGCGCGGCCCGTACCTCGGCTGGGTCGCGACGCTCCTGCCAGGCATCGGCCAGCCAGGGACCGAGTGCATCCCAGGACAACGGTGCATCGCCCAGCGGCGCAATCGCGAGCGTCGGTGGTGTTGTCGCCGCCGGCGGCGGGGTCTGCGAAGGGGACGGGGTAGCGGTGGCCGGCGGCGGTGTGTTCGACGGCGCGGCGGTCGCCACTGCCACGGCGACCTGCGTCGCCATAGCGCTGGTCGGCACCGGCGTATCTGCCGCCGGGCTCTCCGGCGTCTCGCTCTGCGTGCCCGAGCCACACCCCTGCGCGCCCAGGACCAGAGCGCCTATCAAAACAGCAACAATCCACCGCGACGGCATACCCACCCCCCAACCCGAATTACCTGGG
>CAZMAI010000461.1:0-1878 GCA_964564195.1 uncultured Anaerolineales bacterium | reverse complement strand
TGTGGTGGGGCCAGATGGCAAGCGCCTGCTGGATGAGCGGGGCTTTTGGTACAACCAGGTGCGCCGCCCTGCCCGTTCCAATCATGTGACCGAGCTGTATGACCGGCTGGGCCTGGAGGGCATGCTGCACAACGAGTCCGGCGCGGCGCTCGCGCGGGAGTTACTGCTGGAATACGGCCTGGAGCCCGCGATTTGTGAGCGCGTAGCGCAGACCATCCTGCATCATCTGAAACCTCCCGAAGATGCGCCCGTGGAGAGTGCCTGCCTGTACGATGCAGACACCATCGACGCCAATATCGGCCTTCCTGCCTTTGTCCGCAACATCTATATCCACCATCACTACTATGATCAGCGCCGTGCCCTGGATGCCCCGCCCATCGCGACCGTTCTGCAGGAGCGGCCGCTGGAGTACCTGGTCCCCTATATTCGCGAGAACTTGCCTCAGTGGGCACACGGCAAGCGGAAGGATTTTGTCCCGCGATTGCTTACTGCAGCAGGACGCGAACTGGGCGACCAACGGATCGACCGCTTGCTGGCGCACTTTACCTGGCTCAGCGATGAACTGGATACCTTTGCGGTGCAGCCCGACCATACGGGTATCGATGTTGTGGTGCACTATATGACGCACACGGACGACCCGAGTGTAGCCGAGGAGACGCGGCACCTGGCCGAGGTATGGGCTCACGACGGGGCCAGCCCGCGGACCTGTGCCTTTATCGAGGAGATCCGCAAGGAGATCGCCGGCCTGGCCTAGGCGCAGTACGACTTGTGCAGCAACGAGGGGCGGCTAGAGCCGCCCCTTTTGTCATTGACAGGCGTGAGTTCGCCTTTACCCGATTCGCGTTTCCGCAAGATAATCCTCATCCAGCGTGACGCCCAGTCCTGGCGCGGATGATGGCGCCAGCATGCCCTCGGCGTCCAGCTTGAGGTTGCCGTGCATCAGCCCGCGCTCGCCCCCCTCGGTCACCACATGCTCCACGATCAACCCGTTGGAGACGGCAGCAACCAGGTGCACATGCAGCAGCGCCGAGCCATGTGGCGCCACGGGCAGATTGTGAGCGCTCGCCAGCGAGGCGATGTGCCGGAACTCGGTGATACCGCCGAGCACGTTGGCATCGGGCTGGAGGATATCTGCGCCGCCACAGGCGATCAGGTCACGGAACCCATAGCGTGTGTACTCATTTTCCCCTGTGGCAATGGGGATGGCCGTACTGTCGTGTACGCGACGGAGCCCCTCATAGTCCTCGGCATGTACTGGCTCCTCAAACCAGTAGATGTCCAGGTCCTCAATGCGGCGAGCGATGCGGATCGCCTCCAGCGGCGAGTAGGCGTTATTGGCATCGACCATGATCTCAACGTTCGGGCCCACGGCCTCCCGCACGGCTTGCACCCGGGCCACATCCTCTGCCAGCGGCGCACCGCCGATCTTCATCTTGATATAGTGTGCCCCGGCGGCGACCTTCTCACGCATCTCTTCCTGCAGTTCGGATAGCCCCTTGCCCTCCAGGTAATAGCCGCCCGCCAGATAGGTGGGCACCCGCTCGGCATAGCCACCCAGCAGCTTGGTCAGCGGCAGGCCCACGGTCTTGCCCAGTGCGTCCCACATGGCGATGTCGATCGCCGCCATAGCGCGGTTGGTGAGACCCCGCCGGCCAAAGAGCTTGGGCTGGAACATACGCTCCCAGAGACGCTCCACGTCAGCGACGTCCAGGCCGACGGCTTGGTCACCCAGGGCCAGCGCGGCGTGAAAGACGGTCTCATCGGCGCCCGGCTGTCCGCCAGCCCACCCGACCCCCTCGATCCCATCATCGGTGCGCACCCGCGTGATCACGGTACCGCTCTGCGCGTACGTATAGCGCCCGTTCCGGATCGCCCGCT
>CAZMAI010000460.1:0-1879 GCA_964564195.1 uncultured Anaerolineales bacterium | reverse complement strand
TCTACTCATCCCTCACCGGTCCGGCAATCGAGGGACACTTTTTCAACGTTCTCAGGAGCGCGCTTGACCGGATGAGGGTGGAGGGCTATACTTTTCTTAATGATATACTCGCTGGGGGAGCCCTCGTGGGCTGAGAGGATGGTCCGCCATCGACCCCTTTACCTGATCTGGGTTATGCCAGCGTAGGGAAGCATGGTTCGCCATTCCAACCGCCGGTCAGCCCGACCAGCGGTTATTTCTGTTTCTGGAGAGGTGTTGTGGAGGCCGTCAAGAGGATTGTCATCGTGGTCAACGGGCGTTTCGCGCACGAGGAACGCCTGCTGGCGGTCTTGGACAGCGCCGATTGCATCATCGCTGCCGACGGCGGCGCCAACTGGCTGGACGCGCACGGCCGCACACCGCACAGGATCGTGGGCGATATGGACTCGGTAGACCCGGCCCTGCTCACCAGACTGGAGCAGAATGGCTGCCGGGTGGTGCGGTATCCCACCCACAAGGACGAGACCGACGCCGAACTGGCGCTGGCCACCGCCGCGGCGCTGGATCCAGCCGAGATCGTCATCCTGGGCGCGCTGGGAGGGCGCATCGATCACGCGCTGGGCAACCTGTCACTGCTGAGCATGCCCGTACTGCGGGGAATCGCGGTGTATGTGTTTGACGGGCAGTCCGCGCTCTGGCTGGCCACCGGTTGTACAGAGGTCCTGGGCAACCCCGGCGATGTGGTGAGCCTGATTCCCTGGGGCGGCGATGCCTGCGATATCCACACCGAGGGGCTGGCCTACCCGCTGCGAGGCGAGACGTTGCCCTTTGGGCCGTCGCGGGGGATCAGCAATGTCCTGCTCGGTTCCTCTGCCCGCATATCGCTGGGCTCCGGACAACTGCTGGTGGTGAACACACCGTTAGAGCACCGGGAGGATGCGCCATGAAGCCGCCATCTCGCGTCAATCCCTTCCAGGATCCAGGCGTTGCCCAGGAGTACGATCCCTGGTACGCCGATCGACTGGGGGCTACGGTCGATCGCCTGCAAAAGGCTCTCGTCTTTCGGATGGCCCGGCCCCGCGCGGGTGAACGCGCGCTGGATGTGGGCACCGGCACCGGCAACTATGCGTGCGCCCTGGCGCGGCTCGGGCTGCGCGTGACAGGCATCGACGCCTCAGAGGCGATGCTGTCGGTGGCCCGCGCCAAGCCAGAGCCAGTGACCTGGCAGCAGGGCAGCGCCGAGCACCTGCCTTACGAGGACGCCAGCGTCCATCTGGTGATCTCTGTAACGGCCCTCGAGTTCTTTGCCGACCCGGAACGCGCCATCGGCGAGATGGCGCGGGTGCTGGCCCCCGGAGGGCGGCTGGTAGTAGGCACGCTGAACGCCCGGGGACCGTGGGGCGAGATGTATGCCGCCGTGGGCAGAGACCCGGCTTCGCCTTTCCACCACGCCCGGCTGTACACCTCCGAGGAATTGGTCGCCTTACTGGCACCCTACGGCCCGGTGACGTGGTGCAGCGCCGTCTTTGTGCCCCCCACGGGCAAAGGCCTTGCTCTCGCTGGCATCCGGGAGCGCTTCGGGCAGGCCCTGCAGCGCGACCGTGGGGCACTGCTGGTAGGGAGGATAGACAGATGATCACTGTCAGCGCTCAGATCAGCCTGTATCCGCTCGGCTGCAGCGACCTTGGCCCTGCAATTGGCTCGTTTATCGAGACCCTCGAGGCGCACGGCTTGTCCTGTGAGATTGGTGCGATGAGCACCGTCGTCTGGGGAGATGACGAGATCATCTTTTCGGCACTGCGCGAGGCCTACCAGCGCGTCGCTGAGCTGGGGCCGGCCGTGCTCCAGGTGACCCTGTCCAACGCCTGCCCGCTGCCCGCATCAAACAGCGAAATGCAGA
>CAZMAI010000459.1:0-1879 GCA_964564195.1 uncultured Anaerolineales bacterium | reverse complement strand
CGCATCTTCAGGATTGTACGGTGGGCTAAAATCAGACTATTTTAGGATTGAAATTATGGATGCAAGTACCTTTAGATGAAACATCTGATTGCTCAAATCAGACTATTTTAGGATTGAAATACAATAACATACGCATATCCTGTAATGGGATTTTTTGCTCAAATCAGACTATTTTAGGATTGAAATTTTGAGGAAATAGTTTAGTCAGGTAGAATTGGCTTCTGCTCAAATCAGACTATTTTAGGATTGAAATTTACAAACAGGGCATTTATATAAAGCAGTTTTACTAGCTCAAATCAGACTATTTTAGGATTGAAATCATTACTTAAAACCGATAATGTTGGGGTTGTAACTGCGCTCAAATCAGACTATTTTAGGATTGAAATAGAGAAGATTGAAAAGAAATTCGAGAAGGTAAAACGTGCTCAAATCAGACTATTTTAGGATTGAAATTGTTTTCCAGCCTGACCAAGTAGTAGGCTGCCTAGCTCAAATCAGACTATTTTAGGATTGAAATTAATTGATAATAAAACTAGTTACCTTATTTATGCACAGCTCAAATCAGACTATTTTAGGATTGAAATAGGGCAATTACACTTATGGGGCTTCGTAAGATTACTTGCTCAAATCAGACTATTTTAGGATTGAAATCATTCTAGTAGTATAATTAATTTCCCCTACACTGTACCGCTCAAATCAGACTATTTTAGGATTGAAATGGGTTTCACATCGTAGATTTGATTTAGGTCACCTGGGCTCAAATCAGACTATTTTAGGATTGAAATTGAAACGCTTATTTTATCACCAAAATTTGTGATAGGGCTCAAATCAGACTATTTTAGGATTGAAATCTCAACCAGTAGGGAAACTTGAAGAGTTGGAGATGGCGCTCAAATCAGACTATTTTAGGATTGAAATGACTCTCAACAGAGGACTACAAGGAAACATTCAAAGGCTCAAATCAGACTATTTTAGGATTGAAATAGGATCCAGTAGTATCGTATGTTGCTGAATTCATCAGCTCAAATCAGACTATTTTAGGATTGAAATTTTAACATACTTAGTGGTTTTATCGATTGCTATTGTAAGCTCAAATCAGACTATTTTAGGATTGAAATCGATTTAGGAACCTGTACCATAGCACCGTTCCCCTGAGCTCAAATCAGACTATTTTAGGATTGAAATCGATTTAGGAACCTGTACCATAGCACCGTTCCCCTGGCTCAAATCAGACTATTTTAGGATTGAAATTCCCTTAAAGTTGCTATTGTGGTGAGTAGATCGGATTGCTCAAATCAGACTATTTTAGGATTGAAATATAGAGGGCATAATTAGCGTTATAAATGAATCACCAGCTCAAATCAGACTATTTTAGGATTGAAATGAAGTTCACATTCCAGGTTTCATTACAGGGTGTGGGGCTCAAATCAGACTATTTTAGGATTGAAATGTCGTAGTATCAGCTACTTGTTAGACAAGTATGAACGCTCAAATCAGACTATTTTAGGATTGAAATGATAATGTAACCGTAACCGTAACCGACCCAGAAGGGCTCAAATCAGACTATTTTAGGATTGAAATTTATTGTATCGAAGTCATGGAGAACAACACCTTGGAGCTCAAATCAGACTATTTTAGGATTGAAATGATACCGTTTCATCACACGTTGAAGTAGTAGTCAATGCTCAAATCAGACTATTTTAGGATTGAAATAAAAAAATTAGAGAGAGGTGAAAAGTGATGAACCTATGCTCAAATCAGACTATTTTAGGATTGAAATGGATCTGAATGCTTCGGTTTTCTCAAAGATTAGTTAGACTAAATAATAGTTAGAAATTTGGAATCTACATATAACTCCGATCCACATTCTCATTGGGCA
>CAZMAI010000458.1:0-1881 GCA_964564195.1 uncultured Anaerolineales bacterium | reverse complement strand
ACGGCATCCAGCACCGCCTGCAGGTCGCGCACGCCGCTGGTCAGCGCCAGGACGGCGTCCTGCTCGGGCATCACAATGCAGTACTGCCCAAAGGCGCCATCGCCGCGGTACGCCCCATGCCTGCACATCCAGAACTGGTAGCCATATCCCTGCTGCCAGTCCGGGCTCTCACGCATGGAGTTGTCCGAGTGAAACGTCGTGGCGGTCTTGACCCAGGCCTCGGGCACGAGCTGGCGATCATCCCAGCGCCCCTTTTGCAGATAGAGCTGTCCAAAGCGAGCGATGTCCTCGGTGCGTAGATTTAGGCCCCAGCCGCCGGTGTTGATGCCGGCTGGGCACACATCCCAGCGCGGAGCGCGGATGCCCAGGGGCTCAAAGAGCCGGGCCTGCAAATAGTCCACCAAGCGCTGGCCAGTCACCTGCTGCACGATCGCGGACAACATATAGCTGGCACCGGAGTTGTAGCAAAAGAGCGAGCCTGGCGGGTTTGTGACCGGGCACTCGAGGAACGCGCGCCGCCAGGCACCGTCATCCCGCGAGAGCAGTGCCGGCAAGGTGTCCTCACTGTGGCCCGTATTCATGCTCAGCAGATGCCGGATGCGCATCGTCTCGAGATACAGGCCCGGATCGGCGGGCGCGAACTCGGTAAAGTAAGAGAGCACGAAATCGTCCACCGTCAGCAACCCGTCCGCCACCGCCAGCCCGACCGCCGTGGACGTGAACGACTTGCTGAGCGAAAAGAGCATGTGCGGGCGCTCCGGGCCATAGGGCGCCCACCAGCCCTCCGCTGCCACCTGGCCATGGCGCAGCAGCATGAGGCTATGCGCCCCACCCTCTTTGCTCTGAAGCCTCTCCACCAGCGCGCTGATTGCGCCCGAGGGAATCCCTACGGATTCAGGCGTGGTACGGACGAGATCCTGCGACATACGTTACCTCCATAGTATAGCTCTGCACCGATACTAGCCTGCCGAACGTGACCGGTCAAGACACCACCGCCCCGGTGACGCCCCTCGTATCGCCCGTTGCCCCACGCCAGCCCGCACGGCACCGTCCGTTTCAGCCTTTATCCATGCCAGATCGGCAGCCAAAAGGGGCCGGCATCGACACCGGCCCCCATCGTTCAGGATCGCGCACGGTACCGGGCCGCCGTTACTCTCCCGCTGGCGCCAGCGTAAAGCCAGCCGCCTCCCATGCCTTCATACCGCCATCGAGGTCATAGATCCCCGAATAGCCAAAGCTGACCAACTTTTCGGCGCCTTTTTTGCTGAACTCGCCGTTGGCGCTATAGAGGACGATCATCGCCCCCCGATCCGCAATCTTGCCCAGGTTCTGGGGGATCTCCAGATGTGGGATAAAGAGATCAGTCCCCTCGATCTCTGCCTCGTACTTGGGCTCGACATTGATGAGTGTCAAGTCCTCGCCTGCCAGCATGTCGTCCAGGTCCTCCGGCGATATGCGCTGGTAACTGCCACCGGGCACCTGGATGCGCTCGCCGTACGCGGGCGCCTGCGCTGCCGCCGGCGCTGCTGCCCCACCCTGGGTTGTTGTCCCCGCAGATGCACCGGTGCTGGAGACTGCACCGGCAGCGGGCTCGCTACCTCCACAGCCAGACAGCGAAAGCAACAGGATCACAAGCATCAGGACGGACCAGATGAATCGGCGCTGCATGCGGACCTCCTCGTCGGCGGAACTGGTGGCGGGCACGCGGCCCTGGCGCGGCACTCTACGGTAGACAACGGATACGATAGAACTCGCAGTGATGACCAGTATATATTAAAGCCCGGCGCTTTCCAAGACGCAGCCCAACTATCGGGCCCAGATCAGGGACGCGACAAACACTTTCCATGCCTGAGAAGGCGGGCCGCCCGGTAACCGCGAGGC
>CAZMAI010000457.1:0-1885 GCA_964564195.1 uncultured Anaerolineales bacterium | reverse complement strand
TCTACCAGAAGATCCGCACCGACGACGGCCGCTTCCGACATCACGCCCGCACGGCGATGGATGCCGCTGCAACCGCAGCCACTGCCACTGCCGGCGCCCGCGGCGCCGCTGCCATGTCCACCGCACCGGCTGCTTTGTTGCATCGCGGCGTCTATGCACGCTCTGTTGCATTGGGAGAACGCCCCGACCTCCCGCGCGGGCGCCCCCAGCACCTGAATCCCGCTGATTACGACGTGGGCTTCCACCCTGACGGCCGCCCCTGGGAGTTGTCCTGCGACGCCTACTGCCTCCGCCTGCTCGCCCTGGCGCGCGAGTGCGGCCTCCCCACCGTCCTCACCACCAACGCCCACTACGCCCGTCCCGAGGGCCGCGATCTTCACCTGGTCTGCCGCGCCGCCGGCCGCGATCAGCCCCTCTCCGACTATCCCGATCCCGTACCCGGGCGTCGCTGTCTCCTCCCTCGATCCGAGGTTGAGGGTTTCCTCCAACCGCTGTGGGAGTTGCACTGCGCTGTATATGCAACTTCTGTTGCACCAACCGGCTCACCCCGGCCAGGCCAACAACATTCATCCTTACCCACCGCCCCTGGCGCCGTCGGCGCCGGCTCAGGTGCCGTGGCCACCGTCAGCGCCTCCATTGGCGAGGAGGTCTCGCGCACCGCCGGCGCCACGCCGTCCCTCGCCGCCGTGTCCCCCCTCGACACCCCGGCCCTGATCGCCGCCCGCTGCACCGTCGACCTGGACCTCGGCGCCTACCACTTCCCCCGGGTGCCCATCGCGCGAGGGGAGACGGCCTACTCGCTGCTGGCCAAGCGCTGCTTCCGGGGACTGGCGCGCATGTACCGGCCGGTGCCGCCGCGGGCGGTGCAGCTGCTCGAGAAGGAGCTGGCCATGATTGAGCGCATGGGGTTCGCCCACTACTTCCTGGTGGTGCACGACATCGTGCGCTGGGCGCGGGAACGCGGCATCTTCTGCTCGGGCCGGGGGAGCGCCGGCAACTCCATCGTCTGCTACGCCCTGGACATCACCGCCTCCGAGCCCATCCGCCACAACCTCCTCTTCGAGCGCTTCCTCAACCCCAACCGGAGGGAGATGCCGGACATCGACGTCGACTTCTGCTCCGAGCGCCGCGACGAGGTCATCGACTACATCTACCGCACCTTCGGCCAAGAGAACGTGGCGGTGGTGGCGAACGTGAACACCATGTCGCCGCGGTCGGCCGTGCGCACGGTGGCCGAGGCCCTGGGCTACGCGCCCACCGAGATCAACGCCTTGGCCAAGCACGTCCCCCGCCACGGCGACGCCGCCCGCATCCGCGAGTACCTGGCCGGCGCCTGGCCGGAGCTGCGCGACTCCCCCCTCCAGGACTCCGCCCCGCCCGTGCTCGCCCCCGACGGCACCGTGGTGACGCCCGGCGGCCGCTACGCGCGCCTGCTGGATCTGGTGGAGCGCCTCGACGCCTTCCCCATGCACCTGGGCACCCACCTGGGCGGGTTCGTGATCGCCGACCGCCCCATCACCCACTACGCCCCCCTGCAGTGGGCCGCCAAGGGAGTGGTGGTAACCCAATTTAATAAGGATGATGTTGCCGCTCTGGGCCTGGTGAAGATGGACATCCTGGGCCTGAGAACCCACTCGGCCGTGGCCGAGACCGTGCACCTGGTGCGGCAGCGCACCGGTCGTCGCCTGCGCCCCTACCAGCTCGCGCCGGAGGACCCCGCCGCCTACGAGATCGTCTCCAACGGCGGGTCGATCGGGCTGTTCCAGCTGGAGTCGGCCGGTCAGCGCAACCTGGCCACCCGGCTGCAGGAGCAGACCTTCGACGACGTCATCGCCGCCATCGCCCTCTACCGCCCCGGCCCGCTGGAGGCGGAGATGATAGGGCC
>CAZMAI010000456.1:0-1885 GCA_964564195.1 uncultured Anaerolineales bacterium | reverse complement strand
TCGGCAAAAAGATTATTTAGATAGAATCACAAAGCAGTAGCCGCATGTAACCACACTAGAATGAGGTGATAGTAAAATGGAATTTGAAGACCAACCCCTAGCGGAGGCCAGAGGCCGGTCCACGACCATGGATAAAATGGTCCTTCTGGCGGATAAGCTTTTCGATGAGGACCCGCAGATTAAGCATCTTTTAGCCGAGGTCCTCCAACAACTGCAGCAACAGGAAGACGAGATCCACCGGCTCCAATGCGTCTCCCAGCAACGACAGAGAGACATTCAGCGCCAGGAAGACGAGATCCACAAGCTCAGGGGGGAGCTGGCCGCCTTCCGGGAAGAGGTCGCCCTCGAAAGAGCATACGACCGTCAGAGGCTCGCCAGGCTCGAAGCCCCGACGCCGCCCCTTCGAGAGGAGACCGCCGCCGCCCATCTTGACCTTCTAGCCTCTGAAATGAGAAGGCTAGGTCATAAGCAAGTGACCACGAAAGATGCCGCCCGCCTTATTGGAGTCGGTAAACGGCATGTCAACCGCCTGGAACCGCTATTAGCCGCCGATCATCGCTTCCAGATCATCAAAGATCCCAACCATAAGCAACGCCATCTTATCAGATTTGTTTAGAGATTGAAACCAAGACATGTCTCGGTCTCAGTTCTGAGAAAGAAACGCTAGCTGCTAAAAATCAAATCTTCAGATGTGATAGTCATCTGATAAAATATAGTATGGTTTAGTCGGAGATATAGATATAAATACAGAAATAATATATAGAAAAAATAGAAAATCGATATCCCGTCCTGGTTTTCACCAAACCGAGACCGAGACATGTCTCGGTTTTGTTTTGGCCTTCCTTCCTCAAAATTTGCGGACTTCGGTTGCGGCACGGTTAGTTCTGTGATATATTTAATACAGACAGGAGTAATATCATAGAACAACCACACTCACGCCTTCGAATCGCCTTTCGCGATCAGCTCTTCGATCTTCGGCTTCAGGTCGAGGGTGTAGTACCTGGCCGTCACTCCTCCTCGAGTCGTGTTCTTTGCTTGGACCCCTGTTGCCTTCATCAGTCGGCCTAGTGGCCTCTTATCCATCCCTGCCTCCTGGGCGACCTCGTTGGCGGTGGGTTCCTCGCCTTGGTCGTGGTGGGCTTTGATAATTTTGAGGACTTCGATCACATCCGGCTCTGCGGTGCTCTGCGGTGCTACGAGGGTGCTCTTAGGGGTGCTCAAAGGTGCTTTAGAGGTGCTCTTAAGAGGTGCTCCCAGGTGCTCATAAGGTGCTCTAGGAGGTGCCTCAAGTGTTCGCGAAGGTGCTCTTTCCTTCTCTGCTGAGGTGCTCTGAGGTGCTCTAGGAGTGCTTTTAGAGGTGCTCTCCTCTAGGACCTCCCCAACAATCCGCCTTATCAGAGTCTCGATAGAGGTCTCTCCTTCGCGTATTCGATAGTAATCGCAGAGCACCCGTCGGATAATCTCGGCTTCAGTGGTGCCTGTCTTTTCGGCTTCGTCCTGGAGAAGACGGTCCAGATCCTCGGGGAGTCTGATTGTTCGCGGCTTCATGAGCACCTCACCAACTACAAAAGTGTTTGCTAAGGTTAAAGGCTTGATGGTATGCCCATCCAATTCTAAGGGCCTTAAAACTTAAAATAACGATTCCTTATAAAAATACTGGTACCTATGGAGCGCCCCCTACGTCTTCCCTGGGCGAACGCTCTCTTGACCATAGGCTCCACAGTCTTCTCCATTGTCCTTTGAAACTTCGAGGCCAGAATGTCCATGTCAACCTCGGAGCTTACACGACCATATGGGAACCGTACTTTGCAAAAAAGGTTTAGACCAATACCCGACTTCCGAATATGGCAATTATCGGAAGTCAGATATAGAATGAGCCGCTACA
>CAZMAI010000455.1:0-1890 GCA_964564195.1 uncultured Anaerolineales bacterium | reverse complement strand
GCGCGATACGCCGAGTGTCGTCTTTTGGGAGCGGAACCCGTTCTATGGCGCTGTTGACCCTGAAGGCAACCAGCTCCCGTACATCGATGGTGTCAATAGCGACCGTAACGCTGACCTGGCAGTGTTCGACGCCAAGCTGGTGGGCGGTGCCTATGACTTTGCCGGGTTCGAGAACCGCATCCTGTTCTATGCGACCTACGCAGAGGGCGCGGCGCTCGGTAATGCGCACATGGCGCTGTGGCCGTCAGGCAAAGGCGGCGAGGTGGTGTACAACGTCAACATGAACTGGCCCAACGACGAGATGCGTGAGGTCTTTTCAGACGACCGCTTCCGTCAGGCCCTGTCGCTGTCTGTGGACCGTCCTGACATCAACAATGTGATCTACTTTGGGAACGCATCCGAGACGCAGATGACGGTGATCCCGGCGTCGCGGCACTACAAGCCCGAGTACGCGGCGGCCTATGCCGAGTTCGACCTGGACAGGGCCAACGCGCTGCTCGATGACATGGGGCTGGAGTGGAACGCGGACAAGACGCACCGCCTCTGGCCGACGAGCAAGACACCCATCGTCATCTCCTGGGACCTGGTCGAAACCGAGACACCCAAGGGCCCGATCACCGAACTGGTGACCGAGTACTGGAAGGCAATCGGTGTCGAGATTCAGTGGAAGTCGATCACGCGGCAACTGCTGACCCAAAAGATCGGCGCCAACGAAGAGCCGATGAGCCTGTGGCACGGCGATGAGACAGCGGATACGCTGTTCCTGCGCCGGCCCAAGTTCTTTGCCCCGATCGATGGCGACGAGAGCGTCTGGGCACCTCTGTGGGGCCGCTGGTACAACACCCTTGGCGCCCAGGGCGAGGAGCCGCCCGAGGTCATCAAGAACCTCTACACCTGGCTGGATGAGTACATGCTGACCGACTCGAACGAGCCGGCCGCCAAGGTGCTCGAGAGCCAGGCCGAGCACATCTGGACCATCGGCACCTGCGGCAACGCGCCGCACCCGCTCTGGATCCGGAATAACCTCAAGAACGTGAACGAGACGGGAGGCTTCTGGACCTGGGACAGCCTGTGGACCTTCCCCGAGTACTCGGAGCAGTGGTATTTCGAGCAGAGCTGATCGATAGCCTGCCACGACCATACGCCCGCCCTGGCACGAGATGCCAGGGCGGGCGTTGCTATCCCCCGCTCGGGCAGCTGCGCTATGATGCTTTGACGGTGTGGCGCGATGCGGGCTATGATAAACGGGACACAGCAGGAAAGGAGTCCTGTGAAAGCAGCAGTCATCGAGAAGCCTTTGGTGGTAGCGATGCACGACGTGCCTGTCCCGCAGATCGAGGCAGACGACCAGGTGCAGATCCGTGTGGTCGTTGTCGGCATCTGCGGTTCGGAGATCCACGCCTACCATGGCACGCATCCTTTTCGCATCCCTCCCGTGATCTCGGGCCATGAACTCGCCGGCGTGGTCACCGCTGTCGGTGACGCGGTCACCAGCGTCGCGGTGGGCGACCGCGTGACGGTTGAGCCACACTATGGCTGCGGCGTCTGCCGCGCCTGCCGAGAGGGGGCGTACAACGCGTGTGCCAGCAAGCAGGTGCTGGGGACGCAATCCTGGCAAGGGGCCTTTGGCGAGTACATTGTGGTCCCGGAAAAGACCGTGGTCCCGCTTCCCGACAATGTGTCCTTTGAGCAGGGGGCGCTGATTGAGCCCATCGCGGTGGGGGTACACGCGGTGCGCAAGGCGGGCGTGCGGCTGGGCGACAGCGTCGCGATCCTCGGCGCTGGCCCGATCGGTATGGGGCTATTGCTGGCTGCCAAAGCGTCGGGCGCCTCTTCGGTGTACATAACAGACGTGTCAGCCTACAACCGTGGGATCGCGCTCAAGATGGG
>CAZMAI010000454.1:0-1899 GCA_964564195.1 uncultured Anaerolineales bacterium | reverse complement strand
CCAGCACGGCCTTGCGCTGCTCGGTCTCCAGCAGTTCGTTATAGATCGTCCACAGGGGTCGGACCGAATACCGGTTGCCCGCCAGGCTGTTCTTGACGTCCCCGCGCACGTCGGGATCGGGGTCATCCAGGCGCGCAAAGAGCTCATCAAAGGCTTCCTGCATCTCCACAGCGTCCGGTGAAAAGGCGATCATCTTTTCGCGCAGTGCCACCATATCGTCCAGCTTGGCCTGGCTGGCGCGCGCGATGCCCCAGCCTTTTTTCTCAACGACCGCCCGCTCGGCCGCCTCGCCCGGTCCCAGCTCGCGCAGCGCCCCTACCAGCGCAAATAGTGCAGGCGAGTCCGTTGGCTCCAACTGGAGCGCATCCATCACTGGCGTCACAGGAACCTTGGCATACTCGGCAATCGCGCGGATGCTGCGAGCCGCTGCCTCCCGAACGCGCACATCGCGATCGCGAACCGCGTCTGCCAGCGCAGCGCCGGCAGCATCAGTCGGGTAAGCACTCAGAGCCTCCGCGGCGGCGACTCGCAGCGATGCGTCGGATGACGAAAGCCGGCCGATCAGGCGTGCCTGCTCTTGTTCATCAACCTCTACCGGCGGCCCCGAAAAGAGCTTCCGAATGCGATCTATGATGGTCCTGGGCCTGGCCATGCTATCTCTCCTTCGAATAAAGCAACTCCGACAGTCCGGCCGACCGGTTCGTCCTCTATAGGAACCATTATCACCCGGCCATGTCGAGTATGTCAACATGGGTGTGCCTGTGGCTTGCATCCGCGTCCGCGCCGTCTATCCTAACGCCAGCATAGTCAGGGAGGGAAATCCGATGCAGTGGCTCGAAAGAGATACGATCAGTAACGGCATTCGCCTGCACTTTCGCGAGGGCGGCCGCCTTGACGGCCCCACGGTGGTGCTCAGCCATGGGGTGACCGATAGCGGCGCCTGCTGGCCGGCGCTGGCGCCGATCCTGGCCGAGCGCTATCACCTCATCGCCTATGACGCACGCAATCACGGCGGCTCCGAGTTTACCGATCAGGTCTATGGCTGGGATACGCTCGGAGACGACGAGGCCGGTCTCATCGAGGCGCTGGGCCTCACCCCGGCCATCCTGATCGGGCACTCGATGGGCGCCGGCACCGCCGCCGCCTGCGCCGCACGTCACCCCGAACTTGTGCGGGGCTGTGTGCTGGAGGATCCGCCCTGGATGAACCAGGGATCCGCGGCGCCGGTCCAGGGCCTCAGCCGCCGCGAGATGTACGAGCGCATACAGAGCAAAGACATCGAGGAGTTGATTGCGGGCGCCCGGAGCGACTCGCCCCTGTGGGACCCGGCTATCCTGCCCCCATGGGCGGAGGCCAAAAAGCAATTCAACGTGCACATCGGCGAGCTCTACAAGCCTGACTTCTCCCGGTGGCCGGCCACCGCCGGTGCCATCCAGTGCCCAGTTCTCCTCATCACTGCAGATCCCGAACTGGGAGCGCGCATGACCGCGGTCGAGCGTGCGCAGGCGGAGACACTCCTCAGAAACGGCACCGTGGTGAATATCACTGGTGCGGGTCACAACATCCGGCGGGAGCAGCTCGCCGCCTACCTGGCGCATGTGCAGGGCTTTCTGGCGCAGTTGGACTGACCGTCCCTCTGGCATCCGGCGGGCGCGCTCCCGTGGGGGCGTGCCCGCATCGCCCGGCCTCAGTCGCGGGAGCCGCGGAGCGTCTCTGGGCCGTAACGCCGCAACAGGAGCAACGCCACCAGCCACGAACCCAGCCCCATGACCATCTGCGCGAGCGGCGGCCAGCGCAGGGCCGTGCTGGCAACAGTCCACGCCGTCACGCCCATGGCGCTATAGAGCATGCACAGCCACAGGCTTGCAGTGTTGTTATAGAGCCACGTCAGGATCACCG
>CAZMAI010000453.1:0-1906 GCA_964564195.1 uncultured Anaerolineales bacterium | reverse complement strand
GGGACTGTCCCATAATTATTTTTTTGAATTTTTTTTATATTATTAGACTGTTTATGTGTAATTTTTTTTGTTTTTGATTGTTGTTATGGTGTGATTTTTGATTTTATTGGTTTTAAAATAGTAATATTTAAATAAGTGGGAATTTAAAGTATTTATTGGCAAAACAATACCAAAAAATTCCCACAATAACTATTCTAGTTTTTTATGGGTCTTAAATTTTTTGGTTTTTTCTGCATTTTGGGGTTTAAAAAAAATTTTAAGGTTGTTTAAAATTATGGTTAATGCAGCTAAATACCGGGAAATACAGTCTAATTTTGTTTTAAACGTTCCAGGGGAAAATTTAGATGATGATAATCTTGTTTTTTTGGTTGAAAGGATTATTCAGAGTTTTTTAAGCGAAAACAGCTTTTTACTATCCGATGAAGAAACAAAACAAGGAAGGCCTAAAACTTACCAAACAGGCGAATTATTAAGTTTCATTGTCTGGGGAGTCTTAAATGGAATTAACAGTTGTCGTGGGCTGGAAAATTGGTTGAAACATAATGATGAATGTTGTAATTATATTTTAAACAATAAAAAACCTAGTAAATCAACTATAGCACGTTTTTATAACAGTAATATGTTTTTAATTGAGGAATTATTCCGGTACACCATTAATTTAGGTATAAAATATGATTTAATTGGTTTTGAGCATGTGGCGATTGATGGAACTATTTTAAAGGCTAATGCAAGTAATTTTAGAGTAATAAAGATAGATGAGCTGGAATATCTTGAATATCTTATTGATGAATTGGAAAATAACAATGAATTACTTTTTGAATTAGAAAAATACTTCTTAAACGATGTTTTAGACGAAAACAATTATAATATCATCAAAGAAATTAAAAATAAGTTAAAAAGAGAAGCTTTAAAACTATTAACAAAAATATTAGTAAATAAACAGGAAAAACAGGACGTATTAGACTTTATTACTTATTTAAAGGTTAATTATAATGGAAAAAATACTATAAGTCTTACAGACCCTGAAAGCCGGTGGATGAAGGATAAAAAAGGAAATATGGGCTTAAATTATAATTATCAAGTTGCAATAGATGATAAATATGATTTTATCGTCGCACAGAAGCTGGTTAATGATCCCACCGATCATCATCAGTTTATTCCCATGGCAGATGAAGTAAAAATGAATTTAAACAGACATCCCACATTATACACTGCAGATAATGCTTATTTAACCGATAACGCATTAGAATACTGTTACAAAAATAATATCACCGCAATCATGCCTGACAGAACCGAAAACATAAAAACCAAACCCCAAAAACCTGAAAACAGATACAGAAAACATAATTTCCAATATAACTGGTACACAGATGCTTATATTTGCCCAGAAAACCAAATACTGGAATATCAAAACAATCGAAGAATAAATAACAAACCATACCGAGTATACTCCACAAAACAATGTAAAAATTGCATATACAGCCAGGAATGTTACAAAGGAATAAAAAGAGAAATATTCCGCACAGCAAATCCCTTAAAAATCAAAATGAGCGAAAATTACAACTCAGATCTCGGAAAACAAACTTACAAAAAAAGATTCCATACCGGCGAAACCTACTTCGCCATCCTCAAAAAATCACGCAAATTCCCCGGAATACAAAGAAAAACCACCAAAAAAGCACAAACAGAACTAACACTACAAACAATAGCCCACAACATAAAAATCATACAAAAACACCTATAAACCACAATAAAAACAAAAAAAAACCTGTTAAATATAAAAAAACAACACCTCCAACACCAAAAACCATAAATAACACTAAAACCAACGACAATAATACAAAAAAACGTTGAAGGACACCTTCAACTGTAAAAAAAACCAACAAAACTCAAATCAAACAAAAAA
>CAZMAI010000452.1:0-1907 GCA_964564195.1 uncultured Anaerolineales bacterium | reverse complement strand
AGGTCATGCCCAGCACATCGAGTTCCACTGTCTGTCGATCCATCACACACCTCCAAGGCGGAAGCTCGCCTCATGATCATTATACTATGTTTAGTATATTTGTAAAGAAAATACGAGGTCCCCTGTGGAGAAAGGGGGCCGGAGCCAGCGCTGTTCGTGCCCGGAAAGAGGTGCCGTGGCCGCGCAGAGGCTAGTGCGAGGGCGACCAGCGCCGGTAGCGCAGCAACGCCGCTACCGCGGGCCAGCCATCACGCCAGGGGGAGAGTTTCTTGTCCTTGCGCGGCGCATAAGAGATGGGAACCTCAGCGATGGGATACCCGAGGCGCGCGATCTTGGCCGTGATCTCGGGCTCGAGATCGAACCGGTTGCACTCGAGATCCAGACGCGTGGCGATAGACGTCAGCATGACCTTGTAGCAGGTCTCCATGTCGTGCAGACGGGTACCATAGAGCAGGTTGGTGAGGCCGGTGAGGAACCGGTTGCCCCAGCGGGTGGTAAACCGCTGCGCGGAGAGATCGCGGACGCCATAGACGACGGCGGCATCGCCGGAGAGGATCGGGGCGAGCAGTTGCGGGTACTCCTCCGGCGAGTACTCCAGGTCGGCGTCCTGGATGATGATGGCATCTCCCTGCGCCGCGGCGATGGCTGTGCGGATGGCGGCACCCTTGCCCTGATTCACGCTGTGGCGAAAGACCTTGAGGTCGGGCAGATCGATGCGCTCGAGGATGCCGGCCGTACCGTCGGTGGAACTGTCGTCCACCAGGACGATCTCTTTGTCCACGGGGACAGCATGCACGCGCCGGAGGATCGCCTCGAGGCCGGCTTGTTCGTTATACACAGGCATCAATACAGAGAGCTTCATGGCATCACCCTGGTGGCAGTGGCTGCGCAATCGACAGCGAGACCCCGGCAGTATAGCGTGACACACCGTACCGCGCCAAGTCGCACGGGCAATCATCAACCGTGCGGCTGGCATAGCTCCTTTGACCGGCCCCAATCGCCATGATAGACTCTCGTGTCAGGTATGTGGCCGGACATACGTTGAGAGATCGGCGGATAGACATGAGTGAGCGCTGCGGAGACCTGGTGATCCGCGTGCACGGCGGGCACCACTATGTGCAGACCGATGAGGGCATTATCGACTGCACCATACGCGGTCGCCTCAAGCGGGGACGCCGGGGGAGCGACCTGGTGGCCATTGGCGACCGGGTCTGCTGGACGCCCACCGAGGAAGGCTTTGGCATCATCGAATCTGTGGCGCCGCGCACGCGGGTGCTCTCGCGCCGGCCGCCGCCCCCCCGCCCGGGGACGCTCGCCAGCAGAGAGCAGGTGATTCTCGCCAATCCCGACCAGATCCTGGTCGTCTTTGCGCACCACAGCCCCGAGCCCAATCCTCTGATGCTGGACCGCTATCTGGTGGCCTGCGAAGCAAACCAGATCCCTCTCGTGATTGTCGCCAACAAATGCGATCTTCTCGAGCCGGACGAGGAGAACCCCTTTGCCCTCTATCAGGAGATCGGGTACCCCGTGTTGCCGACCAGTACCGTCACCGGAGAGGGCATCGAGACACTGCGGGAACTGCTGCGCGGCAAGCTATCCGCGCTGACAGGGCCTTCGGGCGCAGGCAAGTCCAGCCTGCTCAATGCGCTATGGCCCGATCTGGAACTCAAGATAGGCGAGATCAGCGACTATAACGACCGGGGCAAACATACGACGGTAGTCGCCTCGCTGATGAACCCGGAGCGTGATATCTACGTGGCTGACACGCCAGGCATGCGCGTGTTCATGTTCTGGGACATTGACCCGGAGCAACTGGACGCCTTTTTCCCAGAGATGCGCCCTTTCCTTGGGAACTGCCGTTTTCAGCCGTGCACCCACACGCATGAGCCGGATTGCGCGGTACAACA
>CAZMAI010000451.1:0-1920 GCA_964564195.1 uncultured Anaerolineales bacterium | reverse complement strand
CGGGCACGAGCATCGCCAGCAGGCTGTCTCCGCTGTCTACACTCCCGACCAGTTCCCAGGCCAGCGTCACCGGGATCATGGCAAGCACGGGCGCAAGTCCAGAGAGACGCAGCCGCCGCGTGCGTGCCGCTTGCCCTGGTGCGGCCGTAGGCGTGCGCGCACCCTGCCTGCGGCGTGATCTCGCCGCCTGCCGCTGCCTGCTGCCGGTGGGCTGTGCCGGATCGCCGCCGGTGTTGGCCGTAACACTTGATGCCATCCTGTCGTCGGAACGCCATTGCGCAACACTGACCAACAGCGCCGTGTACATCCAGAAATAGACCCGGGTCGATGCGATCGCGATACCCACAGAGATCTCTATCCAGTGCGCAACAACAGTCGCCAGGACCGCGACTACCAGAGCAACCTGCCAGGTTTGCATCTCGGCGGGCACGCTTCGTCCCAACATCGCCGTAACGGACAGGTAGACCATGATGCCCGCGATGACGCCTATCGGCAGGCCAACACCGGACAGGCGCAGAGACCCGTCCAGAAAGACGGGGAGTAAGATGCCCAGCAACCCGCCGACACCGGCGGCAGACAACAACAGCGCCCGGGACCGCCGGTCAGAAGCGAGCCCCAGCCTGTCTAGCCCGTAGGCCATCACGCCGGCAAAAAGCATCAGATGTGCGATGAGCCCGGGAAGCCCGGTAGTGATCAGCGCATCAAAGATCTCGTTATGGGAGCGGTCAGGGGAGGCTGTGCGGGCTTCATAGTGCGCGAGTTCCGCCGGAAAGTAACGGTTGTAGACGACATACATGGACTCGGGGCCGTAGCCAATCGCGGCCCGCCACGGGTCGGCGTGTAGCAGGTCAACCACACCCTCCCAGATCAGCGAGCGCACCTTGCCGGTGCCCTGATCCAACTCCAGAAGGCGCCCGAGGCGGCCAACGTACGGGACCTCCCGCACCCTCTCAAGCGGCGAATTTGGCAGATTCATGACCAAAAGAAGCGCCAGGAGGGTAACCCCCGAGGCTACCACGCCAGCAGCCAGGCGCCGGCGCCGTGACACAGCCACGGTCAGCAGCGCCATCAGGACAAGGCCACCCAGCAAGCCCACCTGGGGGCCTCGGCTCCCGCTAAAGAGCAATGCCACCACCTGGACAGCCAGCACCAGGCCGCTGATCAGGGTATCGCCAACACTGGAAAGCGGGGCCCTGGTCGCTGTAGCCACAAGGAGGCACCCGAAAAGTTGCAGCAGCGCTACGAGTATCGCCTGCGTGAATGGGACTGTAGCCCACGCCAGAACCTGCGCGATCACCAGGATGGCTGCTACCACCGGGAGCAATGGTGCCGCACCGCCGCGCATATGAGCCGCAAGGGACCTCGTGCCAGCCAGCCAGCGGCTGATGGTGAGCGGAATCACCATGATCAGATAGGCGCCCACAAAGATGGCATTCCCCATCGTCGACGCGACACGTGTGGTGACATCCCCCTGCCAGGGAAGGGGGTCCAGACCGTGGTGCTGCAGCACGCCGTACAACGCCACGGGCAGGCTGGTCAGCACGACGACGGTCAGCAACCGTTCCACCTGTTGCCTCTTGCGCAGGTACGCCAGGACACAGCCAAAGAGGGCCAAATAGCACAGCGTCGTATAGGTCCCCTGCAGTCGCTGATACGAGCCCATCAAACTCGCGCGGGGGAAAACCGACCAGGCTGTTGCCAACAGCGAAACAATACCGGTCACGAGGGCGGGCAAGACCAGCGGCACAGCCAACCATGACCGCACCGCATCCCATGAAAGCCTGCCGCTCCCGTGTCGCCTCCCATGCACGACAGCCACCAGTCCGGCGAGCACAGCCATGAGGGTGGCGAGGGCGCGGAACAAAGCAAGCTTGTCGGGCTCAAAGACGCGATAGGAGTAGACGTTGAAAAAGAGCGGCA
>CAZMAI010000450.1:0-1922 GCA_964564195.1 uncultured Anaerolineales bacterium | reverse complement strand
CCGCGTGGGCATGTACGATCTGGCGACCATGGAGCGAGCGTCGATCGTGGAGCGACCCGAGGATCCGGAGCGGGCCATCGTGCTGGAGTAGAACGGGGTTTCAGGTTACAGGTTGCAGGTTTGGCTGCAGCACCTGGGGCACGGGCTAGGGCAAGCGCTCGGCGCCCAAGCTCTCGAGCGCAGACGCGACGGCCCGGTGGAGGGGCAACGCCAGATCGTGGCGCTCGATGGTGTAGAGATCCACGGCGACAAAGTCGCGGGTGGTGTCCACGGGGCGCAGGGGCGGCCCCTCGAGCAGCGAGCGGGGGCGGAGATAGAGCCGGTATTGGAATGCTGCGGCGCTTTGCCAGGTGATCGGGCGGATTTGCGCCAGGCTGCCATCCGAAGCCAGCAGCAGGCAGGCCACCGGCGGCGCGTCGCCGTCGCGAGGTGCTTTCTCGCCCGTTTCACATGAGATGGTGCTTGCCCCGGGGGTGCCCTCCAGGGGCGTCAGGCGGATCCATCCCGTCTGCGGGTAGCCGGGCTCCAGCAGGCCGGTGACGGCGCAGGCGTTTTCAAGCGCCGCCTGCACGGCGGGGACCGCGGCGTCTACAGCCGCCGGGACATTGGAGGCGCGCATTGAGGAACGCAACAACCAGTTTCCCAGACGCGGTCCGGCCTCGGGATGGCCGCAGCCCGTCAAAAGGACCACCAGCAGTGCGCCAGAGAGCAGGATCCCCGGCCCGAACCGGCGCGAGTGCGCCCGAGGCTGCATCGCTCCCCTGCCTTCCGTAAGAGAAAGGCGTCCCCGGCCGCCCGGACCGGGGACGAATATCGTCGGTGCAGGGTTAGCGTCGCTTCGCGAGCTCTCCCAGAATCCATTTGACGACGACGATCAGGATGAACGCACCGATAAAGGTCTGAAAGATCATCACGCCACCGAGCGAGGGCCCCCAATTGTGTCCCAGTAGTTGCTGGCCGATCCAGCCGCCGACCAGGCCGGCACGGTCTCCCGGGCCTGCCCGGCCTTGTCATTGAGCTTGTCGATCAACTCGTCACGGCTATTTGCGCCATGCGCTCCCTCCACAACAAACGGGGCCTGTGAGACGCCCGCTGGCGCCCCGTTCCTCAAGCAGTGTACCGCTACGGCTTGAACGGCGCAAGCGCTAGCGCTATGATCACCGCAGTGGCCGTTCGTGTCCTGGCTGCCTGCACTACGCAGATGCGGTGCACGGGTTGCGCGAGAGGTATCTCCGGTCACGAGACGCACCTGCGCAGGCGGCTGCCGGACTCATCTCGCAGTGGGAGGTTCTGTCATGTCGAACGAATACCAGGTTGTGAGCAAGCAACACCCGATTCCTCCGCGGAGCCCGGAGGCCGCCGCGGGGATGGTCGATCTGGGGGACTATTACCTGAACGCGCTGGACGACGAGATCCATCACAAGCCCGAGAACACCCTTGATACGCTGCCATCGGGGCTGCAGGCGTTCCTCGGGGTGACCTTTGACGTGCGCGGCGTGATCCAGCTGGCGGGCAAGGACTCGAAAGAGATCACCCATGTGATCTATCCGCCGGAGATCACCGGCATCCGGGTGGACGCCAGCGGGGATCAGCTGCATTTCCTGCACGCGGCCGCGTGGAACCCCGAGGATGGCGAACTGCACATCGGCGACTATGTGCTCCACTATGCCGGGGGCGAGACGCGGAGCGTCCCGATCATGTACCATACCAACGTATCTGACTGGTGGTACCGTCCGGACGATCCCGTTCCCGCTGAGGCGCCCGTGGCCTGGGATGGCAGCAACCCGCGGGTGGAGGATATGGGCTTTGGGCTGCGGATCTATAAATACAGCTGTTCCAACCCGCTGCCCGGCGTGGAGATCGAGACCATGGATTTCGTGTCGCGGCTGGTGCACTCGGCGCCGATGCTGCTGGCGGTGACG
>CAZMAI010000449.1:0-1924 GCA_964564195.1 uncultured Anaerolineales bacterium | reverse complement strand
TGTCCGGGCGCGAGTTCCAGAAAAACAAGGATTGAAACAAATCACCCAATGGGCCGCCGGAGCCGTCATCGCGGTCCGGGCGCGAGTTCCAGAAAAACAAGGATTGAAACAACCTTCGAGGGCCCAATTTAGTATCCCTGGAAGCGTCCGGGCGCGAGTTCCAGAAAAACAAGGATTGAAACATCGTAAATCTCGCGACAAAAGTAGGATTGAATGTGTCCGGGCGCGAGTTCCAGAAAAACAAGGATTGAAACGTCCAGCTCCGGGCCGTCTCGGGCTCGGACGTGCCGTCCGGGCGCGAGTTCCAGAAAAACAAGGATTGAAACGGTTCGTCGCAGTAAGGACTGTCATCATCTCGCCACGTCCGGGCGCGAGTTCCAGAAAAACAAGGATTGAAACTCCGGTTCGTCGGGAAGGTCGTGGGGACGGCCTACGGTCCGGGCGCGAGTTCCAGAAAAACAAGGATTGAAACCGGCGGTTTGACTAAAAATATGTGAAAGAGAGGGAGGTCCGGGCGCGAGTTCCAGAAAAACAAGGATTGAAACCGGGTGACGAGCTGGCAGCGGAGGCCGGGGTAATGTCCGGGCGCGAGTTCCAGAAAAACAAGGATTGAAACTGACTTCCAGGACTACCTCGTCCCGGTCTTCGATGTCCGGGCGCGAGTTCCAGAAAAACAAGGATTGAAACAGCCGTCGCCTATCGCCATGCCTCAGGTCGAATCAGGGTCCGGGCGCGAGTTCCAGAAAAACAAGGATTGAAACACCGGAGATACCATCGTCACCACATACGGGGGAGGTCCGGGCGCGAGTTCCAGAAAAACAAGGATTGAAACATCCGCTCGACGTTGCGGACTGTGACACCCTCAGTGTCCGGGCGCGAGTTCCAGAAAAACAAGGATTGAAACATCGAGTAGCTGTACCCCTGCTGGTTCGTGTATATGTCCGGGCGCGAGTTCCAGAAAAACAAGGATTGAAACTTTCCAATCGCCTGAGTATGCCGCTCAGCTCGAAAGGTCCGGGCGCGAGTTCCAGAAAAACAAGGATTGAAACCGATCCTGTGATGGTTGACCGGAAGCTCCTAGCAGAGTCCGGGCGCGAGTTCCAGAAAAACAAGGATTGAAACCTCATAACCATACCCTTTCATCTGTCACGATTACCGGTCCGGGCGCGAGTTCCAGAAAAACAAGGATTGAAACAGTGGAAGCCCCTGAGCCAGAAGCAGCGAAAGGTGATGTCCGGGCGCGAGTTCCAGAAAAACAAGGATTGAAACTCGTCTTCGCGTTCGGTTCCCAGGGAGTTTCGCAGTCCGGGCGCGAGTTCCAGAAAAACAAGGATTGAAACTGGATCTTGTCAAACTGAGCGGCATAGGAGCTATAGAGTCCGGGCGCGAGTTCCAGAAAAACAAGGATTGAAACCCAGACCGGACCGAACCCAACCTAAGCAAGCCATAGTCCGGGCGCGAGTTCCAGAAAAACAAGGATTGAAACCTTCCAGACCATCGTCGACACCAACGCCATGCCGAAGTCCGGGCGCGAGTTCCAGAAAAACAAGGATTGAAACTCTCTTCCGATTCCATCTTTGCTCACCGTTTCTTCTTGTCCGGGCGCGAGTTCCAGAAAAACAAGGATTGAAACTCCGGCTCGGTATCGAATTCGAGGAACGAGACATGGTCCGGGCGCGAGTTCCAGAAAAACAAGGATTGAAACTTCGGGAACGTGATCGGAGCGCCGGCGAGCCTATAGTCCGGGCGCGAGTTCCAGAAAAACAAGGATTGAAACAGAGAAGAGCCTTTTCGGAACATTTCGGAACATTTCGGTCCGGGCGCGAGTTCCAGAAAAACAAGGATTGAAACCATCCTGAGAGGGAAGGTTGAAAACGTCCCTGAGGGTCCGGGCGCGAGTTCCAGAAAAACAAGGATTGAAACC
>CAZMAI010000448.1:0-1933 GCA_964564195.1 uncultured Anaerolineales bacterium | reverse complement strand
CGTTGGTCCAGGCCGGGTTGGCGCTCCACACCAGCGCCGCCACCGCGGAGACGTGTGGGGTGGCCATGGAGGTGCCGTCCCAGGCCTCATAGCCGCTGGCGGGTGAGGTAAATATGCTGTTGACAGCGGCTGATTGCCCGAGTTTGTTGGCCACCAGGTACTGGCCGTCCTCCTGGCTCAGGGAAACACCGATGATGGTCGAGGAGTACCCCTCGCCCAGTGTGCCGAGGAATCCTCCGGGTACGTTGTTATAGATCGCCGCCGCGGCGCCGCCGCCCAACTGCACGTTGTGGACCTTATCGTAGAAGGAGATCACCCCGCGTTCGCAGAGCACGACCTTGCCGGACCACGATCCGACGCTGTCGCACAGTCCACCGCTGACAAGCGCGCCGCTCGCAGTCCCCCGCGCACTGAACTCGATGTGCCCGCCGGCGTACGTGACGCCGCTCACGGTCACCGAGGTGCTGTCCAGGAAGGGAACGGTGGAGAGCACGCCCACGCCGGGCGCCGCCAGTTCCACCTGGCTGTTGTACTGCGAAAAGTCCGCCCAGGCTTTGTTGCTGTCGATGGCGGCTACAGAGACTACCGAGGCGTACGAAGCCGGGTATGACAGGCGGTTGTTGCCATCGTTGCCTGCCGCGGCGACGCTTAGCACGTTAGCGGAGTAGGCATTGTTGAAGGCATTCTCTTCGGTCCGGCTCTTGGTAGTGCCACCCAGGCTCATACTGACGACATTGGCACCCATGCTCCGGCAGCTATTGAGCGCATTTACCAGATTCGACGAGTACGTCCAAGCGCCGGTATCGTCGAAGATTTTTACGATGCGTAGTGTTACCGTGCCAGGCGTCACGCCCACCACGCCTGTGGAGTTATTGAGGGCGGCGATGGTACCGGCCACATGCGAGCCGTGTCCGTAGCCGTCCCGCGCCCAGTTGTTGTCCACCTGTGAAATACCTTCGGCGGTGTCGGGTAGGTCCTCATGGTCGGCGTAGTAACCGGTGTCAATGATGCACACTGTGCGCCCGGCGCCGGTGGGTCCCGCCTGCCACACTAGCGGGGCCTGGACCATGTCGATGCCGTAGGGCACGACCTGCTGCCCGGGGATGACGGTATCAGCGGTGACGAGCGCGGCCAGGTCGGCGGTCGAGGGCATCGCCGCGATGGGGTAGCGCTCGGCGTCCTCCTCCACGTACAGCACGTGGGGGTTGCGCTGGATGCCGTTCAGCGCCGCAGCGGGCAGGGTCACCACGTAGGCGCCCAGGTCGGCAAAATCATAGTGGAAGGTGGCGTTGGCGTTGGCCAGCGACGCGCGCACCTCGGCGGCACGGCCGTTGCCGTAGGCCACCCAGACGCGGACGGACTCTCCCGACACGCCCCCGGGCGCCGCCAGGGCCGCACCGGTGGTGGATAGGAGGAACAGGGCGATGAATACGATGGTGAGAGCGATGCGTGTGCGTGAACCCTTCATGCTGCCTCCTCGATCCGATGATGTCTGTGTCCGACGATCACAGCCGGCCCGTGGCCCGATAGCGAACATTATAGGCGGCAAAACGAACTTGTCACCTCGGAAAAGGAACAGAGTATCTGTTGATCCCGGCGCGCCAGCAATCGCGTGATGCTGTAGTATAGTCATTGGGTCTAGAGATAATCAGGATGAAAGAGTACCCGCTGAGCGCGACAGGAGAGGTGTGGTGAGTCATGGTGACATCTGAGCGACCCGGGGCCAACCGCCTGCCCGGCTACCCCGCCGGCGCCCGGCTGCTGATCATCAACTGCGACGATCTGGGGATGCACGCGGGCATGAACGCGGGCGTTGCGCAGGCGCTGGACGCGGGCCGAGACCGGGCGTCGCCGCAAGTACTATCGCATCATGCCCCTGGGACGCGCGCAGCTGGCCGACGAGCGCCGCCAGTGGCAGGCGGTAGACCACGCG
>CAZMAI010000447.1:0-1937 GCA_964564195.1 uncultured Anaerolineales bacterium | reverse complement strand
TATATGTCAGAACGCGGGAAAGCGCCGCCAGAGACGCGGTCAGTAGCGCGCTAGATGTGCTCAAGCTGGGGCAATGCAGGGCTCTACGCAATTACTGCGCCGGTTCTCGTTGCACAGAGGCCGCCCTTTCTTTGTCAGCGTCAAGGGCAGACAACGGGCGGAGTGTCATCTCATGCAACTCTATGCCGTAGGGAACGCCAGGATCTAGCAGATCTCCGATCCAATTGTCATCTGGTGCTGATGGCAGCTCCAAGGTGACTATGTTGCGTTCCGTGTCATGGAACAGGTGCGCGGGGACCGCGAAGCTCAGCATTACTGGTTCCGGCCTATCCTGCCGCCCATCGATGATGCGCTCGCCGACAGAGGTTCCGTTTACTGATACTCGCAGTGTCTGTGGCTCTAACGCTCGTACGGCTAGATCTAGAACAACCTCGTCGTAATATTGCACATCCTTCATCGGTCCAATGATGACAAGCGACTTGGAGCACAGTGTCCAGCGCGTCGATAGGACATCTCTATGGGAGCGGTCGAGATTCTGAAAGCCTATGAAGAGGGCCACGTTGGTGGGGTTGTCTAGAAGCGCGCGATTGGGAACAAAAGGTAGGAATAGCCGGAGGTCGCCAATTGGTGCGACCGAAGGAGATGGAGAAACCCTCTTTGGCGTGCTGCGCGCAATCGATCGCCAATCTGCCTCCATATCTGAGGCATAGGTTATCGGCGTTCCCCACGCGTATTCACCCAAAGTCTGATCGAGAGGCAACAGGAAAGAACCGTGATCGTGTTCCATCCGGCAGTTGACGGCGTCAGACGCGAGCGCCTGACTGTAACGCCAGTCAAAGAGATCGCCCAAACGATCAGAGGAAGTTGGAGGAATGGGATAAACTGAGGCGTTCCAAGTGCGAATTGATGGATTGTACAATCCCTGGGGTCCATGCACCACAATCGCTAGGCTTCCCAGTGACAAGAAGGACACAATAGTGACGCTTCGCGCGGGCGCGGACAATACCGGACCGATGCGCCTCCAAGCAGATGCCGTCATAAACATCAGTCCTGGGATGATCTCAGTGAGCAGGCGGGGTCCAAATGACCATCCTCCCCACCATTGGACGCCTTGTGCTGATACTAGCAGTAGCATGGTTACCCAAAGACCGCATGCTCGCGCAAGTGGGTCCCGCATTGCCAGGCTCGGTTGGATTATCAGGGCCAGTAACAAGATGAGGAGAAACGGGCTGAAAACCAGCACCCCACGTGAGGGACTCACAAGATGTCCCATCAGGCCTATGTGTATAGGGGCTAACGCTCCTGTCGAGAGGCGCGATGGCAGGTAATACGGTGGCAACCATAACCCGTATGTGGACTGAGACCACAGTGAAAACGCGACCAGTAGACTTCCGGCCGTGGCGGCGACGACCGGAAAGGCAGTTCTCTGTTTGACAAAGATGTAGATGAGAATAGCGAGGATAAAGGCAGAAGCCGAGGCTCTGGTGAAATAAGCAAGAAACAATAATAAACCAATAATGGTGCGAATTGAAAATGGCAGGGTCTCAGAATTACGATACGCCAGCAGGCAAAGCAGGGTTGCTGTTATTACAGTGGTAAAGTTGATACTCCACAGTGCAGAACCCATCGTGCTGAGGATCGAACTCCCTGCAGTAAAGACGATTGCCACAGCCATGGAAGGCAAAGCATCTAGTTGGCTGCGAGCGAGGAGGTAAAGCAGCAAGAACGCACACGAGACTGAAGCGGCTGAGAGCACGCGCTGGACTACGGCATTGTCCGCAGTTCGCATGTCCATCCCAAAGGCTCTTGCCACCCAGACTGCCGGAACGGAGAGGACTCCCGGACCCACTGGGAAGTAATCGTAGTAATGGCCATTGATGTGGAGCATCTCTCCACGCGAGAGGTACCAGTCATAGTCAAACCCCTGAATCCCCTCC
>CAZMAI010000446.1:0-1941 GCA_964564195.1 uncultured Anaerolineales bacterium | reverse complement strand
TGATGCTGTTGAGCATCGGACGGCGATTGTTCTCCAGTAAATCGCCGCAGAACAGATCACCCTCCGCAGTGAGCACCGCCAATGATCCGCAAGAGTGCCCCGGGAGATGCAGCACCATCGCCTCAATGCCCCAGGGTGCCAGACTGTCGCCATCAGAGAGCAACTGGTCGGGCTCGAAACGATCGCCTCGGCGAAATCCAAACAGCCATGTCGATACCGGCCCCAGAAAGACGCTGCGGGTGGTGCGCCCTGCCTGCATGCTGCCGCTGGCCCCCATGGGCACGTCGCCGGCATGCATCGCCAACGGCACGCTCAGACTCTCTCGAAGATACGCAGCGTTTCCCGTGTGGTCAAAGTCTCCGTGGGTGAGGACGATCAGCCGCGGCGTCACGCCATGCTGCGCCAGCGCCGCGTCCATCGCGCGTCGCCCATTCGAGCCGCCGCAGTCTATGAGCACGCTCCCTTTCTGCCCCGCCAGCAGGTAGGCGTTCACTGTTCCCAGGCGCAGAGGCAGCTGCAACCGGATGGTCTGTATCTGCGTCACACATTCCTCCCCTAGTCTGCGCACAGCCCGTCTTCATCGGGGTTGCGGTACACATGCCAGCGATCGGCGACATCCAGCGTGCCGTCGCGACTGACGGTCAGCCAGACAGCGTCGGTCCAGTGCGGACCACAGCCAAAGACCTGGTACACGTACAGGAGCACCTCAAACCCCTCCGCGGTGCTCGTTACGTGGGTGTCCTCCAACCGGTCGACCTCGTACTCGAGCGCATCCTCACGCTGCAAGCCATAATACGCGCGCCACCCGGTGGCCGCCAGCGCCAGTGAGAGCGCCTCCTCGGCAGACTCGACGGGCGCATAGGCCGCCTGCAGCTGCTGCCGGTTGCTGAGCAGGGTCAGCGCGCCATCTTGCAGGGTCAGATACCGGGTATAGGAAGGCGCGAAGAGCCCGCCAGTGGAGAGGACATAGTTGCGACTCTGCTCCATCTCGCGCACGAGCGCCATCCCGTCATCCTGGTCCATGCGCGCGTGCAGCTCACAGCGCGCTATTGGGGCGTCGCGATCGAGCCCGCCGAGCAGGTCATCGGGCAGCGCCAGCACATCGCAGCCCAGCGCGCCCGCCGCGCTCTCCGGCGGGCACCGGTGACGACCCGATGCATCGGACGGGCACTCGGCCAGGTAAGGCTGCCAGGCGGACGAGTCCACCGCCAGCGCCGGTCTCGGATGGTTCACGAACTCGGGGCCACTACATGCGGCCAGGCAGAACGCAAACAGCAGCGAGAGGGTGAACCTGTACCTCATACCGTCTCCCGACAAAGATAGACTCGCTCCACTACTGGCGTTTATACCCGTTGCGGGCGCAGAACACAAGTTTTCGGCAATCTCACAGGCCGTAAGACAGAACAGGGGCAGCGGATCGCTGCCCCTGCGCAGGGAAAAAGACTGCGGCGGTTGCCTACTGCTTGCTGGACGCGATCGCCAGCTCCGCCGCGTTTACGAGCTGATAGCTGATGGGCGACGCAGTGAGCCCGGGATGGGTCCCCGTCTGGTAGGCGGCGATATCGTCGGCGGTCATCCGGCTGTAGATGGCCCCGGCGATGGCGTTAATCAACTCGCCTCCACTCTTGGCCCCAGATACCTGGCCGCCCAGCAGGACCTGAGTGCCCGCCTCAAAGATCAGTTTGACACCCAGCGGCTCGGAACCGGGCATGGCCCCCGGGTGCCGGTTAGGGGCCTCGGCATAGCCGACAATGACCTGGTAGCCCTTTTCGCGCGCGACAGCCTCGGTCAGGCCGGCAGCGCAAAATGCGGTATCGCCCAGCACGGTAGAGTACACGCCGATGACGCCCGTGTTGGCGCGGCGCAGGCCAAAGAGGTTGGCGCCGGCGATACGCGCCTCCATCGTAGCGATTGAAGCCAGTTTGAGTGTGCTGGGCTGCC
>CAZMAI010000445.1:0-1951 GCA_964564195.1 uncultured Anaerolineales bacterium | reverse complement strand
AACCCTCCGTGTCGCCATAGGCCATGGCCTTGCCGTTGGCCACCAGCGGGAACATTCCGGTGATCACGTCATAGCCCGCCTCGCGCGCCTCGGCCTCGGTCAAGCCCACGCCAGTGGCCTCGGGGAGCGAAAAGATGCAGGACGGCACCGCGGTATAGTCCATATGTGCCGGGTGACCGAGCGCATCCTCCACGGCGACGATGCCCTGCATCATGGCCACGTGGGCCAGCATGGGGCCCTCCGCGGCGCAATCGCCCACGGCGTAGATGCCCGGCACGCTGGTACGCATCCGGTCGTCGACGGGGATGCCGCGGCGGGTGGGCTGGATCCCCACTACCTCCAGGCCGACGTCCTCCGTGTTGGGCGCGCGCCCGATGGCGGAGAGCACAGCGGCCACGTCCACCTGTGTCTCGCCCTCTTTTTCCGAGGACATGGACACACGATAGCCGCTCTCGATCTTTTCCACCGCGGTCACGCGGGTGCCCGTGCGTATCTGGATTCCCTTGCGGCGCATGCTGCGCGCCAGCATGTCGCTGATCGTCTCATCCATCAGGGGAGCGATGCGGGGCAGCATCTCGACCAGGGTCACCTCAACGCCGGCAGCGTTCATCAGGCTCGCGAACTCGGTGCCGATAGCGCCGCTGCCAATGATGCACAGGCTGGGCGGTAGCTGCTCGATTTCCAGCATGCTGTAGGAAGTGAGGATGCCGGGGTCGTCCAGGCCGGGGATGGGCACCTGCAGATGGCGCGATCCGGTGGCGATGATGATTGTGTCGGCGACGACGGTCTCTTCACCCTCGGCCAGGGTCACCTTGAGGGTGTTGGCGCGCACCAGACGGGCGCTGCCCTCCAGCACCTGCACGCCGGCCCCCTTGAGCAGCGTGCCCACCGAGCGCGTCAGTTTGGAGCGCACGTCGTTCTTGCGGGCCTGCACCGCGCTCCAGTCCAGCGACACCTCACCAGTATGCACGCCAAACTCGCCCGCGTTTCGGACAAGCTCGAGCACCTCGGCGCTGCGCAGCAGAGCCTTGGTGGGGATGCATCCCTCATTGAGGCAAACGCCCCCCAGCCACTCGCGCTCGACGCACACCACCTGTGCCCCCAGCTGCGCGGCGCGCAATGCGGCCACATAGCCGCCCGGCCCCGTGCCCACGATCGCGATGTTCGTTTCTATCATCAGGCTGTCCCTCCACTGGTTACAGGTCCAATAACTTGAGCCGTACCATCTCGCGCATGACGCGGCTGCTGTCGATGATCCATGGCCCGTCGGCGCGGAGCTTCACCGCCAGGTCATGCCCGGGCGTCACGGTCAGCTCCCGCTCGCCGTCCAGGGCCACCATCGCGGGCTCTCGCACGGGCAGGTGGAGCACGTCGCCGATCGCCATCTGCTCGATGCTGCCAATGCCCAGCGGCGCCAGCAGGCCGGGCCCCAGGGGCGCCAGGATTATCCGCGGGGCCGCGGGGTCTAGCGTGACAGCCAGCCCGCGGGGCTCGTCCGGCGCGATGGGCTGCAGCACGCCCGCGATCGCCGAGAGCCCGATGGTGGCGGGGTCCGCCCGGGTGACCACCACCTGCATGAGGCCGTCGGCGGTCCAGACCGCCCGCGCCCCCGCGAACCGGCCGCGCAGCAACGCCAGGTCGACGAGCGCCCGGTCCACTGGCTGGCCATCCAGCGAGACCTCCAGCCACTTGTGCCGGATCGCGGCCGCCTCCAGCCGCACCAGCCCGCGGGCGACCGCGCCGGCGGCCAGGCCGGCGATGGTGGCCTCGGTGAAGGTAGGAAGCACATTGTTGGTCCCCGTAGAGAGCGGCAACAGCGGGCTCTCGCCGGCGTTACGGGAGACCGAGCGCGCGGTGCCATCGCCCCCCAGGACGATAATGCAGCCAGCGGGCATATCGCGCAGGCAGGCCGCGGCATAGGCCGAGTCCTCGGCCGTCCCGTTGCAGGTCA
>CAZMAI010000444.1:0-1952 GCA_964564195.1 uncultured Anaerolineales bacterium | reverse complement strand
GCGGTCGGCCAAAGACCCTGGAGGAGTGCCAGCAGATGTTTGATCGTTTCCGGCAGATCTACAACGAGGTGCGGCCGCACGAAAGCCTGGGGATGGAGGTACCGGCCTCGCGGTACACGCGAGCGCCCAACCCTATCGCATGCCGCCGGTGCCGTGGTCCTATGGGGATCACGTGGAATTGCATCGGCTAAACACGCAAGGGTGCCTGGACTATGGAGGACAGCGACTGTTCGTCTGCGAAGCTCTTGCCCGTGAAACGGTGGGCACCGTTGAGCTCAACGGCACCCTCATCGTTCAGTTCCGAGATATGCTGATTCGGGAGATCAGGCTAGACACCAGACGCAGCACTGCGATATTGTTGTAGGTGTTACCTATGTACTGATACACCTGTTACCCATGTTTTGATACAGCACACCGCGTGGGTGCCCGCTTCGGACCGCCGGCATCTTGCCGGCCTCCGGAGCGGACGGGACGTCCGCGGTCCAGGGGAGCCGCGACCCACGGGACAGCTGCCTGCCCCGGCTCCTGACCGGCAACCTGCAATCTGCAATCAGCAGCCGTCCTCGCGTACAATACCGGCATCCGCAGTCTATCCGGGAGGTTCCCACCATGACCCTCTGCACCGCGACGTTCACCAGCCAGGCGCTGCGGCACGATGTTGACGTGACCGTGTTTGTGCCCTCGATGCCCAGCAACGACGCCCGCCAGCGCCCCTACAGCGAGGTGTATCCCGCCGGGCGGCGCCACCCCGTGATCTACCTGCTGCACGGGGCCACGGGCAGCCACAGCGACTGGAGCCGCAAGAGCACCGTAGAGGCTGCCGCCGGCGCCGCGGGGATGGCGCTGGTGATGCCCTCGGGCCAGAATTCGTTCTACGTCAACGCCGCCGTGGGACTGCGCTATTTCGAGTTCATCAACGAGGAGCTGCCCGCCTGGGCCGAGTGCGTGTTCCCTGTGCGCCGGGACCGCGCAGGGCGGCTGATCGCCGGGCTCTCCATGGGCGCCTATGGCGCGCTGCGGCATGGGCTGGCGACGCCGGAGAGGTACGCGGCCATCGGCGCCTTCTCCGGGCCGTCGGACATGGTTGAGACGCAGCGGGTGCTCCAGGAGCGCGGCGTGAGCGCCATCGACGCGGACGCGGTGTTCGGCGGGGTGGACGCAATCCCCGGCAGCGACAATGACCTGTACGCCCTGGCCGAGCGCTGCGCCGCCTCGGGCAAAGCCCTGCCGCGGGTCTATCTTTCCTGCGGCACGGAGGACACGATGCTCCTGGCGCAGAACCGCCGATTCGCGCCCTATCTCAGGGACCTGGGGTTCGACGTCGTCTATGAAGAGTTCCCCGGCGCCCACGAGTGGCCGGTGTGGGACCGCAGCGTCCGGGCGTTCATGGGGTTTGCGGCGAAGGTCTGAACGTCTGAACGTCGAAACGTCTGAACGTTGGCTGGACGATGGACGATAGACCATAGCGCAGCCGGCGCAGATCTGCTCTTGGGGCGCGTGCGCTGTACTCAGCGTCTTGTACTCCGCGATCGGCGCGCAGCGCCGAAAGAGAGCCGTCGCAGGGGCGACCCTTGTGGGTGCCAGTCTCGGCCTGCATCGCCAACATTCCCGTCGGCATCGGCGTCGGATGCGGGCAAAAGCCCGCGGTCCCAGGATGGACCGGACCGCCGGCATCTTGCCGGTCGCCCGGGTTCCGGAGGGGAAGAGACGTCCGCGATCCGACGACTCGGCGTGTGGGATCTGGGGCAGGCAACGGTGGCCTGGCCATACAAGCTAGGGTGTGCAGCACTAGAAGGCACTGCGAATAGGCTGGTATCGGATGCGGGCTATATGCCCTCGGTCCCAGTGTTCCGGCCTGCGGCCGGATCGCGGAGTGAAACTCCGCGCCCCAAGGCCAAGCCCGCGGTCCAGGATGGACCGGACCGCCGGCATCTTGCCGGTCGCCCGGGTTC
>CAZMAI010000443.1:0-1966 GCA_964564195.1 uncultured Anaerolineales bacterium | reverse complement strand
GCCCGGCGACTATCGCGACTGGGAGGCCATCCGCGCCTGGGCCCGGGGGCTGGAGATCTAGGAGCTGGAGGAGCCCATTGCGGGCGAGGCGTCTTCCCACGAGCCACTCTGTGCATCCCAGAGCCCTCTGGCGCGGTGCTCAAGCAGGGGATTCAGAAACCGCCTCGCTCGGTCCACGGCGATCTGCACGTCGGTGTTCTCCAGGAAAAGCTCGGCCGCCATCCGCTGATACGTGAGTCGCCATGACGGGGGCGGGTCGGGCAGGTTTGAGGGCAAGGTATGCGTGTGCCGCGCGTCAAAGGTCGCAGATATGGCTGCGGCGATACGGTCGGCCCTGTGGCCGCTCTGGCTCGAAATCAGCACGATGTCGACCAGGTCCTTGACGCGTGTGGATACGCCGGTTACGTGGGGCAACGTCAGGGCATGGAGCTTCTCCGCCAGGTGTTGGCTGAGCGGGCAACAGGGAAACACCACGGGTTCGATCCCGGCAAAGCCGAGCAGTGACGGTGACGCAATCTGGTCCGCGGGCTCTACGACGGGATCTCCCCAACCCACGTCGAGATGAAAGGTCTCAAACGGGCGACTGTCCAATCGGGCGGTCACATTCAAGCGCTGCGTGCCTGCTTCCCTGTGACCGGAGCGAGGCGGCGATTGGACGGTGTAGGTGAACCAGTCCCCATGTCCAGTTGCGCAGCCCTCACCAGTTCCGTGTGCACTTCGTCCACAGAGATCAGCAGCAGGACATCCAGGTCCTGGGTCGTGCGAACCAGCCTCGCATAGCGCCACTGCAGTGCCAACCCGCCCTTGAGCAGCCATGCTCCTGGCTGGCTTGCTTCCAGACGGGAAAGCAGTCGCTCAAAGGCGATCAGCTTATGCAAGCGACTCAATGGTTGACCGGTGAGGCGACCCTGCCGGTTCAGCCGGCCCTCCAGGGCGCGACGAAAGGCCCCGCCGTTCTGGTATCTCATCCCTTACTCTCCTGCGTTGCGGCGGAGACCAACTGGTGTGTCCTACCGCCCTTTTGCTGTGCATAGCCAATCAACGTGTCCCTGGCAACCAGTCCGCGATCGATGGCCTCCTGAATAGCCTGAGTGACCAGTTCGTCGGCCAGCCCGGAGATGGCTACGTCCGCGATGGTGCGGGGCACGGTCGTGACGCGCAGCCCCGAGAGGAGGGTGACCTCCTCAGGGTCGAGGCGGTTCGTATGCAGTTTCAGGTGAGGATGCCTGCGCGACGCGGTACTCCCGATGGTGAGGTGTACTCGGGCAGGCAGTACGTCTGAGAGCCCGTACAGAGCAAGGGCCGTGTCGTGTGAGATCACCGACGATGGCCCGGCCCGCCACTGCGCAACGTACAGGTCTTCATTGCGGCCGCCGGGGTAGAGCGCGAGGCGGTATACGCCGCGGGACACCCTGGAAAAGCGCCCGGATCGCACGTAATGGGTGAGCTGGCGCTGGGTGTAGCCTGCAGCTCGGGCCTGCGCCGTGCTAAAGTAGCCTGCTTGCGTCTCTGCGATGTCATAGAGAGCGCTCTGCAGCCCGGATCGCACCTTGCTCTTGCATATGTGTAAAACCTTACTATCTTCGTGACATACTGCTCATATTCTAGCCCTTCTATGGCGGCGAGTAAGCAGGCTCTCGCGGCATACGGTGTCAGACGGGGGCAACCGAGGTGGTCTGTTTACGTCGCTGGTCAATACGCGCCCGGGCGCGGGGGGCTGGAGCTGGGGTAGACGGCGGTTGCTCACCGGTTCCTGTTATTCCCAGCGCGCGTCAGCCGGGCGAGCGCCAGGCTGTCCGGTGTCAAAACTATGCACGGGATGAATAACTCTTATTCATCCCGTGCATAGTTTCGATCTGGGATAGCGGCGTGCGCGGCCTGCCATTTCGTGACATCCCCCCGTCAATTCGCTACAATGCCTCCAGTGTACCGCCGCTCACCACCGGGAGGGCCTATGCTTACCGAT
>CAZMAI010000442.1:0-1971 GCA_964564195.1 uncultured Anaerolineales bacterium | reverse complement strand
GGGATCATTGCGCGGACGCACATCCGGGCCATGGGTCTGCTCAAGGAGCGCGGCCTGGGCGGCTTTGAGATCGCGGCGATCTGCGACATGAACGCCGAGGCGGCCGCGGAGGCCGTGGCCCTGGCGGAGGAACTGCTGGGACAGACGCCCACGGTGTACGCGGACTATCGCAGCATGCTGGAGGAAGAGTCGCTGGACGGCGCCGACCTGTGCCTGCCGCACGGACTGCACCACACCGCCGCCATCGACTGCATGGAGGCAGGGGTCAACGTGCTGTGCGAAAAGCCGCTGGGCATCACGATCAAGGCCAGCCGCATGATGGCCGAGGCCGCGGATCGCACCGGCGCCATCTTTTCGCTGGCGGTGCCGCAGCGGCGCCTGCCCGGGATGCGCATGGTGCGCTGGGCGCTGAACGACTCGGGGCTCATGGGCAACCCCCTGACGTTCTTCCACACGATGGCACGCCCCGGCCCCAAGCGCGACCCGGACGCCCCGGTTCCCTACGCCTCGCAGTGGCGCCGCGACCGGCTGATGTCCGGCGGCGGTCCCGCCATGGACGGCGGGTTCCACTGGTGCGATGGCATGCGCTACCTGGTGGGCGAGGTGGACACGATCTATGCCCGCGCCATCGAGCAGGGCGGCGGCGTGGTGCGCAGCCTCCCCGACGTGCGCGAGGACACGCTCTTTGCCGTGCTCACCTTCAAGAACGGAATCACCGGCACCTGGTCGTGGTCGTTCGATGCGCCCGGCGAGGGCTTCCAGAAGGTGTTGTTCTACGGCTCGGAGGGCTCGCTGAGCACCGAGACGCGGCACGCGATCTTTCACCTCTACTGGCGCCAGGGCGAGATGATCGAGCAGGGCCTGCTCACCCAGCGCGAGGGAACGCAGTTCACCTTTGACGAACTCCACGGCCTGTACAAGGCAGCGACGCCCGCCGACGAGTTCGAGTTCCTGTTCCCCGCCGGCGTGCAGAACGGCTTTGCGTACGAGATCTGGGAGTTTATGGAGGTCGTGCGCGGCAACCGCGAGCGGGTCGAAGTCGACGCCTGGGACGGCATCAAGTCGCTGGCGGTCTGCGAAGCCGTGTACGAGTCGGCCACCTGCGGGCAGCCCGTCAAGGTCGACGACGTGCTCTCGGGCAAGATCGATGCATACCAAAAGCCGATCAACGAGCACTGGGGGATCTAGGAGATTGCAGGTTGAGGATTGAAGGTTGCAGGTTGCAGGTTGGGTATTGAGACCGACCATTGACCAGCGACCATAGACCATGGGCGCGCCGGCGGCACCTGGGACCCAGGGCCTCGCTCTGGCGCGAGGAGTCTGTAGCGGAGTTCGCAGAAAAAAGAGGAACGCCATGGGCCTGGAGCGCGGGATTCATCCCGCTCCGGGCCCGCTCCGGTCACACCATGACGCGACCCACACACGTCAACTCTCTGATCACCAGCACAAGGGGCCTTCTATGACCGACATCCCGCTGGATTACTCGCACTACTTTTGGCAGGGCGATCTTGTGCGCCTGCGCCCGCTGGTACCCGAGGACGCCGCCTACTCGTACGCTGCGTCCCTGGATAGCCCCGCGCGGCAGACTTTGGAGTGCGGCGTGGAGCTGCCCACGACGGTAGCGTTACAGCAGGTCGCAATCGAGCGGTTCGCCGGCTGCCAGGAGGTCAACGGCATGGTGATCTTTGGCATCGACAACCTGGCGGGGAGCACTGTGGGCAGCATCTCGCTGCACAGCCAGGACCGCACCAACGGGACCTTTAGCTTTGGGATCGTGATTGCGCGGGAGCACTGGGGGCGGGGCTATGCCCGCGAGGCGGTGCGCATCCTGATGCGCTATGGCTTTTGGGAGCAGCGCTACCAGAAATGCAACTCGGCCTGTGCTCACAGCAACGAGCGCTCCATGCAACTGCACCGCGCGCTGGGCTTTACCGAGGAGGGGCGCCGCCGCCGGCAGATATTCTACGACGG
>CAZMAI010000441.1:0-1973 GCA_964564195.1 uncultured Anaerolineales bacterium | reverse complement strand
GCCATGTCGCGCCACCGCGCCGAGGAGGAGATGGCGCGCTTTCGCGCGCGCTTTGTGCAGGGCGCCGTGGCGCAGGGGATCGACGAGGCCACCGCCGACACCATGTTCAGCCAGCTGGCGGGCTTTGCCTCCTATGGCTTTTGCAAGTCCCACGCCGCGGCCTTTGCCAAGACCGCCTACGACACGCTCTGGCTGCGGGCGCATTACCCGGCGGCCTGGTACTGTGGCGTGCTGAACAACGAGCCGATGGGTTTCTACCGGCCCAGCGTGGTCGTGAGCGATGCGCGCCGCCACGGCGTGCACATCCTGCCGGTGCACATCAACCGCAGCATGGCGGCATGTACCCTGGAGTGCGACGCTGCGCCGGACGCAGCATTTGGCGCAACACCTGGCGTTGCACAGATGGGCATCCGCATCGGCTTTGAATATGTGGACGGCCTGGGGGAGGAGGGGGCCAATCTGCTGGTGGCCGCGCGTCCCGAGGGTGGCTTCAGCAGCCTGGAGGATTTGTGCCGGCGCACGCGGCTGCCCCGCAAGCTGGTGGAACGCCTGATTCTGGCCGGGGCGCTGGCCGACTGGGAGCCGCGCTATACCGAGGGGCGGCGCGGCTTGCTCTGGGCGCTGGGCCGGCTGCGCTACCGCGAGGATGCCTTGCCGCTGCCGCTGGCGCCCGACGGGGTAGAACTCGAACCTATGACCCACGGCGAGGAGGTGACGGCAGAGTACGGGGCTACCGGGTTCTCCGCCGAGGGCCACCTGATGGAGTTGTTCCGCGAGCAGGCCGACCGGGCGGGCTTTCTCACCAGCCGGGAGCTGGAGGAGGCGCGCAACGGCGAGCGCCTGCGCATCGCGGGGCAGGTGGTCATCCGCCAGCAGCCGCCCACGGCCAAAGGGTTCGCGTTTTTCACGCTGGAGGACGAGTGGAGCCTGATGAACGTGATCGTCAAGCCGCAGGTGTTCCGCGCGTTGCGGCCGGTGTGGGTGGGTGCCTCGGTGCTGGGCGTGGAGGGCGCCGTGGAACGCGCCCGCGGGCAGATCAACCTGATGGCCGAGCGCGCCTGGCGCCTCGCCTGAGGCGCGCCCGGCCGAAACCAACCAGACTAGCGCGCGACCAGGGGAAGATACACCCGATGGTTGAGCACCAGCGGCGGGCCGACAGCCGCGGCGACGTTGAGCCGGCCCACACCGTATAGCGCGTTCCAGCCCGCCGGGATGTCCACCGTCGAGAGCAGCCGCTGTGCCACCTGGTCGGCGGTGTAGTAGGGGAACCGCGACCAGACCAGGCCGGCGGCTCCTGCCACCAGGGGCGAGGCCATGGAGGTTCCCGACCAGGGCTGGTAAGGTGGGCTCGCGTACCAGCGGGGGACCGTCGACCAGAGCGCGTCGCCCGGAGCGGCAATCACGCCGTACTGGCTGAAATCAGTGGGCACGTCCGCCGTGTCCGTAGCGGAGACGGCAAGGACACCCGGGAGCCCCGCGGGATAGTTTGGGGCTCCCGCCCCGTCGTTGCCGGCGGAGGCTACCACCAGCGCGCCAAGGACCCGGGCATAGTTGACTGCATCGGCCTTGAGTTGCGTATACGGTCCACCGATGCTCACGTTGATGACCGTTCGCTTGCTCAGATACGCCCCGTCGTAAGCGGCCTGGGCAATCCCGTTGGTGAGCGCCGAATCCCAGATGAGTCCGTCCGCATCAATGACCTTGATTGTGAGCGCTGAGCAGCCCGGGCAGGCACCTGCGACTCCCGACCCATTGTTGGTTCGTGCCGCGGCGACTCCCATGACGTGCGTGCCATGGCCATCCTCGTCCCAGGGGTCATTGTCCGAGTCGCCAAAGTCCCAGCTCAGCCACAGGTCGGCGGGAGCGTCGGCGTGGTAATAGTCGAGACCGGTGTCGACCACGGCAATCATCACAGGACTAGACCCCATCGTGGTGTCCCATGCCGTCGGAGCACTGACCCGGGGCAGTGACCA
>CAZMAI010000440.1:0-1974 GCA_964564195.1 uncultured Anaerolineales bacterium | reverse complement strand
GTGATTGTCGATCGGGGGCCCTCGGCGGCCCCCGATTGCTATTGTGGTATCAGTCTCGGCTATTTGGGAACTAGATGGGCGGGGCGTATGACTCTGCGCTCTATGAGCGGTGACCGTCCAGCAGATCCAGCACCCCGCTGGCGTCGGGAAGGATCGCGACGGGCTCGAAAGGGGCAAAAGCGTTCGCCCCGGTGTGACCTGTGGTGACCGCGACAAAGGGAACGCAGGCAGCCGTTGCCGCCTGCGCATCCACCACGTTGTCTCCCACGTATAGGGTTTGGAGCGCGTCCATGCCCAGCCGGTGCAGTCCGGCCAGGAGCGCATCGGGTGCGGGCTTGGGGATCGCCACATCGCCGGCGCCTACAATGGTGTCGACCATGTCGGTTAGAGCAAAGCGTTCGAGGATCCCGCGGATTCTAAAGGCCTCTTTGTTGGAGACGATGCCCGTGCGAATGCCTCTGGCCCGGACGGCGGCCAGCAGGGGGGCGGTGAAAGGGTAGAGGCTGGTCCAGGGAACCATGACCTCGTCGGCGCGCTCCATAAAGAGACGGTGAAAGTCCTGGGCCAGGTGGGCGTTCTCAGGACCGGCCAGGGCGACAAGGGCCGCGGGGAGAGCAAGGCCGATGGTGCGGGCGCAGGTGTCGGGGTCGCGGTCGGGCAGTTTGAGGCCCCGCAAGGCATGTCGCAGGCAGTCGACGGCTGCGGGGGAGGAATCTCCCAGGGTATAGTCAAAATCAAAGAGGATCGCCTGCGGCGGGCTGGCCAGAATCATTGTTGCTCTCTCCCTTGGTGTTTACTCGACGGATTGTACCACAGGACACCCAAGGCAGCAGCAGCGCGCCGCACAACAGCGCAAAGGAGGTCGCGATGGAGCAGTGGGAGTACAAGGTGATTTCGATCTGGGGCGGAGGCGAAAAGACGGCGCGCGTGCTCAACGAATATGGGCGTGAAGGCTGGGAACTCGTCAGCGCGTGGTCAGTGTGGCATTATCTCAAGCGAAGGCTGTCCAGCGGCACGTGGAACCGCGACTAGGCACGGGCGCTGAGGCGAAGCGTCGAACACGAAAGGGCACCATGCGGATAGGCGCATAGTGCCCTGCATAAATCTCCTGCCCGCGTGCCGCGGGTCTGTCGGACCGCGTGCTCACGGCATCAGCATGGACTAGAGCGTGTCTACGATCTCGCGCAGCGCGGCACCCTGGCGGCCCCAGTACATGCTGTGGCTGCGCAGTTCGTCGCCCAGGCAAAAGTCCTTCACACCCAGGTCGATATAGTATTTGGCATCGTCGGGCGCGTTCATCTCGCACCGCGGCCGCACGCCATGCTTGAGCGCGACCTTGATCATCTCGCGCTCGGCGGCCTTGAACTCGTCAAAGTGCTCGCCCGAGTTCCAGCCCCGGCTCATGGAATAGTCAGAGGGACCGAACTGCACAATGTCCACACCGGGCACCGCGCAGATCTCCTCGATATTGTCCATGGTCTCTTTCTTTTCGATCATGAACACTTTGACGGTGTCGCGCACCATCTTGGCGTAGGCCATCTGCGGGTTATTCGGCTGGTAGCCGATCCAGCGGCGATTGGGGTAGCCAAACCGGCCACCATCCTCCGGCGTATCGGGGCTGATCACCCAGATGGACTCTTTGACTTCCTCAGCCGTCTTGTGGTCGGTGAACATGATCGCCTGGAACCCGGCGGCCATGGCCTTTTGCGCCACATAGGCCCGGTTCTGAAAGTCGAGCTTGATCATCGTCGACATGTTGAACAGCTCGGCGGCGCGGGCCACGTTCTCGAGGTCGACCTGGTTGAACGGCCCGTACTCGGCAACAAACTCGACGTAATCGAACTTGCCCGTGTTCCCGACGATCTCGGTGATGACAGCCCAGGTGCTCTCGATGCGGGTGCCGATGGTCGGCTTGCCCTCGTTGAGCAGTTGGCGCAGATGGTTGGTCTTCATGTTCATGATGTGCTCCTTTGC
>CAZMAI010000439.1:0-1985 GCA_964564195.1 uncultured Anaerolineales bacterium | reverse complement strand
TTAAAGACCTCCCACAGGGGCTCGAACTCGGCATAGGGCATCACCAGCGGCTGGTAGGGCGCGCCGGGGTTGGCCGCCGTGGCGGCCAGCGAGTCGTACAGCAGCCAGTGCTGCGCGGCGTCATCGTAACCCACCAGCAGGCGATAGTGGCCCATGCCATCGCCCGGCGTGTCCTCGTGCCAGGTGGAGACCATCACGGGGACGCCCGCGGCCAGCAGACCACGCAGCATCTCCGGCGTGCCATCCACGCGCACGGTCGCCTGCAGCCCCTGAGCACGGGCCACCGCCGCGAGCTCTTCGGGGCCAGCGTGCTTGTCCTCGGGGTTGGGCCGCACCGTGAGGCGAATCTGTTCCTGCGTCAGGGCGCAGTCCCAGAAGGAGAGATACATGGACAGCGTCGCGGGACCGCAGTTATTCCAGGTCTGCCAGGTATGGGTGAGGCCCGTCAACTCGACCCGCGAGGGCAGCAGCGACACGGGCGCCACAGGCGGCGGCGTGTTGGTCGGCGCAGGCGCCAGCGTGGGCTCTGTCGTGACACCGGTTACGACGGAAGGCGCTTCGGGTGTGGAACCGGGAGGAACCAACTCCCCTGCCGCGCCAGCGTGAGTCGCTGGTTCCTGGGACGGCAGCGGAAATGGCGTCGGCACGGCAGCCTGCCGCGTGATCAACGCCAGCACCGCTTCCGCGCCATTCTCATCGGTCCCTGAGACGACCATCGGTGTGGGGACGTACTCCGGGCGCGGTTGCGCCGCGGCGAACTCGGCGCGCACCCGCAACAGCAGGCCGGAGGGCCCTCCGTACCGCACCAGTCCAAAGGTGAGCAGAGCCAGCGCCCCCAGCAGGAGCAGGCCGCCGGATACTAGCACAACCTTGCGCATCCAACCTCCTCGCCCCGACAGTCGCGGAGCGGCGAATACCGGACAATCATGGTCCGATATTGTACACGCGCAGGGTAAAGCAGTCAACTGGCAGGGGGAATCTCAACATCGATACACAGGATGGATAGGATGGCAACGTTGGCGCGTTGCGCGTTGCGCGTTACGGATCGCAGCGACTGGACCGCGGACGTCCCGTCCGCTCCGGGGCGGGCGACCGTTGCACCGGCAACGGCAAAGCCCGCGGTCCACGCTATCCTCTGGAGGGTCAGGCTCTGCCTGACCACGCCGACCTCAACGCACTCCGTAGCAGGCTGTAAGCCCGCAGTCCGGATAGCCCGGAGCGCGCCCTCCAGCTCAGCCGCGCAGGAACGCGAGGATATCCCGGTGCAGGGCGGGTCCTGAGCCGCCGTGGTTCTTGCCCGGGTAGAGCACCAGCCGGGCGCCGGGAATCCCGGCCGCCGTCTCACGCAGGATCTCCGGGGTGTAAAAGCCGTCATCCTCACCGTCGATGACCAGCGTAGGCGCGACGATCTCGCCCAGGCGCTCGCGAAAAGCGTGGGCGTCCTCGGCGTGGACAGTGACGATCAGGTCGTTGGGGTCATCGGGAACCGAGAGTGACATGCCGCGAGACATGAGCGCCATGGCCATGCGGCCGCCCAGGTTGTCGGCCAGCATGGGCTCGAGCAGCGCGACAGAGGCCTCGCGCCAGCGCGCCTGCGCGGCCAGCTCGGCCGTGCGCAACTGCGCGGCCTTGCCGCGCGGGCTCAGCTCATGGCCGGTGCCGTGCAGCACCAGCCGGCGCACCACGTCCGGATGGTCCGCGGCCAAATGCTGGGCGACTGAGCCCCCGGTGGAGGTGCCGATGACGTCCACGGGGATTGGCAAGGCCTCGCGCATCACCCGGGCATAGTCGCGGGCCATGTCGGCCAGGGAGGTGCCCTGCGGCAGGCCGGCGCGCGGGACCAGCAAATAGACGGTATAGTCGCGCAGCAGGTAGCGATACATGCTGCGCTGGCTGAACGCGGCGATGCCGCGCAGGGGCGCGTGCTCGTAGACCAGGCCCTGCAGCACGACCAGGGTGCGCGGGCCGCGGCCAAAGCGGTTGTA
>CAZMAI010000438.1:0-1987 GCA_964564195.1 uncultured Anaerolineales bacterium | reverse complement strand
TCAGCGCCCCATGCAACTGCTCATATGCTATACTGCTGACAGGCTCTGTTCCCTATTCCAGCCGCCATGCCCGCGGTACATGCCCTTTGCCCGGCTAACGTCATGTGCCGATCATCGCACGCCATCCCGCCCGGCTGGCTCAGCGCGTGAGGTGTGCGATGGTACGCAAGAGCATCACCGGATACCGGGCGTTCCTGGTCATCTGGTTCGGGCAACTGGTCTCCCTTACGGGCTCAGAGCTCACCGGTTTTGCCCTCGGGGTCTGGGTCTACCTCACCACCGGCTCCACGACGCTTTTTGCCCTGATCCGGCTGGTGAGCGCCCTGCCCGCGATCATCCTCGGGCCCATCTCCGGCGCGCTGGTCGATCGCTGGGACCGCCGCCACGCGATGATCATCAGCGATGCTGGCGCAGCGTTGTGCACGCTGGCCGTCGTGCTCCTGTTGAGATCGGACCGCCTGGAGCTCTGGCACCTGTATCTCTTGCTGGCCATGAGCGCCTCCTTCGCCTCGTTCCAGTGGCCGGCCTACTCTGCCGCGACCACCTTGCTGGTGCCCAAGGAGCAGTACGGGCGCGCCGCCGGGATGGTGCAACTGGCCGAGGCCGCCTCCCAGATCATCGCGCCAGTCACGGCGGGCGTGCTCGTGGGCACGATCCTGGTGCAGGGGGTCATGACCATCGACCTGGTGACCTTTTCCGTCGCCGTGCTGACGCTGATCCTGGTGAGGGTCCCACGGCCTGCACGCAGCAGAGCCGTGGAAGGTCAGCGCCCAGGCCTGCTGGCCGAGGCCGCCTACGGCTGGCGCTACATTCGCCAGCGAGCCGCCCTCTTTGGGCTGCTGGCCTTTTTCGCGGCGATTAACTTTTGCACCAGCACGGTGACCCTGCTCTTTACGCCGTTGGTGTTGGGGTTCAGCACCACTGCCATGCTGGGGTTGCTCACTTCCGTGGCTGGCGGCGGGTTTCTCGCCGGCAGCATCGTGATGAGCGTCTGGGGCGGGCCGCGGCGGCGCATGGCTGGGATTTACGCTGGTGAGATCCTCATCGGCGTCGTGCTGGTGGTCCTGGGCCTGACACTGAACCCCGTCATTCTGGGGATCTGCGCCTTTTTCGGATTCGCGGCGATGCCCATGATCAATGGCAGCAGCCAGGCGATCTGGCAGGTGAAAACCGCCCCCGACGTGCAAGGGCGAGTGTTTTCCTTCCGCAGGGTGATCTCCTATTCAATGATACCCGTGGCCTATCTGCTGGCCGGGCCGCTGGCGGACCGGGTGTTCAACCCGCTGCTGGCGGAGGGGGGCGCCTGGGTAGGCACCCTGGGGAGAGTGATCGGCGTGGGCCCCGGGCGCGGAATCGGGGCGCTGTTCATCGTGCTCGGTCTGGCGACATTAGCGGCCACGGCCGTTGCGTTGGCCTACCGGCCGTTGCGGTGCGTCGAGGTTGATCTGCCAGACGCCGTCACGGCCACGACTCTGGCCGAGGCACCCGCGCCGGCCACATGACGGGTGCCACCTCGGCGCAAAGCCGGCGACTCCGCGGTGGGACCGGGCTACTCTTTGGGGACGCCGCGGCGCCAGATGCTGCCGCCCGCGAAAAACAGGGCGCCACCCGCGATGGCCAGCCCCCAGGCCACGCGACCGTCCACGGGCGCCTCAGCCAGCACCAGCATGATATAGTAGAGACACGCCACCAGAATGACGATCAGTCCGACAAACATTAGTGCCAATGCGACCCAACCCTCGTCCATACTCTCTCCTTGGATTCGGCGCCTCGCCGGGCGATAGGACTCTGTTGACCATTATACTATGGTTCACTCACCGGGCAGGATGACCTGATCCAGCGTGAACGGCTCCCCATGCCCGGGATAGACCCGGCGCACCGGCAGCGCGCGCAGACGCTCAACGCTGGCCCGCGCCGCGGCTACGTCGTCCATGATGCTGTTGAGCATCGGACGGCGATTGTTCTCCAGTAAATCGCCGCAGAACAG
>CAZMAI010000437.1:0-1988 GCA_964564195.1 uncultured Anaerolineales bacterium | reverse complement strand
ACGCCCTGGGGACCATCCGCATCGAGGGCGAAAAGATCGAGGGCAATACCTACGATAGGGCCGTGGTCACGATCACACGCGAGACGCGCCTGTGGGAACAGACCGCTGACGGCTACATCCCCGCGACCTTTGACGATTTCCAGTTCGGCGCCACAGTTACCGCCGCGTTCACCGGTCCGGTGATGGAATCGTACCCCGTGCAGGCTACCGCGGCGGAGGTGACCCTGCTGTACCGGATGCGGCAGCAGTAGCGCTGGCGGCAGGCCCTCACCCGGCCCGCTACGCTCGCCACCCTCTCCCGCCGGCGGGAGAGGGTCGCTGTCTTCAGCGGGGTGAGGGCGACATACGGCGGTGGAGCGCGCAATGTGCTGAGCAAGCCGCAGGAGCCCGAATGGACCGCGGGCTTACAGCCCGCTCCGGAAAGTGATTCTGCTGCCTCAGTCAGGGGGCGGAGAGGGGCACCCCACGCGCCTGAGGCATTCCGGCAGGCCTGCAAGGCGCGATCAGTTCGGCTGTTTGTCCATTGACACATACACACCCATGTGTATAATGAGCATGGAGGTGGACCATGGCACAGGAGAGCACACTGGTTCGCGCGCAGGTGCTGATGACTCGCGAGCAGCGAGCACGGATCGAGCGGTTGGCGGAGAAAGAGGGACGCACCCTTTCCGACATTACGCGGCGTGCCCTGGATGCCGGGCTGGATACGTTGGAAGGGGATACTGACGAGGCGCTGCGTCGCGAGCGTGAGAACCTTCGCGGCTTGCGCGCGATTAGGGATCGTGCGCTGGGCAGCTATGGCATGTATTCAGGCGACCTGGTAGCCGAGGTCAGGGAAGAGCGTGAGCAGCAGATAGATGATGTATGGAAGCAGTCATAGATGCCGTGGTTGTTGATGCGAACATCGCCTTAGGGCTGTCTCTGCCGCTGCCATACACACACGTTGCCACGACGCAGTTCGAGCTTTGGTCGGACCTACGCGTGGCGCTCTATGCACCGCTGCTCTGGGAGTACGAGATAGCCTCAACTCTACGAAAGGCTGTGGCTGTGAATCTTATCGCCCCGGCTGACGCTGACGACGCATTGGATCGTCTGATGCGCCTTCCGTTGTCGCGCGTGTCGCCGGACTTGGGCTTGCATCGCTCGGCAATACGCTGGGCTGGCCGGTTGGGCCTAACGGTGGCCTACGACGCCCAGTATTTGGCACTGGCGGAGCGCCTGGGCGCCGAACTCTGGACGGCGGATCGCGGACTTGCTGCCAGAGCCGGCAGCGCTGGCGCGGCATTCGTGCACTGTTTGCTGAGCGGCTAGCCGCCGCCACTGCCGCCAAGCCCATTCGCTCTGCAGGTCGTTGCGTTGCCGCAGACCCGTCACACCGGTCGGCACGGACCGCGGGCTTACAGCCCGCTCCTCACGTGCGAAGCTCACTGTAAGCAGCCAGGATTGTTGGTGACAGCGCCTACCCTGATAGCGTATACTTGGTTGTGAGGTTCATCATGGCCAAGCAGCCCTGCAACTTGCGCCTCTCCGTCCTGCTCCCTGCCGGTCTCCACGCCCGGCTGGTGCGCTATGCTGCCCGCGAAAGCATCAGCCTATCTGAAGCGGCTCGCCGCGCGCTGGATGCCGGTCTCCGCGGGCTGGAAGACCAGGCCGCCAGCCTCGAGAGGCAGCGCAAAGCGCTCGCGGCCATGCGCCGTTTCCGCGAGGAGATCGCCGCACGCTACGGCGTCTACCAGGGCAATCTCGTGAATGGGGCCCGCGCGGAGCGTGAGCGGCAGCATGATCGGGTGTTGGGGCTGGTGCAGGACGAGGAGGAGGGCGGTGTGAAGTTGCCGCCGGGTCCGGACACCACCTAGTTTCTGAAGGTTACGTCGGGTCGAGCTGTCCCCGGGAGGGAGCTTTGATGGCGAATCGCGCCTATGACCTGGTTCGATCGCTGGTAGAGGACCTCGGTGGCACGATGTTCTGGGAGCGCCAGGGGCACCCAC
>CAZMAI010000436.1:0-2008 GCA_964564195.1 uncultured Anaerolineales bacterium | reverse complement strand
CTCGGTCTGGGCGATATTGGCCCGCGTGGCGGCATGCCGGTGATGGAGGGCAAGGCCCTGCTGTTCAAGTATCTGGGCGGCGTGGACGCGGTGCCACTCTGTCTGGACACGCGCTCGGCCGAGGATATCGTCAACACGGTGCGGCTGATCCAGCCCACCTTCGGGGGCATCAACCTTGAGGACATCGCGCAGCCCCGCTGTTTCGACGTGCTCGATACCCTGCGCGCCGATCCTGCCATCGAGATCCCTGTCTTCCACGACGATCAGCAGGGCACGGCGACCGTACTGCTGGCCGGGCTGCTGAATGCCCTCAAGCTGACGAACCGCGACATTCGGAACACACGCTTTGCCATGGTCGGGATGGGCGCGGCGAACGTGGCGACGCTTCGCTTGCTGCGAGCCAGCGGCGTCAGCCTGGAACAGGTCGTCGCCAGCGACAGCCGGGGCATCCTGCATCGCGAGCGTGAGGATGTCATCGCGCGCCAGGGCGAGTTCCCCGACAAGTACCTCCTGTGCACCGAGAGCAATCCTGACGACTTGCGGGGTGGCCCATCCGATGCCATGCGATCGGCCGATGTCCTGATCGCCTTTGCCACGCCCGGGCCCGGCACGATCAAATCGGAGTGGGTAAAGGACATGGCACAGGACAGCATCGTATTTGCCTGCTCCAACCCGGTGCCGGAGATCTGGCCCTGGGAGGCTTACGATGCCGGGGCGCGCATCGTGGGAACCGGCCGCTCCGACTTTGCCAACCAACTAAACAACTCGTTGGGCTTTCCCGGGATCTTTCGTGGCGCGCTGGATGTCCGCGCTCGCACGATCACCGATGAGATGTGCCTGGCGGCCGCGCAGGCGCTGGCCGATCTCGGCGAGGCTCGCGGCCTGGACGACCAGCACATCGTGCCAGATATGCAGGAACCCGATCTCTATGCGCACGAGGCCACTGCCGTGGGCCTCAAGGCGATCGAGCAGGGGCTGGCGCGCGTCGCACTGAGCGAGCAGGAGCTGTTTGAGGGAGCCGTGGCGCGCATTGCGACGGCACGCGCGATGATCGACACGATGATGGAACGCGAGTTCATCCCGCCGGTTCCAGACGAGGCGTAACCTCTCGTGTTGGTGCATGCTAGGCGGCCCGGATCACGTGATCCGGGCCGCTGTTTGCACTGGTTTCGCTGCGTTTGGGGTGCGCCTCAAGCAGCGGCAGCCCTGGCTGCGCGGGCGACGGACTGGCGATGCCGGATGGCGACAATCGCCAGATAGATCGCGCCGCCCAGGATGACCGCTGCGTTGACGCCAAACATGGCGCGAAAACCCAGTAATTGGGTGAGCGTGCCCCCTGCTGCGCCCCCCAGGATAGAGCCCAGCCCCCCGGCGGAGCTGTATAGTCCGGAGACGCGCCCGCGTTGGTCGCGGCCCCGTACCTCCGCCGCATAGGCCATCGCTGTGGCGGTGAACGCTGAGTAGGCAAAGCCCCGGAGCAATTGCACGCCGATAATCCACGGCATTGCGGGGGCTGCGATGTACCCCACAAACACCAGACACCACGCGCCAAAGCCCAGGCTGAGCATCGGCAGGCGGCCCATGCGATCCGACAGCCAGCCCGCAAGGATCATCAGCGGGAACTCACTCAGCGATGCCACGGCCCACAGGCGGCTCATCACCGTGGGTGTGTACCCGATGTCGCTCACCATATAGTTGGCCCAGACCGCGTAAACGGCTCCGGTGACCAGCGACCAGAGCAGCGAGGCGAGCAGCAGGGGTGCCAGCGGCAACTCTGGGCCTCGATCTGGCATCTCGGCCGCTGGCGTGGGCCGGGTCCTGCGGCCGATCTGGACGATCACCTGCGACAGCCCGCCGATCTTGCGCGCGATGTCCCCTGGCGCCTGCCGCAACGACGCGCGCAGGGCCCCGGGTGGCGTCGACGGGCGCCCGGCCGGCTCCTGGACAAAGAGCGCCACCAGTCCGGCGGAGAGAGCCAGCGCCGCCGCGATCCAGAACGGCGCCGAGA
>CAZMAI010000435.1:0-2013 GCA_964564195.1 uncultured Anaerolineales bacterium | reverse complement strand
TCCGCGATGCTTTCGAGCAGCGCTGCTGCCGCATCATCCAGCCCGACATCGCCCATGTGGGCGGCATCACCGAAATGAAAAAGATCGGCGCCCTGGCCGATGCCTACTATGTCACGGTGGCCCCTCACGAATGGAACGGCCCGGTGACGCTGCTGGCCGGCGCGCATGTGGGCGCTACGCTCTCCAACCTGCTGATGTGCGAATACCACATCCAGCTCAAGGGCGTGCTGGAGGACACCATGCCGGCCGGGTATCGCTACGATCCGCAGTTCATCGACCTGCCCGAGACGCCAGGCATCGGTGTAGCCTTTTCCGAGGCCTACATCCGAGAGCACCGGGTCGACCCGGATGCCTATGGCCGCCCGGGCTATGTGGGGCACATCCGCTTTTAGCCGGGAACGCACTTGACGGTCGCTGGCAAGACGATCGGCCAGGCCCGCACAACGCAGCTATCAGAACAAATATACAGACAGTAGGAGAGCGCCATGCGCGTTGACTTGAAATACGGCAAGACGGGGCTGCAGGTCACCCTCCCCGACGACGCCACCGTGATCTATCCCAAAGAGATGCCCGGGCTGACCGACGAGCAGGCGGCGTTACGCGCTGCGCTCGCCCGGCCCATCGGCATGCCCCCGCTGTCGCGCGTCGTCCGCTCGCGGGATCGCGTGGCGATCGTGTTCAGCGATATCACCAGACCGATGCCGTCCGATCGCGTGCTGCCGGTGCTGCTCCAAGCGCTGGATGGCCTCGTCCCCCGGGAGCAGATCCTGCTCATTAACGGCACGGGGACGCACATGGCCAACACCCGCGAGGAACTCGTCGGGATGCTGGGCCAGGAGATCGTGGACAACTACCGCGTCGTGAACCACGATGCCTGGGACAATGACAATCTGGTGGATCTGGGGCTGACTCCGCAGGGCCATCGCGTGCTGGTCAACAAGGCCTTTTACCAGGCGGATTTCAAGATCTTGACCGGCTTTATCGAGCCGCACATCTTTGCTGGATTCAGTGGCGGGCCCAAAGCGGTACTGCCCGCGGTGGCAGGCATCGAGAGCATCATGGATAACCACGGCTTTGCGATGCTCAACCATCCCCGCGCCACCTGGGGCAGCCGCGAGGGCAACCCGGTGTGGGAGGAGATGCGGGCCTTTGCCACCATGGCCAAACCCGACATGATCCTCAACGTCACGCTGAACCGGCTGGGTCAGATCACCGGCGTCTTTGCCGGCCAGATGGACCTGGCCCACGCTCAGGGCGTGGCGCAGGTGCGCGAGCACGCCATGGTACCGGTGAGCGGCCGCTTCGACGTGGTCCTCTCCACCAGCAGCGGCTATCCTCTGGACATTAACCTGTACCAGACCATCAAGGGGCTCTCGGCGGCCGCGCAGGTGATCAAGCCCGGTGGCAGCATCATCGTCGCCAGCGAGTGCAGCGGCGGCATCCCCGACTATGGCGAATATCGCAACCTGGTGGTTGAGGGCGGCTCCGCTGAGGGGATCCTCCAGCTCGTGGGCGCCCCGGGGTTCCGGCGGCACGACCAGTGGGAGGCACAGCTCCACGCCGACATCATGAAGGCCGCGGATGTGTTTATATACAGCGACGGCCTGAGCGACGAACAGGTGCGCGAGATGCTGTTCACGCCCGTTCACGACATCGAGGCCACGGTGACGCGCGAGCTGGAGCGCCACGGGCCGGGCGCGCGCCTGCTGGTGATCCCCGAGGGGTCGCAGAGCATCCCCTATATCGCGTCTTAGCAAAGGAGCATCATGGCCAGATCACTTGCCGGTATCCTGCCACCCCCGCAGCAGATGGTTGTTGCTGAAGGCGACTTTCGTCTCGACCCGCGCACGCAGATCCTGATCCTGCCCGAGAGCGGCCCCGAGGCGTTCGCCGCGGCGAGCAGCCTGCGTGCCGAGATCAAGGCGATAACGGGGCTTCGGCTGCAGATCCTGCGGACAGCCCGGCCGCCGCGCCGCGAAAACATCATCCTGCTCTGCGACGACCCGCAAGCGG
>CAZMAI010000434.1:0-2024 GCA_964564195.1 uncultured Anaerolineales bacterium | reverse complement strand
TGGCGACCCTGCGCCAGAAGGTCGAGACCACTGGAGCCAAGAGCCCCGATCAGGTGCGCGACCTCCTTAAAGAGAGTCTGGTATCCCTCCTCACCGAGAACCAGCACAGCTATCTCGAGGGCGACAGGTTGTTGAACGTCGTTCTTGTCGTGGGCGTCAACGGCTCGGGCAAGACAACCAGTATCGCCAAACTGGCCCGCTATCACAAAGAGCGTGGGGACCGTGTCTTGCTCGCCGCAGCGGACACCTTTCGTGCCGCGGCTATTGACCAGTTGCAGATCTGGGCCGACCGCGTGGGCGTGGAACTGATCTCTCACCAGCCTGGCGCAGACCCGGGAGCCGTGGTCTTTGATGCGATCCGTGCGGCGCAGTCGCGGAGAGCCAATGTGCTGATCATCGACACCGCTGGCCGCCTCCACACCCGTCACAATCTGATGCAAGAACTCGCCAAGATTGGGAGCATCGCCCGAAAACAGGTCCACCGCGCCCCACATGAGATCCTGCTGGTGCTCGATGCTACCACCGGGCAGAACGCACTCACTCAAGCCAAGGTTTTCACCAGCACCGCGGGGGTGACCGGTGTTGTGTTGGCCAAGCTGGACAGCTCAGCCAAAGGCGGCATGATCTTTGCCATCGGCAGGCAACTCAATCTGCCCGTGTTGTTTGTCGCCACCGGTGAACAGACAGACGACTGGGCGCCCTTTGATGCACGAGCCTTTGTGGATGCACTGTTTGCCGAGAACTAGTACGGCACATCGCTGAAAGGAAGCAACAACCATGGATGAAGTCAACGCCAAACTGACGCAGATGCGCACAGATATCGACACGCTGCAGGAGCGTCTTTGACCTGGCTGAAATGGAGAGAACAGCCCAGGCTCTGCGCGAGCGTTCAGCCGAGCAAGGCTTTTGGGATGACAGCGAGGAAGCACAGCGCGTGATGCAGGAGCTGGCAGAAATCGAGAACACACTCAGTTCCTGGCGTGAACTTGATGCGCGTCTGCAGGACGTAGAAGAGCTCGCCCTGCTGACCGCCAGCGAGGAGAACGAGGCGTACGGCGAGGAGATCGCCTACGAGACGCAGATACTGGAAAGGCTGCTCGCGGCCAAACGGTTCGAGGTCATGATGTCGGGCCGGCACGATCGCGCCGACGCCATCCTCTCGATCTACGCTGGCGCCGGAGGCACCGAATCGCAGGATTGGGCGGAGATGTTGCTCAGGATGTACCTGCGCTGGGCCGAGCTTCGCGGTTTCAAGTCGGAGGTCATCGAGCAGACCGAAGGTGATGAAGCCGGTCTCAAGAGTGCGACCGTCGAGATCCGGGGCAGGAACGTGTTCGGCTATCTCCGCTCCGAGCGCGGCGTGCACCGACTCGTGCGCATCTCACCTTTTGACAATGCGCATCGTCGCCACACCTCCTTTGCGCTGGTTGAGGTGATCCCTGATGTGACTGGCGAAGTCACGGTAGAGATCAACCCCGACGATCTCCGGTATGACATCTATCGGGCGTCCGGGCACGGCGGCCAGAACGTACAAAAGAACTCGACTGCGGTGCGAATCACCCATCTTCCCACGGGCATCGTCGTCAGCTGCCAGAACGAGCGCTCTCAGGGACAGAACCGCGAGCGCGCGCTGGCCGTGCTCAAAGCCAGGCTGTACGACCTGGAGGAGCAAAAGAAGGAAGAGGAGCTGGCCAGGCTCAGGGGTGAGCACATCTCGGCCGGTTGGGGCAACCAAATCCGCTCCTATGTACTGCATCCCTACCGCATGGTCAAGGACCTGCGCACAGGCTGGGAGACGGGGAACACGACGGCGGTGCTGGATGGTGAACTGGATGGCCTGATCGAGGCGTACCTTGAGCACATGGTTGGGCAAACCGGATGACAGATCATCCGATGGCTTGGCACGAGACGGTGGCTACCCTATAATGCGCGGGATTTTGCCACAGTATCAATGTGCGAGGGCGTGCCAATGATCCGGCCAAACGGAACGATTCACTTTTCGGACGAACTGCTTGACCTGATAG
>CAZMAI010000433.1:0-2030 GCA_964564195.1 uncultured Anaerolineales bacterium | reverse complement strand
ATCCCCGGTTGCACGTAGCGATAGGCGACGACGTTGAGCGGCACGGGCGCGGCCAGTTCCAGTTCCGGGTCAGCCTCCACCAGGTCGCCCAGGTAACGCGCCTGGGCGATATTCTGAGCGACCAGCCGTCCGTAGCGATCGACACCGTGCTCTTTGATGGACATCCAGGCTTTGAGCGCCCGGAACCCGCGGGACAATTCCAGATCATAGTCGCTGTACCAGGGCAGGTCGCCGCCGCTGATGCCCCGATCCGACGCGCCCGGCTCTGCGTGCGCCAGGTACGCCGGGTGCACAGCAAAGGTGTCGCGGTGCAGCGCCTCGTCGCGCACGAGCACGCAACCGATCTGGTAAGGCATGTACATCCACTTGTGCAGATCCAGCGCGAGCGAGTCTGCGCGCTCCATGCCTGCGACGAGATGCCGGGTCTCGGGCGCGAGTGCCGCCCACGCCCCAAAGGCGCCGTCCACATGGAACCAGAGACCCTCGCGCTGGCACAGGTCAGCAAGCGCAGGCAGGTCGTCGATCGCCCCCGTATCCGTGGTGCCCGCGCATCCCACCACGCAGGCAGGCTGCCAGCCCTCAGCACGGTCGCGGGCGATCCTCTCGGACAAAGCCGCCACGTCGATCCGGAAGTCGGCGTCGCTGGGGATCTTGTGCAACGAGGCGGTGCCCAAGCCGAGGGAGATCAGCCCCTTGTCGATGGACGAGTGGGCCTCGGTGGAGGCGTAGAATGCGAGGGGCCGCGGGCAGCCGCGCACCCCCAGCGTGCGCATATCGCTACCTGCAGCATGGCTGCGAGCCACCGAGAGGCCCACCAGGTTGGACGCCGAGCCCCCGCTGGTCAGGACCCCGCTGGCCTCGGCGGGATAGCCCAGCATCTCCTTGACCCAGGCGATCACCTGGTGCTCGACGTGGTTCGCCGCGTGATGGTCGCCGCCCCCTAGATTGGGGTTCATAATCGCGGCCAGGAACTCGGCCAGCGCGCCGGTGTAGGTACCCGTGCCGATCACCCAGCCCCAGAACCGGGGATGCGTCGTGCCCATGGGCCAGGGCAACACGTCCGAGAGAAAGGCGTCATAGACGGCCTCCGGCGGCGAGGGCTCGCGAGGAACGGGCGCGCGAAAACGTTCCTTGGCCTCACCGGTCATGTGCCGCCAGGGCGGGCGCTCGCCGATCGTCGCGACGTGGTCCAGCATCTCGTCGACCATCCGGTGGGCCAGCGCGCGCGTCGCCTCCCAGTCCTCCGGGTCGAGGGTTTCTTCAGCGTTCAAGGGTCGTTCTTGCTCTTCTGGGATCACAACATGCTCCTGGGATGTGATACAGCGATGACTGCACACGGAACAGAAACCAACATCGATGGACAGGATATGCAGGATATCTCAGAGTTGGCAACCGAGCGTCGAATCTGAAGGACTCATTTGAGCTCGGATGGACGAAACCGGCGTCCCCCACGTCCGATCCGAATCCTGCCCATCCTGTATATCGATGTGAATGCTCTTATGCCCCTACTCTCGAAGGTACGCCAGGGCCTGGTCGCGGATCCTTTCCATCGTGGGCGTATCGACGTTGTCCTCGACGTACTCGATCGCCAGCGAGAGCCGGTCGTCGACGGTGACGGCGCCCACCACCAGGTTCACGTTGGCCAGGGGAAAGCCCCCGCCCGGCTTGAGGACCATCCGCTCCACCGCCAGGCTGCCCTGCTCCCAGGGTCCCTCCACTGCGCCCAGGTTGGTGACCGCGGTGCCGTACACGATATCCTTAAGCGTCGCCATCTCCTCGCGCTTGAGCAGGCCCAGCACCGTATCGTCGCGCCGCCCAAAGGCTGCCAGCCGCGCATAGCGCGGTACGCCGGGCTGCAGCACGCTCCCCAGCCGCTTGAAATGCATCGCCTCCAGGATCGTGGGATCCAGCGCACACCAGGTGAGCAGCGGCTCAAAGAGGTGCTTGTCGTCGTACAGGTCCTCCAGCGTGCCGTGCAATCGGGCGGCATTCTCCCAGAACCCGCGCCCGGCGTCATAGCGCGCCCGCGG
>CAZMAI010000432.1:0-2044 GCA_964564195.1 uncultured Anaerolineales bacterium | reverse complement strand
GAAGGGAACGGGTTGGCCCCGGAACTGGACCGCGGGCTTATAGCCCGCTCCGGAGCAGCCCGGCGAGAACCGCGGGCGTCCCGCTCGCATCTTCCGATCGTCGAGCGACGTCTGGACCTTTGACCTTCAGACCTTTGACTTTCAGACCTTTGACCTTCAGACCTTTGACCTACAGACTTGTGGGCGTTCCGGCGCTCACCCCCTTCTCGCCGTCCTTTGCCGGTAATCCCCCGCTGTGAGCAGGTGCACCTGCGAGAACCCGCCGGGGACGTGGGCGCCGTCCATCAGACGAGAGTGCAGGCGCGGGTCCAGGCGCTCGCCGGGCGCGTACGGGTTCACATTGGTGGTCACCATCAGGGGCAGGCGGTGTCGGTAGCGATAGTCGACGATCTGGTACAACTTTTCCGTCGCCCAGTTTGTGTCGCTCTGGGCGCCCAGGTCATCCAGCACCAGCAGGTCGGCCCGGGTGATGGCGTCATAGCGGCGCTCGAACGAGTCGTTGGCCTGCTCGTTATAGCCGCGCCGTAGCGTCTCGAGCAGGTCGGGCACCGTGGAGACATAGACGGCATGGCCGGCGCGCAGGCAGGCGGAGGCGACGGCATAGGCCAGGTGGGACTTGCCCGAGCCATAGGGACCGCTCAGCACCAGCCAGCCCTGCGGGTCCCGCGCATACGCTTTGCAGAGGTTGGCGATCTCCTCCAGGTGGCGCTGCCCGGCACGGTCGGCCATGGCCCACTCGGGACGAAAGGTCTTGAACGACCAGGCGGCCACGGCCTCCGGGGTCAGACCGCTGATCATCATCAGCTTGGCGAGACGCTGGCGCCGCTGCTCCCGCTGTGCGCACTGGCAGATGCGCACCGACCCCGTGGGGAACGCGTCGCTGGGTGGCTGCGGGATGAACCCCTTGCCGCCGCACAGCTCACAGGTCGAGACGTCGTCTGGCTTCATCGGGCGATTCTCCTTGCTGTATGGCCTGCTGGTAGGCGTGCCAGCGGGCAAAAGACTCGGGTGTGGCATCCAACAATGGGGCTGCGGGACCCCGCGCCGGAGCCGCGGGTATCCGGCCTCCTGTGTACCAGTCGAACAGCCAGGCATAGTTCATCGGGTTGTAGCCTCGGGCGCACCAGGCGCGGTAGCATTCCGCCAGGCGCTCTGCATCGGGCGCAGACCCCAGGGCGGAGAGCACCTGCGCCTGCAACACCGCCGGTGGCAGCCGTCCAGTGAGTTTGCGCAAAAGCAGAATGCGGGGATCACGGCGCTGCGACGTGCCTTTGTGTCTTTTGGTATTCCTGGTGGTATTCCTTGTGTCAGTATCTGGTACAGGTCCCTGTGACGGCCTGTGACAGGGGCTGTCATCCTCTGTGACACCCTCAGAGCGTTGCGTTGGCGCCGCGCTCAGGATGGTATGCTCCTGCGCGGGCACCGGGTCTGGCGCGACGGGTTGAGACACGCCCCTCACGTCCTCCGCATGTGCTGCCTCGCCATGGGACGCGAGCTCAGACGGCGCGACCCCGGCCTCCGATGGGGGAACCTCCAGCGCCTGGTGCCGCGCCATCCATTCCTCCCGGCTCACGGGCAGATACTGCCGGGTGACGCCCGGAGCGTCCGGGTTGGCGCACACAATCAGTTTGCTCGCCAGGAGCCGCCGCAGATGCCGCATCACGCTCTGACGCGACCAGGCGAGCTGCGAGGCCAGCCGGCTGCAACTGGCATAGCAGCGCGCGTCGGACATTTGCGCATAGCGCCAGACCACGCCATAGGTGAGCGCGGTAGACTGGCTGCCGGTGGCCTCGATGACCCAGTCGAAGCAGGGGGTGTAGGTCTCACGGTTAGCGGTTTGTATAGACATGGCGGTCTCCTGGGGTGGGTGCGAACGCCGGCGGCAGTTCTCGGGAGAGCGGTCTTGTGCACAGCCTACAGAGAACAGGATAACCTATAAGGCAAGCGAATCGAGTGCTTTTCCCGCGGATATTTCACTGCAGTGAAATATCCGCCGCAGCCGGTGGCCGCGATGACCCGGTCGAAACAAGGGGTGCTGGTCTCT
>CAZMAI010000431.1:0-2054 GCA_964564195.1 uncultured Anaerolineales bacterium | reverse complement strand
CTGATCTATCGCGGCGAGTACCTGATCAACTGGTGCCCGCGTTGCGGCACGGCCATCTCTGACCTGGAGGTAGAGCACGAGGCCACGGGCGGGCATCTCTGGTACGTGCGCTACTGGACCGAGGAGGGCGACGCTTCCATCACGGTGGCCACCACCCGCCCTGAGACTATCCTGGGCGACACGGCTGTGGCGGTGCATCCCGAGGATGAGCGCTACACGGCGCTGATCGGGCGCAAGTTGCGCCTGCCCGTGATCGGTAGGCTGATCCCTGTGTTGGCGGACGACGCGGTGGAGCGCGAGTTCGGCACAGGCGCCGTCAAAGTGACCCCGGCCCATGATCCGGTGGACTATGGCATCGGACAGCGTCACGGCCTGGCGATCATCAACGTCATGAACGACGACATGACCATGAACGAGGCTGCGGGGCCCTATGCAGGCCAGGACCGGTATACCTGCCGCGAGAACATCGTCAGGGATATCGAGGCGGCCGGCGACCTGATCAAGGTCCAGCCCTATGAACATGCCGTGGGACACTGCCAGCGCTGCGCCACCGTAGTAGAACCGCGCATCTCCACGCAGTGGTTCGTGCGTGCGGATATCCTGGCGGAGCCCGCCATTGAGGCGGTGCGCGACGGGCGCATCCGCATCGTGCCCGAACGGTTCAACGCGATCTACTACAACTGGATGGAGAACATCCACGACTGGTGCATCTCGCGCCAGCTCTGGTGGGGGCACCGCATCCCGGTGTGGTATTGTGAGACCTGCGGCGAGATGATCGTGGCCCGTGAGGACCCTGAGAGTTGCCCCAAATGTGGCTCGGCGGCTTTGCGCCAGGACTCGGACGTGCTCGACACCTGGTTCTCTTCCGGACTGTGGCCCTTTTCCACGCTGGGCTGGCCCGATCAAACCGAGGACCTGGCCTACTTTTACCCTACCTCGGTGCTCGAGACGGCTTATGACATTATCTTTTTCTGGGTAGCTCGGATGATCATGCTGGGCATTCATTTTACCGGTGAGGTGCCATTCCATACCGTCTACCTGCACGGGGTGGTGCGCAACGAGCAGGGCGTCAAGATCAGCAAGTCCATGGAGAACATCGAGCGCTACGATCCGCTGTTCATCATCGAGGAGTATGGCCTGGATCCGCTGCGCTTTACGCTGCTCACTGGCTCGACGCCGGGCAACGACATGAAGCTGGCCGAGAGCCGCATCGAGGCCAACCGCAACTTTTGCAACAAGATCTGGCAGGCGGCGCGCTTTGTGCTGAGCAACCTGGCGGAGAACCCCGATCAGTACGCATCTTCTGGCGTGCTTGATCCCGGAAGCTTTGATGACGATGCCGACCGGTGGATCATCAGCCGGTACCATACGCTGGTGGCCGATGCGACGCGCCTGATTGAGAACTACCAGTTGGGCGAGGCCGGGCGCCAAATCTACGAGTTCCTGTGGGGCGAATACTGCGACTGGTACATCGAGATGTGCAAGACGCGACTGCGCGGTGAGGACCAGGCGGCAGCGGACGCCGCCCGCCGCGTGCTGGTCTATGTGCTGGATGGCGCCCTGCGGTTGCTGCACCCCTACATGCCCTTTGTCACCGAGGCGCTCTGGCAGTACCTGCCTCACGAAGGCGAGGCGCTGATCGTCGCGGCCTGGCCCACGGCAGGGCCACAGGACGCGGCCGCCAGCGAGCGCATGACCGGCCTGATGGATCTCGTGCGCTCCATCCGTAACGCTCGCACCGAGTACGAAGTCGATCCGGGGCGCCGTATTGCCGCCATCATCGCGGCCGGTCCGCTAACTGACTTCATTACCCTTCAGGCCGCTGTGCTCTCGTCACTGGCGCGAATCGATCAGGGCCAGCTGGAGATCGCTGAGCGATTGGCGGCAGCACCGGCCAAGGCGCTGGCGCTGGTGACTTCGGGCTATGAGGCATTTCTGCCTCTGGAGGCCCTGGTGGACCTGGAGCGTGAACGGGAGCGATTGGGCCGCGAGTTGGAGACGGTGGCCAAAGAGCTGGAGAGGGTCACTGCGCTGCTGGGGAACGAGCGCTTTAC
>CAZMAI010000430.1:0-2055 GCA_964564195.1 uncultured Anaerolineales bacterium | reverse complement strand
CCACCGCTGGCCCAGCATGCGCCCACTGGGGTGCAACCATCGAGCAGACGCGCACCAGAGCCGTGGGATTTCATCGCCCGGACATCGTCCGAGCCGATGTCGTAGCCCGCCTGGAGCACCAGCATCAGATAGTCGTCAAAGCCGTTCGCCTGCTGGAGCAGCCCCGAAAGCTCGCTCTCATAGACCGCCTGGTACGAGATAAAGTGAATCCAGGGGTGGGCCGGCGGCCCTCCGGTGGGCGGGCCAGCGGTGGAGATCAGCTGGCCCGGCTCGTCGGACACCGTGGCCGCGTGCAGGCCCTCATGGTACAGATGGAACCGCCGGATGGCGCGGGCGTTCAGTTTGTTCAGCATGTCGGTCGGCCTCCGATGGTCGTCGATGCCTACGGGGTCGTCCCTCCACCCTCGGGCGTGGGCGTGTCACCGCCTTCCGTGAGTGGAGCACTTACAGGGTTGGTGCCCTCCAGTTCGCTGCCAGCATACACTCTCTCCAGGATCTCGTACACCTCGGGCTCATGCGACCGCACCCAGTCTTTGCCGTTATGGCGGGTGTCGCCTGTGGTCGGGTCCGTGCCGCCGTTGGTGCCCAGATAGGCGTTGGAGAGCTGGGCGTAGAACTCGGCCACGTTCGTAGAGGCATAGCAACCCTCGCGCCCATCGACCCACATATCCGGGTTGGTGGGGTCTGCGGTCGCCGCAGTCTTGCGATCATCATAGGCGTCCTGGATCGTCTCGTTGTCCTCTTCTGTCAGTGCCGCCCCCTGCAGCGAGTGGGCGACTTCGTGCGTAGCCACGGAATAGCCCTCGGGATATTGCCCCAGCGTCTGCGGCACCCCTGCGGTGGGGCCACTGGTTGGCGTGTAAGTAGCCGTGCAGGGGATGCCCAGCAGGTTCTCTTCGGGCATGGAGCTGTAGCGCAGCTCACCCAACGGCGTATTGCCAATGCCACGCACCGTGTCCCAGGTGCGCCCGTCGCCGGTGGATGTGCCACGCAACCGGTCAAAGGGGGCATAGTCGGTTGTGAGGCGGTTGGCCGGGATGACCATGCCGCGCACACGCTCGATGGCTCTGCGGGTAACGGCCTTGTCGCCCGCCATCTGGGCAGACAGGATGCGGAGTGCTTCGGTCTTGGACTCGCCGGGGTGTTGCACATCGTCCGGCATGACCAGGCAAAAACACGCGGCGGCCCTGCCGAACTCCTCGGGTGAAAATAGCTCCTGAATCCCGTCCAGAAATGCGGTGTCGCGCCGCAGCCGGTTCAGCATGTCGGCATCCGCGCGCTGCAGCACGTCGATGATGAACTCGGGCGTGGACAAGGGCGGGATCTCGGGCTCGGGGCCGGTGGGCTCTACCTCGCCGCCAGGTGGTGTCCGCCGTGTGTTCGCCAGCAGGTCCAGATGCCCAAGCGTCTCGCGGCCGACAATGCCGTCGACCTGCAGGCTGTACCGCTCCTGAAACTCGCGCACCCCCCGGGCCGTCTCAGGGCCAAAGATGCCGTCCGGCGGGCCGCTGCCGTTCTCCGTGCTCACCGGCAGCAGGATGCCGTCATCGAGCAGTCCCTGCTGGACGATGGCCACAGGGTCGCCCTCTTCGCCGCGCCGCATCATGGGGTTGTTGTCATAGACCTGCTCCAGGCGCTCGTTTCCGGCATAGGGCGCATTCATCAGGTTCTGCTCTCGTTCCTCAGGGGTGAGGGGTGCGCGCCGGACGGTGGAAGTGCGTCGTGCCGCCAGCGCCGAGGCCAGGCGCCGGTTACCGACGCGATGCTGTAGACGCGCGATGGCGGCAGGGTCCACGGTCCCGGTGCGGAGCGTGGGCTCGAGCGCGCTGACGTCCGTCCCGGACAGCGCTGCGTCCCTCCGTTCGGTGACAGCAGCGTCGGAGTGTTTACTCATCTGAGGCCGGCGATCGCTATCTCGGCGGGGCACTGCTCTTTTCACAGAGATTCACCTGACGTGTACGCACCAGCCGTTCCATGGCCCTTAGCGCTCTGCGTCGCCTGGCCGAGCGCGATCTCGAGCCACTTGGCCTGTATTGTGCCTGTAGGCGCGAGTTG
>CAZMAI010000429.1:0-2060 GCA_964564195.1 uncultured Anaerolineales bacterium | reverse complement strand
CTGGTGCGCGAGCGCTACGGCAGGACGGTACTCGCCTCAGCCCCCCTGCGATGGTCACTCTATACGCCGTACCGCCTGGCGCTGACCGTATCAGGCAGCCGACTGGTGGGACGCGTGAACGATGAGGTGGTCTTTGACCTCACGGACGAAAGTGACCTCCAGGATGGCGCCATCGCCATCGTGCTGGAGGAAGGGCGCATCGGATGTGAGGACATCTGCGTCAGGCCAGCGTAATCGATGACAGGGCCCGGGCTCGGATCAACATTAGCCGAGCCCGGGTATGGTCCTCGTGACTTACACCTTCGCTCCAGAGGCGCGCGCGAGCCTGGAGAACAGATCACCGTAGATCGCGTCCCGGTCAATGTGCCGGATGATGCGTATCGGGTGGCGCGAATCGTCCACAGGACCCCAGGTGACATCCGGCAAGAGCACGGGAGCAGGATGGAGATCTGATTGCATGCTGCCGGACGCGGCCAGATAGCCGACCGTACTGATATCCCAGATGACCTTGGAATGTGCAAGGGACTCGGGCACATAGTCGCGGTAGATACCGTACAGATAGTCCCCGATCACACCGCGCCCGCGAACATAGTGCTCCATCTCTGGGAGCGTCGTCCGCAATTGCTCCGCTACCAGGGCGCAGGGGATCTGTACCACAGCCGCACCCGAATCGAAGAGCACCTGCGCGCCCGCAACGTCCTGCTTGAGATTGAACTCTCGCGTTTCGGGCCAGTAGGGCGGGTGGCCACCCAGCCAGACGACGACGACCTTGTCCAGGATGTCCGGCGCCAGCAGAATGGCCGAGGCCACGTTGGTGATGGCCCCCAATGCCAGAACATACAGAGGCGTCTCGCTACGCGCGCGCGCCCGGGCGATCAGGTCGCGGACAGCCGGGCTCTCTACGGGCTCACCGTATCCGGGCAGATAGGCTGTGGCGCCTCGATGGGCCAGGCCATCCGGTGACACATTCATGATCTCGAGAATGCGCAGGATCTCCTCATAGCTCTTTTCCATGCCGTCGGCCGGCCCGGACGACCGGCTATTGTGGAACGGCGCAGCGTACACCGCCTCCAGATTCAGCTCCGGGCATAGCAGGGCGTACACCAGCGCGAACTGGTCATCGATCTCGTTGTAGGTGTCGGTGTCCATGACAAAGGTGACCCGCCCCTGCGGTGGGGCCAGCAGAGAGAGCCGCTTCTCGGGCATGAGTCTATCCATCGCTGTACCTGCCTTTTCCTGTTCGATCGTGTATACCACTTGCGGATCGCGCTCGCTCATGCCAGCAGATGCTCATAAATCTCCTGCAGCTGAGCGGCGCGGGTGCTCCAGGAGTACTGCGCACGCATCGTGTGCGCCGCCTGCTTTGAGAGCCGCTCCGCCAAAGGTCCGTCTTGCAGCAGTTCCAGGGCGGCGTCTGCCATCGCTTTTGGCGTGCGATCAGGTACCAGAAGACCAGTCTCGCGATGACGGATGTACGACGCAATCTCCCCGACGGCATCAGCCACTACCGGAACGCCAGCATAGAGCAGATCGGTGAGCTTGACAGGGCATTTGGTGCGGTTGATGAGGGTGTCATCAAAGGGATACAGAGCCACGTCCGCCGCCGCGAAATACCCGGGCAGGTCGTCCTCCGTAACCCATCCGGCACGGATCACTGCCCCGGACGGCTCGCGCCTCTCGAGAGAGCCGTAGAAACGTTCCTCGTCGGCGGGGCGGAGCCCTTGCCCCACTACCAGCAGACGCGTCTCGGGGCGTTGCTCCAGGATCAGTCGGAAGATGTCCGCTGCACGCTCGACGTCATACTCAAAAAAGCGCGTGTACAAGAGTACCACCGGTTCGGCACCGACGCCCAGCCGCGCACGGGTCGCCTCTCTATGGCCTGCAGACCATTCCCGCGGGCCATTGGGCAGGTAGTGTACGCTGGCTGGATCATGCCGCATCGACCAGGCCAGCGTCTGGAGGGCCTGACTCGCAACCGTCACTGCAGTGGCCTTCCTCAATGCCCAGCCTTCCTGCCGCCCGATGATCCTGCGTGCAACGACAGTGCGTGGCATCATCTC
>CAZMAI010000428.1:0-2064 GCA_964564195.1 uncultured Anaerolineales bacterium | reverse complement strand
GCGCTTTCCGCCTGACGCCATCGCGCGAGATTCCGCTCGCACGCGAGAGTACTTTTCGCAGCACGGTATCCGTTGGATCACCGAGGATATCGTGATTGCGACGGGGATCAGGACTGACGCCTGCCGTTCACTGTGACAAGACCCAATCACAAGTGGCTGCCCGACCTAGCGACGGTCGGACGGGTCTCTGTCACCGAGGTTGCGTGGCCTACCAGGTCACGGTATGCTTGATACGTCGACCAGTATGCGGCTCAGCAGGAGGGCGCCAAATGGCAGTTCCGGATTATCAGAGCTTGATGTTGCCTCTTCTAAGGCATACATCAACTGCTCACGAGACGTCGACCAGCGAAGCCGTCGATGTCCTTGCCAGAGAACTTGACCTAACGGACGCTGATGTCGGTGAGATGCTACCCAGTGGCACGCAGTCCACCTTCACGAATCGCGTCGGTTGGGCTGCTACCTACATGAAGAAGGCAGGGCTTCTCAAGTCGACGCGGCGCGGTCACTACTGCATCACTGAGCGAGGCAGGGAGTTGCTTCGATCCAAGCCTTCGTCCATAGACGTCAAGCTTCTCAAGCAGTACCCCGAGTTCATAGCTTTTCAGAATCTGAGGGGCACACGATCTGGTAAGCCTCCCGGCAACGATGTCAGCAACGCCATTGAGGCGCCCGAGGTCACGCCGCTGGAGGCCCTCGAATCCGCTTATGAGAATCTGCACGCCGAACTCGCCGATGACCTTCTTTCCCGACTCAAGACCGGGTCGCCCTCCTTTTTCGAGCGGGTGGTGGTAGAACTGCTTGTGAAGATGGGCTATGGAGGCTCACGTGCCGATGCAGGCAGAGCCATAGGGCGCTCAGGTGATGAGGGCATCGATGGCATCATCAAGGAGGACAAGCTTGGCCTCGATGTCGTGTACATTCAAGCCAAGCGCTGGGACAGCAACGCCGTTGGCGGTCCGGCTCTCATGCAATTCGCGGGTGCGCTTGCTGGGCAGAAAGCCAGTAAGGGGATCTACATCACGACTTCGACGTTCACCGATGCGGCACGGCGCTACGTCGCCAACATCGGTGTTAAGATCGTGCTCATCGACGGCGTTGAACTCACCAACCTGATGATCGAGCACGATGTGGGTGTCTCTACCTTGGCCACCTACCCCGTCAAGCGGGTTGATAACGACTACTTTGACGAAAGTGTCTAGGCCCATGACGGAGCCTGCTGTCATCCTGACCATCCGAGCCGTTGCCACTTCCGATCTCCCCCACATCCGGCGCATCCTGCTGGCCATCGGCTGGGAGGAGCGTTACATAGCTGGTTCGGAGAGGGCGGCGGCCGGGCTGCCCGGGCGGCCGGACGCGAGCGTCAACGTCGCCCTGCTGGACGGTGTCCCGTCGGGTTTCTGCGCCGTCGAGTACCACGCCTGGAACGCCCTGGCGCAGATCCAGTGGCTGGCGGTGGACCCCGCTTGCCACCGCCGCGGGATCGCACGAGCGTTGGTGGCAGAGGCCGAGGCCTGGGCCCGAACGCAGGGCGCGCGGGGCATCTACCTGGACACGCCGGTGGACAATCTGCGCGGGCGCGCGTTCTACGAGGCCTGCGAGTTTGTCGCGGCTTATGTCATGCCGCGCTACTATGACGATGCCAAGGACGGTGTGACCTACCAGCGATTCTTTGACGGCCGCTCGGGCGCGGAAAGCTCCAGCACACAGGAGGTGTGACATGCCGGCAGATATGCACGGATGTGTTGCCCTGGTGGCGGGCGCCACGCGCGGTGCCGGACGGGGGATTGCCGTGGAGCTGGGCGCGGCGGGCGCCACGGTGTACTGCACCGGACGCTCCACCCGGGGCCGGCGCTCGGAGTATGACCGGCCAGAGACCATCGAGGAGACGGCTGACCTGGTGACGGCCGCCGGGGGCACCGGAATCGCCATTGGCGCCGACCATCTGGATGTGGCGCAGGTCCGCGGCGTCGTGGGGCGCATCGAGCGCGAACAGGGCCGGCTGGATGTACTGGTCAATGACATCTGGGGCGGCGAGCGCCTGGCTCAGTGGTACGCGCCCGTGTG
>CAZMAI010000427.1:0-2072 GCA_964564195.1 uncultured Anaerolineales bacterium | reverse complement strand
AAAACGTCGCGGATCAGGCTGCCGCGTTCGCCGGGGCCGGGCAGCGAGGGCTGGTCCGAGAGGATCCAGATCAGCGCCAGGCAGGCGAACAGGGGCAACTCATAGGTGAGCCAGGCGGGCCGGTTGCGGGGCGCGGGGGTATGAGGCGTATCGTTCATCCCTTGCGCCACTGGTTCCAGAGGGTGTTGTAGCCGTTCATCAAGAGCAGGGCGATGGCCATCGCCAGGACAAAGTCCCACTTGCCGAGCATCGCCGCACCGATCCCGACCATCAGGACCAGGAGATCGAGCCAGAATATGAGCCGTGTGCCGTCAGAGTTCATGCTTCTCCCCGCTATTTGCGTGACCGTTGCAGTATAGCATGGACGCGGCCCCGGTTGGAACCGTAGGTGTGCGCCGTGCACACCCCAGGAGGATACCATGACCACATTACTGATCGACAACGCCCGGCTCGTGGCCACCATGGACGCTGACCGGCGCGAGATCCCCGATGGCTCGGTGCTGATCGAGGACGGCGTCATCCGCTGGGTGGGGCCCGCGGGTGAGCTTGCGGATGCCTGGCGGCGCGCGCCGGGGCTCAGCACCATCGACGCCTCCCACCTGGTCATCCTGCCTGGGATGGTCAACACGCACCATCACCTCTTCCAGTCGCTGACGCGGGCGCTGCCGCAGGCGCAGGATGCCAAGCTTTTTGACTGGCTCGTGAGCCACTACCCCCGCTGGAACTGGCTGACGCCCGAGATGGTGTATGTGAGCGCCAAGACGGCCATGGCCGAACTGGTGCTCACCGGCGCCACCACTATCAGCGATCACCTCTACCTGTACGCCAACGGCGCCAGTATCGACGACGAGATTCGCGCCGCCCGCGAGTTGGGCGTGCGGTTCCACCCCTGCCGTGGCAGCATGTCCATCGGCGAGTCCGAGGGCGGCCTGCCCCCGGACAACTCTGTGGAGGATGAGGACGCCCTGCTGCGCGAGACGCAACGCGCCATCGAGCGCTGGCACGATCCGGCGCGCTATGCCATGTGCCGCATCGCCGTGGCGCCCTGTGCGCCCTTTAATGTCTCGGAGGATCTGATGCGTCGCTCGGCCGAGCTGGCGCGGGAGCACGGCGTGCTGCTGCACACCCACGTGGCCGAGACAAAGGACGAGGAGGCCTACACGCTGGAGCGGGTGGGGATGCGGCCGGCGGCCTATATGGCTTCGCTGGGCTGGGTAGGCCCCGATGTCTGGTGGGCCCACGCGGTGCACCTGACCGCCGAGGAGATCGCGCTGCTGGCCGAGACTGGCACGGGCGTGGCGCACTGCCCCTCCAGCAACATGCGCCTGGGCTCGGGGATCGCGCCGGTGCGGGCGATGCTGGATGCTGGCGTGCGTGTCAGCATGGCGGTGGACGGCTCTGCCAGCAACGACTCGAACAACATGCTGGCCGAGGCCCGGCAGGCTCTGCTGCTGCAGCGCGTGGCCGGGGGCGCGGAGGCTCTTTCGGCCCGCGAGGCGCTGGAGATGGCCACGCTGGGCGGGGCGGCGGTGCTGGGCCGCGACGACATCGGCGCGCTGGCCCCGGGGATGGCCGCCGACCTGATCGGCTACGATCTGGATGCGCTGGAGCTGGCCGGGGCACAGGCCGACCCGCTGGGGGCGTTGCTGTTGTGCGTGCCCGGCCGGGTGAGCCTGAGCATCATCAACGGGCGGGTTGTGGCGGAGAACGGCATCCTGGTCACCGTGGATGTGCCCGAGCTGGTCGCCCGGCACAATGCACTCAGCCACATGCTATGGCGGTAGCGATCCTGGTTGTGCTTGTTTTCGACAGCACTGGCACCGGCCACGTGGCCCTTGCCCGAGTGAAAGCTTTTTTGCTGGCGCCGTCGCAATGATTAGGCGCCTAAGCAATATGGCGGATATGTGCGGCTTGTGCGGATTGACGCACCATAGTGGGGGTGCTAAAATCACAGCATCAGGTAGCACATAATAGAAAGAAGATGAAAGCGACTATGGCCAGAAGATTGTATCGTCAAGAACGGCTCGATCTCATTCTCGACAAGCTGCAACAGACCGGTTACGTTTCGGTTT
>CAZMAI010000426.1:0-2076 GCA_964564195.1 uncultured Anaerolineales bacterium | reverse complement strand
TGAGCCACGGGGACCGCACAATGTCATACACCGAGCCAGCGGCACCGGTCTTGGGGTCGCGCACGGCATAGACCAGGCGATCGATACGGGCGTTCACCATCGCACCAGCGCACATGGTACAGGGCTCGAGCGTGCAGTAGAGCGTCGCGCCCGCAAGCCGCCATGCGCCCCGGTTGACCGCGGCCTCGCGAATGGCGACAATCTCCGCGTGGGCGGTGGGATCGGCGCTCGATTCCTTGCGGTTGTGGCCCCGCCCGATGATCGCGCCATCGAGTACGACGACCGCGCCGACGGGGATCTCCCCCTCCGCCGCGGCCAGCTCGGCCTCGACGAGCGCCTCCCGCATCCATCGTTCGTGATCCATTGCCAGCGGGATTATAGCATAGTGATCGAGAGCGGCAAAAGCAGCGCCCGGCTCAGATCCGCCAAGGCCACGCACAGATGATGCTGGTCTATGTGACCCTGGCCTTTGTGGCGGGCATGGTTCTGGCAGACATTGTCCCGATGCCCGCCTTGGTTCTTGGCATGCTGGCGGTTTGGGGAGCCTGCATCGCCGTACTCGAGTGGCCTCACCCGATGCGCCGGCGGGCCGCCATCCTCCTGCTCATCGCGCTGGCCGGGTACTGGCGGTGGCAGACCGCGCAGCCCGTCTCCAGGCCCGGCGATCTTTCCTACTACAACGAGACTGGATCCCTGCTCATCGAAGGATTCATCTCCTCCGACCCTGTAAGGCGAGAGACACGTCAGCAGGTCGCGCTCACGGCCGAGACCATCACCACCTCGGGCGAGACCGTTCCAGTGCGAGGCGCCGTACTGATCACGACGGCACTCTACCCGCACTACAGCTACGGCCAGCGGTTGGCTGTTACCGGCAAACTGGAGACGCCTGCCATTCTGGAAGGCTTTGACTATCGCGAGTACCTGGCCTCTCAGGGCATCGGGTCCACGATGCGCGGCGCCGAGATCGAAGTGCTGCCCGGTTACGGTGGCAGCTGCTTCTTGCGCACGTTATCCCGCGCCCGCTCGCTCTTGCGCCAGCGCATCGAGCAGATCCTGCCCCACCCCGAGGCGGGGCTGCTACAGGGCATCCTGCTTGGGCTCGACCACACACTGTCCGAGGATCTGGCGGAAGCCTTTCGCGTCGCGGGCCTCACCCATATCATCGTCATATCCGGCTACAACATCAGCATCCTCCTCCAGGCCTGGTTTGTCGCCTCGACCCGAATGATCCATCGCTGGGTGAGCCTGGGAGTTGGCCTGCTGGTGCTGCTGGCCTTTGTACTCCTGGTGGGTCCCTCACCGCCCGTTGTCCGTGCGGCCATCATGAGCACGATGTACGTGCTGGCGCAGCTGGCTGGCCGGCGCCAGTGGCCACCGGCCAGCCTGGCTCTATCCGCTCTGCTCATGGTGGCGGTGAATCCGCTGCTCTTGCACAGCATCAGTTTCCAGCTGTCGATTGCATCGACGATGGCGCTGATCCTGCTTCAACCCAGGCTTGCGGCCACTATGGACACCTTTGTCCAAGGCACCAGCGGCGACAGTCCGCCAGCCTTCAGACAGATCATCGGTGAGACTCTCCTGACGACCTGCGCCGCCCAGTTGTTCACGCTCCCCATCATCTGGGCGCACTTTCAGCGCATCTCGCTGCTGGCGCTTCTGGCCAATCTCCTGGTTCTGCCCTTGCAGCCTCTCATCCTCATACCGGGCGCCGCCGTCGTATTTGCCAGCGTGTTGATGCCTGGAGCCGGCCGCGTCCTGGCCTACGCCCTGTGGCTTCCGCTGCGATGGACGATCATCGTTGCCCGGTGGATCGGCTCCATCTCATGGGCGTCGCTGTCACTGCCGAGGCTATCTCCCCCCGCTGCATGGCTTCTATACCTGCTCTTGATGGTACTGGTGTGGCGCCTTCCCTCCCGCAAGCCCGGGGAGGATAGAACAACGCAAATCGACGCTCGCCAGTTGCTTGGCCTTGTTGGGGCAGGTGTGGTGACGGGGTTGCTCTGGCTGGGCGTCCTTTCGATGCCCGATGGCCGGCTGCACGTATACGCCCTGGATGTCGGCCAGGGCGACGCCATC
>CAZMAI010000425.1:0-2082 GCA_964564195.1 uncultured Anaerolineales bacterium | reverse complement strand
CCGAGTCGAGCAGCAGGGCATCGGCGTGCCCGGCCGCCGCCAGGGCTTCATCCAGACTTGATGGTTCCATGACGTGTATCACCTGCACCAGGGTCACGCCTGGCAGCGCAGCATGCAACTCTGCAAAGGTTTCGGGCGCCACATAGTCCACCAGCTGAATGGCGCGCGGGCGCAGCCGCCGCTGCTGGTCGACAATCGCGGGAGCGTCCTGTTCGGCGGTGAGCAGCACCGGCGTGATACCGGGAGGGGTAGCGCGGGCCACCTGCGCGATGATCTCATCCGAAACGACGCCCGGCCCGCTGGGCATGGCCGAGACCAGCCCCAGGGCGTTGGCGCCGTAGGCGCTCGCCAGCCGGGCCTCCCGCAGGCTGCTGATGCAGCAGATCTTGACGCGAACGATGTTGGGCATGGGCACCCCCCGGGGATGAACAGTCAGAAAGCCAAGAGGTGGGGATTGGCTTGCGGCGAGTGGGCCGGTAAGCCGAATTCTGTTGCGGCATGTCTCCACGCCGCCGGCGATCATCTATCTGGGACGCCGATTGCTCGACGCCTCCTGCGACCTACCCGAGGCCTGGAACGAGCAGCCCCTGTCCCGGTTGCCCGGGACGCCTCATGCTTGGTCTTGCTCCCGATGGGGTTTGCCTGGCCGGCCCGGTCGCCCGGTCCGCCGGTGGTCTCTTACACCACCGTTTCACCCTCGCTGACGATGTCGGGCCGGAGCCCTCCATCGTACAGCAATCTCCTCTCTGTTGCACTGTGCCGTCGGGTCGCCCCGCCTGGACGTTATCCAGCATCGTGCTCTGGGGAGTTCGGACTTTCCTCGAACACCGCGATGGGTGCCCGCGATCGCCTGGCCCACTCGCCTTGATGATGATACCATCGACTGCCCCGTACAGCAAGTTTACGCATTACGAGGCTTTGGTCATCGTCAGGAGCACCGTCCGCCCAAGACGGACCTTTGACACCCCCCAACGCCCCCGCTATCATCGTTTATCGGAAAGGATGCGAGCATGGCACGACGCGACGTAGAGATGGCCCGAGACTATGCGCAGAGCGAGACGGGCGCGGTGGTGCGCGACTGGGGCGGGCGCGTGCCCATCGCGCTGGTCTACCCCAACGGTTACGGCGTCGGGATGTCCAGCCTGGCGATGCACGCCCTGTACGGGCTATTGAACGCACAGCCAGGCCTGCTGGCGGAGCGCGCCTTTGCCTGGTTGGACCGCGGGCCACAATCAGGCAGCCCGGGACTCCTGCTCGAGTCCGGGCGGCCCATCTCGGACGCTGCCGTGGTGGCCGCATCGCTCTCCTTTGAGATGGACTATTTCCACCTGATCGATATGCTGCGCCGCGCAGGCATCCCGCCGCGCGCCGCCGAACGCGACGCGACGCACCCGCTGGTGCTGCTTGGGGGACCAGCGGTCTCGGCCAACCCGGCGCCGCTCATGGGCCTGGCGGACGCGATCCTGATCGGCGAGATCGAGCCGGTGCTTGAGGATCTGGCACAGGCGCTACGCGGGATCTGGGATACCGACCGCGCGGACACGCTCGCCGCCCTGGCAGCCCTGCCGGGCGTCCTCGTGCCATCCATCACCGGTGATCAGCCTGTGCAGCGCCTACAGCTCGGTGATCTGGATGCCTACCCCACCCAAACGCAGATCCTGGCCCCCCGGGCCGAGTTCGGGGACATGCACCTGATCGAGATCTCGCGGGGCTGCGTCCACGGCTGCCGGTTCTGTCTGGCAGGGAGCCTCTACCGCCCCTACCGCGAGCGCTCGCTGGACAACATTCTCGACCAGGCGCGGCAGGGCCTGCGCTGGAGGGAAAAGCTCGGCCTGGTCGCCGCTGCTGTTTCGGATCATACGCAGATCGATGAGCTCGCGGCCAGACTCTCCAAGATGGGCGCCGCCATCTCCGTGTCATCGCTGCGCGTGCGGCCCCTGGCAGAGAGCCTGATCGACGCCCTGGAGGCCTCCGGCAGCCGCTCCATCACCATCGCACCAGAGGCCGGCTCGGAGCGGCTGCGCCGCCTGATCCGCAAAGGGATCACCCATGAGGACGTACTGCGCGCGGCGGAGCGGCTCC
>CAZMAI010000424.1:0-2083 GCA_964564195.1 uncultured Anaerolineales bacterium | reverse complement strand
GTGATGCGCCCCGCCGCGTTGTTCTCTTTGATGCAGTCGACCATGATCTGGGCCATGGCCTCCATCACGGCGCGCCAGGGGTCCAGCACGCGGACGTTCACCGGGCTCCAGGCGTCCATCTCGTCCAGCGGCATCGCCAGCAGGCGGGCCATGTCCTCGCGGCTGATGGTTACGTTCCGTACAATCGGTTCAAACCTTGGCATGATGATCCTCCAGCGGAAACGGCTGACGTCACCCCTCTCCCGTTGACGGGAGAGGGGGACGCAACCTGCGGTTGCGCGGGGTGAGGGCTCTACTCGAATTGCGGCATCAGGCCGGCGTGCGCGACCAGGAGTTCCTCCATGATCTGGCGCGCAGCCTTCATATCGTGCACATAGGGTGAGGCCAAAATCGCCTGGTACAGGGTCTTTTTGTTGCCTGTGAGCGCCGCATCCACGGTCAGGTGTTGCCAGGTGATGTTGTGCATCACCAGCCCAACGAACGGGCGCGGCAGCAGGCCCAGGGCCAGCGGGGTGGGGCCGTTCGCGCCGACGACACATGCGCCTTCGACCACGGCGTCATCGGGCAGGTTCGAGATCGAGCCGCGGTTCCAGTAGTTCATGCCTCCCCACTCGCGCCCCTCGTTGGCCACGATGCTGGTGGCGATACCGATGGCGTGCCGCGGGTGATGCATGCGCAGCCACTGGCGCTTTTCGTCGTACGGTGCGCCAGCGATCATCTCGTCGATGAACTTCCAGTGATTCTCGACGCGATCGAACCAGCCGCCGATCCCGGGGTCCTCCCAGCGGTCCCGGCGCTCGTTCATGGTCGCGTCGTGCTCCCAGAGCATGTTCGGGTGCCCGGAGCACACCAACATATAGCCGTAGGTATCCAGGTGCTTTCTGGCAAAGGACCAGTCATCGGGCGACTCGCCCTCCGGGACCTGGGCCATGACCCGTTCCTTGAGCAGCGGGTACAGGTCCTTGCCGCCCGCCGAGACCTCGGTGAGCCAGGTGAGGTGGTTGACACCCATGGCGCGGGCGGTGAGGTCCTTTTCCTCAACGTCGAGCAACAGGCTCAGGTACTCTTTGAACCCGGGCCAGCAGTCGCAGATCGCGATGAACTTGGCGTGAGTGGCGCGCAGCACCCCCTCCGCGACCATATTGGTTGGGTTGACGTAACTGATCGCCCAGGCCTCCGGGCAGATCTCCTCCATGAGCCGCGCATACCCCACGGTGGCGGGGATGGTGCACTGCGCCATGAACGTGCCGCCGGGGCCCATGGTCTCGTCGCCGCAGATCCCGTGGCGGGTGGGGATCACATTATCCTGACGGTAGGCCTCCATGCCCCCCACGCGGTAGCCCGGGAACACAAAATCGGCACCGTCGAACGCGGCGCGGACGTCGGTGCCCGTCTTGACCGTCACCTTCATCCCTGCGCGGGAGGTGAGCACCTCGCCCACTTTTTTCATCTGCTCGAGGCGGGTGTCCTTGATGTCGAACAGGAACACCTCGCTCCCGTCGAGCGCCTTGGCGTTCTCGGTGATCGCCTGAAAGATCGAGGGGGTAAAGGGGCTGCCCCCGCCGATGAGTACCATCTTGACCATGTTGGGCTCCTTCTTACAGGTAACGGGATGTTTCGCGCCAGGCTACCGGTGCCTATCCTTCTCTATGCTATTGCGCGCCGTCGCTCCCGTCAAGGCCGCCGCCATATGGGGCTTGTCAGCCTGCTCGCCGGCACTATAATCGCGCCAGATGGGGCCCGAAAGGACGTAGATGATGTACAGTTACTCGACTAATCGCTCCTACGACGCCATCATCATCGGCGCGGGCCTTGCTGGCCTGACCGCCGCAGCCTATCTCACCCGCGCCGGCGCGCATGTGCTGGTATGCGAGCAGGCGCCACAGGTGGGCGGACTGTTCAACTCCTTCTGGCAGCAGGGGTACCTGTTCGATGGCGGCATCAAGGCCATCGAGAACAGCGGCATCATGCTGGCCATGCTTAGAGAGCTGGGGCTGCTGGAACAGATCGATCTCGTCCCCAGCCCGATCGCCATCATTGCGGACGGCGTGCTCCGCCCTGTGCGGGCCTGGGACGACGTGGA
>CAZMAI010000423.1:0-2084 GCA_964564195.1 uncultured Anaerolineales bacterium | reverse complement strand
CATAAATGCTTCAACAACCAATTCGGGTGGGAATTCAAGTGTAACAGCAGATTTAGCACACAATAACCAAGGTGAAGATACATTATCACTAGATTCGATACCAGATGGAGTACCTGTAAACTTTATTACAAATAATGGAACCATTATTAGTCAAGCTTATACTCTTGGTGGCAGTGCTTCTACTATTTTAAATTTAAATGCCACACAGCCTAATAACGTTACAGTTTCCGCATCGCTTGACAATCAAACTGTTTCCACAACTAGATTTATAACCACAGGAGTAGCAGTATTGAATATTACAAGTACAGCTATAGACAATTCCACAGGCCAAACATTAAATATCACATACAATATCCCATTAAATGAATCTGTAACTTGGCTTAGTATTGTCTGGATACCAACAACAATCAATGGAATAACAAATCTAGCAGAAGAATTACAAGTAATTGTAAACGGAACCATTGTACTAGACAAACTCATCTATAATAATAATGGGCTTAACACGGATACTTTAATATTTAACTTAGTATATCCTGGAGTTTCTGGATTTAACATCACATTTACAGACCCTGATGATTCTAGCATGAAGACTTTAAATTTCCCAGGAAATAATATTAGTAGAACAAGCACAATCGTGTATAATGGTACTCCTTATGAAGGTGTGCATAGCTTTGCAATAGCCACAACAAAAATATCAACGGAGTTATTTAATTACTGGTTAAATCAATCCTCACTTTACCAATCCCCTGGTGGTTTAAGCGATGCTTATGCCACTTTTATGACATCTTTAATGGTGGAATATGCTCATGATGTTATGGCAGAAAGTGTATCATCTGATTTAAATGTCACGTGGAGTCGTACACATCCAGTTGTAGTTTCTACGCATCAAGATGCAAAAGAAGTATACCTAACCCTAGATACTGATCACACTATGGGAATGACAGCTGTTGGCACATCTGATGAGTTATGGATCTTTAACTACCTTACCTCTTCATCAATATCATTTATTGAATACATCGTAATGAATGGTGTGACAAATTCATCTTATCAGTATTTTGGTGTTGATGATGCATTTGGCTCTGTACTTGTAGATATGCTCAAAATTTACAATGTTAACAACGAGTCATTAAAATCATTCTCACAAGACAATTATCTTATAATAAAATCAGGAAATAACTATAATTATATAGTTATAGATCTTAAAACCGGTATTGTAAGGGATATAAACACTGTTAACAATTTCTGCGGGTCAACTATAACATTTGAAGTACAGCCTATCATAAACTTTATTCCATACGGTGATCCTAGTTTAGGTTTTCCCGTCTCCTGGTTTGGCGATCCGTGGGAAAGATTTACAGAAACTTTCGGATGGGATGGAAAAGGAAAAATTTTCTTAACATCAGACCGATATGCCAATCCATACACCGATCAAATTGGTGCATTGGGTACATTAAAAGTCACAGGTACAAAAGGTAGTACTACTTTTAATGGAAGCCCCTCTGAAGAATGGGTTTGGGGACCAGCCTTAGATTTAACTGGATTGTTTGAACCAATACCTGATAATACGATCAGTCTTACACTAACTCCACCTGATAACGATACTTTAATAGGTCAAACTTATGGATTATCTAGTTTGTGGCTAGTACAAGTAACCCCTGAACTACCAAATCTACCCATAAACATGACAAATATAGACGACATAATAAATCCAGAGGACGAAAATACTTGGGAAGAAAGACAATACGATCTTATCCACGCTGCGTTAGATTTTATTGGGTTCGGCGTATATTATAATAGGGCAATTAATGTTGATGATCAAGTTGTTGGATTCTATCCTGATGGATCACCTACTAAAATGTCGAATAAAGCATTAAACGCGTCTAGTAATGGATGGGATAAAGTTATAGGTGCTTTATTGGGCAGAGGGAGTTGAAAATATACGATTAATTGGAAATTTGTAATCATAGGTACGGCTTTGTTTGTGACATTGGGAATGTTATTTAAAATAGCGATTGGTGGTATTTTATTTAGTACTTTAATTTCTAGTGTTGTTGTGGGTTATCTTGTTAATAATGGATATAAAA